>JAXMJH010000097.1:0-111521 GCA_034376725.1 Lysobacteraceae bacterium | reverse complement strand
ACGCGCCGCTCCAGTTCTTTTCGTTGCTCTTGGGTGAGTGTGATCGCAGCAGCCGGTTTCATCATTCGCTCCAAGGGACAGACACGAATATGACCGTGGCAACACCTAATAGTTCACGTATTTCGCAAGCACTACACTAGCTGCCGCCTTGACGCTCGCGGCCTGCCGACTCACACTTGATATATCTCTGAATCGCGATACAAGGATATTGCATGGATCTCGACGCTTGGTCGGAGTGTCTGCGGGTGCTGTCCGACCCCACCCGCGTGCGTCTGCTCGCCCTGCTGGAACGCGAGGAACTGACCGTGGCCGAGCTGGCGGCGATCACCCACCTGGCCCAGCCGCGGGTTTCTACCCACCTGTCCAAACTGAAGGAGGCGCGCCTGGTGCGCGACCGGCGTGCCGGCGTGTCGGCCTACTACCGGTTCAATGAGGATGATCTTGGCGTGGAGCGCCGGCAGCTTTGGCTGGCCCTGAGCACCGGCGCCGACGACCCGCTGCTGCGCGCCGATGCCGAGCGCCTGCCGGTGGTGCTGGCGGCGCGCGCGGTCGACCAGAACTGGGCCGATTCGGTCGCTGGCGACATGGAGCGGCACTACTCGCCCGGCCGCACCTGGGAAGCCCTGGCACGCGCCGCCCTGCCGCTGCTGGAGCCGGGCGATGTGCTCGATATCGCCTCGGGCGACGGGGTGACCGCCGAGCTGATCGGGCCGCATTCCAAATCCTTCACCTGCATCGATGCCAGCGCCAAAGTGGTGGCCATGGCGCGCGAGCGTCTGAGCCGGCACCCGCAGGTCACCGTGGTCGAGGGCGACATGCACGCCCTGCCATTCGAGCGGCCCAGCTTCGATCTGGTACTGATGATGCACGCGCTCACCTACGCCGAGAAACCCGCGCTGGCCATCGCCGAAGTGGCCCGTGTGCTGCGCCCCGGCGGCCGGCTGCTGGCCACCTGCCTGGCCCGGCACGAGCATGCCTCCACCGTGAAGCCCTACGGCCACGTCAACCTAGGCCTGAATCTGGCCGACCTCAGGCGATTCGCCGAAAAGGCCGGGTTATCCGTGCAGGTCTGCGAGCGGGTGACTCGGGAAAAACGCGCGCCGCACTTCGAAGTCAACATGCTGATGGCGGTGAAGCCATGAGCCGCCCCCTGCCCTGGCTGCACCCGGAGCGCGCTCACGGGCTGCTCGACGCACTCCAATCCCGCATCCTGATCCTCGATGGCGGCATGGGCACCATGATCCAGGCCGAGCAGTTGCAAGAGGCCGACTATCGCGGCCAGCGTTTCGCCGAGGGTTTCGACAGTCTGTTCGCGCCGGCCGGCCACCATCACGGACCGGGCTGCGGCTGCGGCGGCGACCTGAAAGGCAACAACGATTTGCTGAGCCTCAGCCAGCCCGCACTGATCCGCCGCATTCACCTCGACTATCTGCGCGCCGGTGCCGACCTGCTGGAAACCAATACCTTCAACTCCACCGCGTTGTCGCAGTCCGACTACCATCTGGAGCATCTGGTGCGCGAGCTGAACCGGGAGTCCGCCCGACTGGCGCGCTCGGCCTGCGACGAAGCGACCGCCCAGACGCCGGATCGGCCGCGCTTCGTGATCGGTGTTCTGGGACCGACCAGCCGCACCGCCAGCATGAGCCCGGACGTGAACGACCCCGGCTTCCGGGCCGTCGACTTCGACGGCCTGGCGGCCACCTACCGCGAGGCCGCCGAGGGTTTGATCGAGGGCGGCGCCGATGCGCTGATGATCGAGACGGTGTTCGACACGCTCAACGCCAAAGCCGCCGCGTTCGCGGTCGAGGAAGTGTTCGACAAGCTGGGCGGCCGGCTGCCGCTGATGATTTCCGGAACCATCACCGACCGCTCGGGACGGACGCTGTCGGGCCAGACCGCCGAGGCGTTTTGGTACTCGCTGCGCCACACCCGGCCGCTGTCGGTCGGACTCAACTGCGCGCTGGGTGCCAAGGACCTGCGTCCGCACATTGAAGACCTCTCGCTGGCGGCCGATGCATTGATCAGCTGCCACCCGAACGCTGGCCTGCCCAATGCCTTTGGCGAATACGACGAGACGCCGGAAATGATGGCCGAGACGCTGCGCGAATTCGCGCAGTCCGGTTTGCTCAACATCGTCGGCGGTTGCTGCGGCACCACACCGGCGCATATCGCGGCGATCGCCGAGGCGGTGGCCGGAATTGCCCCGCGAACGGTGCCACAGGTCGACGCCGCCGCCTGAAATCGCACTGCGTTTCTGCGCCACCCGCGCACCAGGCGGCACGAACACCAAACACGGATCAAGGTATCACCCCGACATGACCCAGCTCGCGCGACGCACCCGACTTTCCGGTCTCGAACCCTTCGTCATCGGACCGCAGACCAACTTCGTCAACATCGGCGAGCGGACCAATGTCACCGGCTCGGCGCAGTTTCGCCGGCTGATCGTCGAGGGCCGTTATGACGAGGCGGTGGCAGTCGCCCGTCAGCAGGTCGAGAACGGCGCGCAGATCCTCGATGTCAACATGGACGAGGGCATGCTCGACTCCGAAGCGGCGATGGTGACCTTTCTCCATCTGATTGCCGCCGAGCCCGACATCGCACGCATTCCGGTGATGGTCGACAGCTCCAAATGGAGCGTGATCGAAGCCGGGCTGAAGTGCCTCCAGGGCAAGGGGATCGTCAATTCGATTTCGCTCAAGGAAGGCGAAGTGCAGTTCCTCGACCAGGCGCGCAAGGTCCTGCGCTACGGCGCCGCCGTCGTGGTGATGGCGTTCGACGAACACGGCCAGGCCGACACCCGGGCCAGAAAGGTGGAAATCTGCGCGCGCGCCTATCGCCTGCTGGTCGATGAGGTCGGGTTCCCGCCGGAGGACATCATTTTCGACCCGAATATCTTTGCCATCGCCACCGGCATCGAAGAACACAACAATTACGCGGTCGATTTCATCGAGGCCACCCGCGAGATCAAGCGCACCCTGCCCCACTGCCACGTCTCCGGCGGGGTCAGCAACGTCAGCTTCGCCTTTCGCGGCAACAACACGGTGCGCGAAGCGATCCATTCGGTGTTTCTGTATCACGCCATCGGCGCCGGCATGGACATGGGCATCGTCAATGCCGGCGCGCTGGCGCTGATCGACGATCTGGATGCCGATCTGCGCGAGCGGGTCGAGGATGTGGTGCTCAACCGCCGCGCCGATGCCACCGAACGGCTGCTGGACATCGCCGACCGCTACCGGAAAGGCGCGCGCGACGCGGGGCCGGCGGCCCGCGAAAAACCGGCCTGGCGCGAGTTTCCGGTCGACAAACGGCTGGAGCATGCGCTGATCCATGGTCTGGACGAATTCGTCATCGAGGACACCGAAGCGGCGCGGCTGGCGGCCGACAAGCCGCTTGACGTCATCGAGGGTCCGCTGATGGCCGGCATGAACGTGGTGGGGGACCTGTTCGGGGCCGGCAAGATGTTTCTTCCCCAGGTAGTGAAGTCGGCGCGGGTAATGAAGAAGGCCGTGGCCCACCTCATTCCCTATATCGAAGCGGAGAAGGTGCGCAGCGGCCAGTCCGGCAAGCCCAAGGGCAAGATCGTGATGGCCACGGTGAAGGGCGATGTGCACGACATCGGCAAGAACATCGTCGGTGTGGTGCTGGCCTGCAACAACTTCGATGTCGAGGATCTCGGCGTGATGGTGCCGGCGCAGACCATTCTCGATCGCGCGCGCGAGGCCAAGGCCGATCTGATCGGCCTGTCGGGCCTGATCACCCCGTCGCTCGAGGAAATGAGCCACGTCGCCAAGGAGATGCAGCGCCAGGGCTTCGACATTCCGCTGCTGATCGGCGGCGCAACCACGTCACGGGCCCACACCGCGCTCAAGATCGCCCCGCACTATGCCGCCAGCACGGTCTGGGTGAAGGACGCCTCGCGCGCGGTCGGCGTGGTGCAGTCGCTGATCAGTGCCGAGCGCCGGACCGAGTTCATCGCCGCCAACGACGCCGATTACGCCGCCATCCGCGAGCGACACAAGTCGAAGACCGGCGGCAAGCGGCTGATCGGCCTCGATCAGGCGCGCGGGAACCGATTCGACGGACACTGGTCCGACTACGTCCCGCCCCGGCCGGGCAGACCCGGGGTGACGGTATACGACGACTACCCGCTCGATGAGCTGATCGACATCATCGACTGGACGCCGTTCTTTCAGAGCTGGGAGCTGTCCGGTCGCTACCCGGCGATTCTCGACGACGCCGTGGTCGGCAGTCAGGCGCGCGATCTGTTCCGCGACGCGCAGGCCATGCTGGACCGTATCGTGGCCGAGAAATGGCTGACCGCCAAAGCGGTGATCGGCCTGTGGCCGGCCAACGCCGAGGGCGATGATGTGGTCATCGACCGGCGCGCGGAGCAGCAGCCGGTCGGCGACGGCGACAAGGCGGCGGATCGGGTCGTCCTGCATTTCCTCCGCCAGCAGGCCGACAAGCCGGTCGGCGAGCGGGCCAATCTGTGCCTGGCCGACTTCGTCGCGCCGGCCGGGTCGGGTCGGCAGGACTGGATCGGTGGCTTCGCGGTGACCGCCGGACTGGGCATCGAGCCGCACGCTGCCCGGTTCGAAGCCGACCACGACGACTACAACGCCATCCTCCTCAAGTCCCTGGCCGATCGCCTGGCCGAGGCGCTCGCCGAGCGGATGCACCAGAAGGTGCGGACCGAGCTGTGGGGCTATGCGCCGGACGAGTCGCTGGATACCGAGGCGCTGGTCGAGGAGCGCTATCGCGGCATCCGGCCGGCGCCGGGCTATCCGGCCTGTCCCGATCACAGCATGAAGCGCACGCTGTTCGACCTGCTGGACGTGGAGTCGCGGATCGGCATGCAGCTGACCGAAAACTTCGCCATGTATCCGGCAGCCGCCGTCAGCGGGCTGTATTTTTCCCACCCTGACAGCCAGTATTTCGTGGTCGGCCGGCTGGGCCGCGATCAGGTTCAAGACTATGCCAGTCGGCGCGGCATCAGCCAGGCCCAGGCCGAACGCTGGCTGGCGGCGAACCTGGACTACGATCCGGAATGAGACGCCGGCCGCGCCGGCTCACCACACCAGATCATCGGGCACCTGATAGCGCGGGTCGCTGTAGGGATCGGCATCGCCCGGCGCATCGGGATCGACCTTGAGCGCAACCGCATCCGGGAAAACCGCTTCGATTTGGGCCAACAGCGCGGCCTCGACGAGAACGTAGCGGCCCTGCTGCTGCGCGACACCCAACTCGCCGGCGTTGAGCGCCTTGAGCTGGCTCTCGGTCACGTAAATCCGCTTGATCTTGCCGCCGTAGGGAAAGTGCCGGGCGATGTCCGCCGCCGGATCGTTGAGCGCGGCATCCTTGAGCAGCTCGGCGACCCGGGCTTTGGCTTCGCGGCGGATCCGCGCCTGCTCCTGTCGCTCGCGCTCGGCGGCTTCGCGCTCCAGCTTTTCCTGGCGCGCCCGCAGGGCGTAGGCCTTGCCCAGATCGACCTCTTCCTGCGAACGGCCCGCAGGCGGACGTTTCGCCGACGCTTCGCGCCCCGAACGCGCGCCGGGATGCGACGGCTTGCCGGTGGCCTTGCCGTTGTCCGGCCGAGTGCGCTGCCGGTTCGGCTGCGCAGATCGTTCGCCGTGCCGTGCCTTTTGCGGTGCGGGAGCCGGCGGCTTGGCCGGTGCCTTGAAGCCCAACTCAAGCAGCTTGTCGCGAAGAGAATTGCTCATGGTCGTATGCCTGACACCTTCAATAGTGCGGGGGCGGTGGCTCGTCGGCCGGGTTGGCGTACTGCACCGTGCGCAGTTGCCTCAGGTCGGCCAGCGCTCGCTCGAGCGCCAGAGCCTGGCGGGCATGGGCAGCCCGAATATCGGCCAGGGCTTCGCTCAACTCGTTGAGCGCATGCTCCTGGAATGCCAGCCGAGTTTCGAGCTCGACCAGTCGTTCTTCGTTTGCTGTCACCGTGAATCATCCCCTTGGATCGAGCGTCCCCGCCCAATGCCGTAGTAACGCAGTCCGGTGCGTTCCACTTCATCGGGATCGTAGACATTGCGACCGTCGAATACCACTGTTTCCCGAAGCCGGGTCCGCAAACTGGCGAAATCCGGGTTCCAGAATGCCTTCCACTCGGTGATCAACACCAGCGCATCGGCGCCATCGACCGCCTCGAACTGGCTCTGACAGTAATGCATCCCAGGCGCCGGGGGAATCAGCGCGCTCATTTCGCCGGTCGCCTCCGGATCGAATGCGCGCACCGATGCGCCCGCATCGAGCAGCTGGCGGATCAGGGTAATGCTCGGCGCGCAACGGATGTCATCGGTATTGGGCTTGAACGCCAGGCCCCAGAGCGCAAAGACCAGACCGGAAATCTGGCCCTGGAAGTGCTTCTGAATCAGGTCGAACAGCTTGCCCTTCTGCGCCTCGTTCACCGAGTCGACTGCGGCCATCAACCGAGGACGGTAACCATGGGAGTCGGCGGTGTGCAGCAATGCCTGGACATCTTTCGGAAAGCACGAACCGCCGTAGCCGGCACCCGGATAAATGAAATGGGTTCCGATGCGCGGGTCCGAACCGATGCCCTGTCGGACCATTTCGATGTCGGCGCCCACCCGTTCGGCAATATTGGCCATCTCGTTCATGAAGCTGATCTTGGTCGCCAGCATGGCGTTGGCGGCGTACTTGGTCAGCTCGGCCGATCGCGTGTCCATGGTGACAATACGCTGATGGTTCCTGTTGAACGGCGCATACAGCCGGGTAAGCGTTTCGATCGCCGCGCTATCCCGCGATCCAATGATGATGCGATCGGGCCGCAGGCAATCGTTGACCGCGTCGCCTTCCTTCAAAAACTCGGGATTGGACACCACCTCGACGGGGATCTCCAGACCGCGCGCGATCAGCTCGGCTTCGATCGCCGCCCTCACCCGGTCCGCCGTTCCGACCGGTACGGTGGACTTGCCGACCACCAGCGTCGGCCGACTGACATGCCGGCCGATGTCGCGAGCCACGTCCAGAACATGGCTCAGATCGGCGCTGCCGTCCTCACGCGGCGGCGTGCCGACTGCGATGAAAACGATCTCCGCGTGGGCCAGGCCCTCGGCCGGATCGGTAGCGAAACGCAGGCGCCCGGCAGCCTGATTGGCTGCAACCAGCGGTTCGAGTCCCGGTTCGAAGATCGGAATGCGCCCGGCTCGAAGGCCGGCGATCTTCTCTTCGTCGATATCCAGGCACAGCACCTGATGCCCTACCTCGGCGAGACACGCGCCGGTGACCAGGCCCACATAGCCAGTGCCGAACAGGGTGACATTCATCTTGGATTTCCGGGCAAAAGCAGGATCATGCCCGACAAAGATGACACGGCGCCGACCGATTCAAAAACCGGCCGACGCCTGAACGAGCAATGCAACCGGCTTATTTGACGATGCCGAGCAGCTCGACTTCGAACATCAGCGTCTGGTTGGGACCGATCGGACCCGGGGTGCCGGTCTCGCCGTAGGCCAGGTCGGACGGCACCCAGAAGCGATACTTGCTGCCCACGGTCATCAGCTGCACGCCCTCGGTCCAACCCGGGATGACGCGGTTGAGCGCGAATTCAGCCGGCTCGCCGCGCTGGACAGAGCTGTCGAACACCGTGCCGTCGAGCAACTTGCCCTCGTAATGCACGCGCACCGTGCTCAGGCCGGTCGGACGCTCGCCGGAACCTTCGCTGATGACCTGGTACTGGAGACCGGTCGCGGTAGTCGAGACTCCCGCCTTGCCCCGGTTCTCGCGCAGGAAAGCCTGGCCTTCAGCCAGATTCTTGCTGGCAGCCGCCTGCGCTTCCTGCTGCTGCTGGCTCTGGATGCGGGCGATGAAGGCCTGACGGATCGATTCGGCCTCTTGGTCGGTCATCCGCAGATCGCGACCACTGAGGATATCGGCGAGCGCTTCGGCAACGATGGCCGGGTTGACCTCGTCGCGATAGGGGGTGAGCGATCGGGCAACATCCATGCCGATCATGTAGCTCACCTTGTCCTTGTCCGACTCCAGAGGGGTCTGGGCCATGGACGGCGCGGCCATTGCAACCGCAGTCACGGCGAGCACCGCGGCCATATTGCGCTTGATTCGGTTCATCGGGTAACTCTCCTAAGTACAACAAACGCCGACCCATGCGGCAGAGCGTCCATTGTCGCGGCAGACCGGGCCGGCGGCAACGGTCGACAGTCACACTTTGCCGGCTTTTGCGTCACCCGTTTAGCTGGGCTTGGGCCGAAAGCCCGCCCCATCGCGCCATCTATGCCATCAGTTGGGTGCCGCGGGCGATCAAAGCGCTTGACCTTTGCTGATCTAGTGTTATAGTTGTATACAACACCGGCTCACATGGCGAGCCGACACGCAACCGGAGGCCGAGATGTTCCGCAAACTGGAAATCACCCTGATTGCCCTGACCGTCGTCGGGACGATTCTGCTCCTGGGCCTGGCGGTCGCACAGCCCGTCGATGGCGTGCAGGCTTCGGCCGAACGCTTTCAGCCCGAAGATGGCCTGAGCGAAGCCGATGACGGCGCCTCCCGCTGGAGCGGCGGCGCCCGGCAACGGGCCAGCCTGACCATGCCCTACTTCTCCTTCGCGCAGTTGCTGCCGCGCCAGGGAGGCCGTTGAGCATGAGCACGACCTGGACCGACAACACACCGATCTACCTCCAGCTCAAGGAGAAGGTGGTGACCATGATGCTGGATGGCGTACTCAAGCCCGGCGACGCCCTGCCCTCGGTACGGCAGGTGGCGGCCGACTTCCAGCTCAACCCGATTACCGTCTCCCGCGCCTATCAGGAGCTGGTGGACGAAGCACTGGTGGAAAAACGACGAGGACTGGGCATGTACGTCAACGAGGGGGCGCACGAAAAACTGCTGGCCAGCGAACGGGAACGCTTCCTCAAGGAAGAGTGGCCGAAGGTGGTTGAGCGCATCGAACGACTGGGGTTGGACATCGAGCAACTGGTAAAGAACGCGCGCAAGGGAGACGATAAATGAGTGCGGTCATCGCGGCGCACGGGCTGCGCAAGCGCTACAAACAGACCCTGGCGCTGGACAACACCAGCTTCGAAATCCAGCCCGGGCGAATCGTCGGCCTGATCGGCCCGAACGGCGCCGGCAAGACCACCGCCCTCAAGGCGATCCTCGGCCTGATTCCGTTCGAGGGGCAGCTGAGCGTGTTGGGCAAGGATCCGCGCACCGAGCGCGACGAGCTGATGCGCGATGTGTGCTTCATCGCCGATGTGGCGGTGTTGCCGCGCTGGATCCGCGTGCATCAGGCGATCGATTTCGTCGAAGGCGTGCATCCGCGCTTCGACCGGGCGCGCTGCGAGCGTTTCCTGGCGCACACCAACCTCAAGCTCAGCTCGCGGGTCAAGGAGTTGTCCAAGGGCATGATCGTGCAGCTGCACCTGGCCCTGGTGATGGCCATCGATGCCAGGCTGCTGGTGCTCGATGAGCCCACGCTGGGGCTGGACATCATCTATCGCAAGCAGTTCTACCAGAACCTGCTCGAAGATTATTTCGACGAGGACAAGACCATCATCATCACCACCCATCAGGTGGAGGAGATCGAACACATCCTCACCGATCTGATGTTCATCAAGGATGGCCGCGTCGTGCTTTCGGCCACGATGGATGATGTCGGCGACCGGTTCATCGAGGTCATGGTGGGCAGCGACCGCGCCGAGGCCGCGCGCGCACTCAAGCCGATCGACGAGCGGCAGGTGTTCGGCAAGTCGGTGTTCCTGTTCGACGGCGTACCGCGCGCCGAGCTTGCCGCCCTTGGCGAGACCCGCTCGCCCGGCATCGCCGATCTGTTCGTCGCCACCATGAAGGGGACCTACGCATGAACACGTTGTTTGCAGCGCACGGGGCACCGCGCACTTTCCTGACCCTGCTCAAGCGCGAGTTCTGGGAAAACAAGGGCGGCCTGCTGTGGGCGCCGATCGTTACCAGCGCGATTTTTCTGGCGCTTACCGTGATGGCGCTGACCGTAGCCGAAGTGGGTATCGGCAAGTCCAACATCCAGATCGGCGCGCTCAATCTGGACAAGATCACCCAGAATCTCGACGAGAACCAGCGCGCCTCGGTTGGCGCGGCGATCGACATCAGCGCACTGATGACCGCCGGGCAGATCAGCATCGTGGTGGCCATCGTGGTGTTCTTCTATTGCCTGGGCGCGCTCTACGATGAGCGACGCGACCGCAGCGTGCTGTTCTGGAAATCGTTGCCGGTATCCGACCGCGATACCGTGCTGTCGAAAGCGGCGACCGCGCTGGTGGTCGCGCCGGTGATCGGCATCCTGGTCGGGATCGCGACCGGACTGGGAATGCATCTGCTGCTGGCAATTTACCTGGCCTTCCACGGCATCAATATATTTGACCTGCTTCTGGGTGCCGCCAGCCCGATGAAGGTCATCGGCTACCTGCTCGGCACCATCCCGCTGAATGTGATCTGGGCCTTGCCCACCGTCGGCTGGCTGCTGCTGTGCTCGGCCTGGGCCAAGTCGAAGCCGTTCCTGTGGGCGATCGCCCTGCCGGTCGGTGCTGGCGTGCTGGTGACCTGGTTCGACGTGATGCGAAGCCTGTCGTTGCCGGACAGCTGGTTCTGGACCCACGTCGTGGCGCGTCTGGTGGGCAGCATCATTCCCGGCTCCTGGATCAATTTCGAAGCGCTGGAGCGGGCCAATATCCGCGGCCCCGAGGATTTCATGGACATCGCCTCGCTGGGCAGCTTCTACCAGGTGTTGTTGCAGCCGTCGATCTGGATCTGGGCGGCCATCGGTATCGCCATGATCATCGTCGCCATTCGTCTGCGGCGCTGGCGCGACGACGGCTAGGCCGCGCCTCCGGCCTCCCCGCACGGTGCGCGGAGGCCGATCTTCCGACATCCCTTGGAGAATCCACTCATGTCTCGAAATGTCTTTCGCCTGGCCGCCGTCGCGCTGCTGCTCATTCCCGCACTGGCGCAGGCCCACCGCAGTTGCCCGCACGAACGGGCGCATTCTCTGGCCCTCGATCTGGACGGCGTCGAAACCCTGTCGATCGAGCTCGGCCGCCATACCCTACGGCTCGACGGCGCTGCCGATGCAGACGGCATCGTGCGCGGCCGGGCCTGCGCCACCTCCGAAGGCCGGCTGGCCGAGCTGACCCTGGTCCAGCGGCGCGAGGGTGCGAAGCTCATCCTCCGCGCCGAGGATGGCGGCAGCAGCAATGTGTTCCGGCTGTTCGGCAAGTCCGACTATGCCGTGCACGAGCTCAACCTGCGAATCCCCGAACGGATCAGCGTGGAACTGAATGTCGGATCCGGCGACGCATGGGTCGGCTCGGTCGCCGCACTCGACGTTGGGCTGGGCTCCGGCGATCTCCATGCCAGCCGGGTGGCTGGCGCTGTGACCTTGAGTGTCGGTTCCGGCGATGCAGAAGTGGAGTCGGTCGGTCGGCTTGCCGTGCCCTCTCTCGGCTCGGGCGACGTGACCGCAAGCGCGGTCGGCGGCGAACTGGAAATCGGCTCGGTCGGCTCCGGCGACATCTCGGTCAAGGGCATTGCCGGGTCGGTCCGAATCGGATCGATCGGATCGGGCGACGTCGAGCTTTTCAGCGTGGCCGGTGATGTGGCCGCTGGATCGGTCGGCTCTGGCGATCTGCTGATCGATGGCGTCGAAGGCAGCGTGACCCTGGACAGCCTCGGCTCCGGCGATCTGCGCGTGAACGATATTCAGGGCGATGTGCGGCTGCGGCGCAAGGGCAGCGGCGATGTGCGTCCGAGCAACGTCCGGGGCGAAGTCAGCATCGTCATCCAGCCCCGCTCCTGAGCACGGCCCGAGCGCTGCCCGGCGAGGCGGCTGTCGCGCGCCTTGCCGGGACGCCTCAATCGCCGGCGCCACCCTGGATCAATCGGGCAGGATCGAGCAGCGCCGATAATTCGTCCTCGCTCAATTCGGTCATCTCGCGCGCCACCTCCCGCACCGGGCGGCCCTCGGCGTAGGCGCGCTTGGCGATCGCCGCGCCCCGCTCATAACCGATACGACGATTGAGCGCGGTCACCAGAATCGGGTTACGGGACAGCGCCTCACTCACCCGGTCCCGATCCACGGTGAACCCGGCGATCGCCCGATCCGCCAGCAGTCGCGATGCGTTGGCCAGCAGCCGGATCGAGTCGAGCAGATTGTCGGCGATCACCGGCAACATGACATTGAGCTGAAAATTGCCGCTCTGGCCGGCTACGGTGATGGTGGTGTGTTGACCGATCACCTGGGCGCAGACCATGCAGACCGCTTCGGGAATCACCGGGTTGACTTTGCCCGGCATGATCGAAGAGCCCGGTTGCAGCGCCGGCAGGGCGATCTCGCCCAGCCCGGCCAGCGGGCCGGAATTCATCCAGCGCAGATCGTTGCTGATCTTCATCAGGGCGCAGGCCAGGGTATTGAGCTGACCGGAGAGCGCCACCGCATGGTCCTGGGCGGCCATCGACTCGAACCGGTTGGTCGCGCAAGAGAAGCGCGCGCCGGCAAGCTTCGACAGCCGCGCAACCGCCCGCTTGGCAAAGCGAGGATCGGCGTTGATGCCGGTGCCGACCGCCGTACCGCCGAGCGGCAGCTCGGCCAGGCGGGGCAGCGACGCCTCGATTCGCGCTTGCGCGGAACCGATCTGCGCCGACCAACCCGACAGTTCCTGCCCGAAGCTCAGCGGCATGGCATCCATCAGGTGCGTACGACCGGTTTTCACCACTTTGGCCAGCGCCTTCGCTCGCCGGTCGATGATCGAACGCAAGTGACGAAGCGCCGGCAGCAGGTGTTCGCGGGTCAGCAGACAGGCCGACACCTGAATGGCGGTTGGTATCACATCGTTGGAGCTCTGGCTCATATTGACGTGATCGTTGGGATGCACGTTGGCGTCACCGTCCCGAGCCGCCAGGGCCGCGATCACCTCGTTGGCATTCATGTTGGTCGATGTGCCGGAGCCGGTCTGGAACACATCGACGGGAAACTGCGAGTCGTGGACACCATTGGCCACATCCAGCGCCGCCTTTTCGATCGCCTCGGCCAGCGAAGGGTCCAGCGGACCCAGCGCGGCATTGGCGTGCGCGGCGGCGGCCTTGATCAGGGCCAGCGCGCGGATGAACTCGCGCGGCAGCCGACGCCCTGAAATCGGAAAATTCTCAACCGCGCGCTGGGTCTGCGCGCCCCATAGCGCCCCGGCAGGGACCCGCACTTCTCCCAGACTGTCGTGTTCGCTACGGAACCGTTGCTTGTTCATGGTTTTGCTCCCATTGAATTGCCGGCATTCCTGCGCCCGCGCGACGCAGTGCTCGATGGCTTGGGCCGGATGCGGACAACCGCGTACACAGCACACGGCTGCCGACGTCGGCGCAGCGTGGCGGCACGCACCGCCACGATAGCGCAATGCAGCTTGCCTGTCGGTCGAGGCGCCGCCATCATGGCGCGGTGAACGTATCCGGCCATGACCAAGCTGAGGCCCGCCCGAATCCTGTGGGCGTGATCAACAGCATCGTCTACGACAGCGACGGCGGCCGACGCGAAGTGGAGATCGAGGATATCGACACGACGCTGGCGGCGCTGGAGGGCGGATTCGTCTGGCTGGGGCTTTATGAGCCCGGCGAGCCATTGCTGCAAAAAGTGCAGGCCGAGTTCGACCTGCACCCGCTGGCAGTCGAGGACGCCCACCACGCCCATCAGCGCCCCAAGATCGAGGCCTACGGGGAGTCGCTGTTCATCGCGCTGCATACCGCGCAACTGGTCGATGGCAGCATCCGGTTCGGCGAAACGCATCTGTTCATCGGCAAGCATTACCTGGTGAGCGTTCGGCACGGCGCGTCCTTGTCCTACAGCCCGGCGCGCGCGCGCTGCGAGCAGCACCCGAACCTGCTGAGGATCGGGCCAAGCTATGGCCTGTACGCGATCATCGATTACATCGTGGACAATTATCAGCCCATCGTGCGCGAGTTCCAGGCCGAACTGGACAGCCTCGAACAGCTGATCTTCAGCGAAAGCCTCGACCGGCAGACGCTGATCCGCCTCTACCGCCTGAAGGGCGAGCTGACCAAGATGCGCCTGGCGGTTTCGCCCCTGCAGGACCTGCTCAATCAGCTGGTGCGGCTGCACCCGGAAGTGATCGACGACCAGATGCGGCTGTATTTCCGCGACGTGTTCGACCACGCCATCCGACTGAACGAAAGCATCGACACTCTGCGCGAGATGGTCACTGCGGCGATGACGGTCAATCTGTCGCTGGTCACGGTTGGCCAGGGCGAGGTGGTCAAGCGGCTGGCCGGCTGGGCCGCACTGGTGGCGGCGCCCACCCTGGTGGCGAGTTGGTACGGCATGAACTTCGAACACATGCCCGAGCTGGCCGGCGACTACAGCTATGCGGTCACCGTCGGACTCACCGCCATGCTGGTCGCGGGCCTGTATCTGGCGCTCAAGCGCGCGGGATGGCTGTGACGGAATGGCCCTGGCCGGCGTGGCATCCGGGTCGCGGCGGCAGACCTGATTGATCGGGCAGGCAATCTCGATGAACTTGCGTCGGGCGAGCAGCCCGGCTTAGGCCGAAAGGCCGTAAGCCGGGACCGCCAGTTGCAATGGTCCTCGCGACGCATAATTTGCTGCCGGTTCGACAGGTTTGCCGGGCCGAACGGCATCAGCCGTTGATCGGTTCCAAGATCGGTTGCGCGGGCTCGATCGCCGCGGTCGCAGATCCGCCCGCTCCGGCATTGCGGGCCAGACCAGCCGCCAGGGTCGGCGAGAGACTGGCCATCAGCTTGACCTGATCGGCACTGTACACGTTCGCCTGGATGCTGGCGAAGACCAGCAGACCCTGCCAGTTGCGCTCGGAAGTCAGGGGCACCAGCAGCGCCGACCGGTAGCCGGCGCGGACCAGCTCGCGCGCCATCCTGGACTCGCCATGATTCACCACATGGGCTCGCAGATCGGCGATGGCGGTGGCGGCCGCCCCGGAGACCCGCGGATGATCGAACAAGCCCAGCAGGCTGATACGCTGACCCAGCAATTCCGAGTCTTCAAGACTGCTCTTGACGAATCTCACCGTGCCATCCAGCCCCGACTCGGCGATCTCGATCATTGCCAGCCAATCGGAGGGAATGTACTGGGCCGAATCGGCTGCAAGGGTGCTGAAGCTCTCTTCCAGATTGCTCCGCCGCTGCAGGTGATCGACCAGCGACAACACCATCCGGGCCCGCGACGACAGGCTGTTGAATGCCTGAGCCAGTTGGCCCAATTCGTCGCTCGATCCAACCGGCATCTGGTAGCCGAAGTCACCGGCGGCGACCCGCTGGCAGCCTTCCACGGTCGACTTGATGCGCCGCGACACCCCGTAATAAAACCAGGCCAGCGCGCCAAGGGCGATCAGGATCGACACCAGCGCTGCGGTGACGCCGCCGATGCTGGCGTTTCTGGCATCGATCTGGCTGGATTCCTGATACTGCTCGACCAGAGTGTGCA
This sequence comes from Lysobacteraceae bacterium, assembly GCA_034376725.1. Taxonomy (GTDB): domain Bacteria; phylum Pseudomonadota; class Gammaproteobacteria; order Xanthomonadales; family Xanthomonadaceae; genus UBA11164. The sequence goes on along the minus strand of JAXMJH010000097.1, from coordinate 96,040 downwards.
ATCCGGCATTGATTTTCGGCTGCTCGCGGGCGATGAACCGGGCGCCCCACTCCAGTCGGGGCTCATCGACATCAGGGCCCAACTGTTCGGCGAATCCGGCACGGTATGCCGACCAGGCGTCGCGTAGTTCGGAAACCGAGCGAACCTTGGCGGCATCGCCCCCGGCATCGGTGACCGCCGCCGCCAGATTCTGCAGCGAGCCATCGAATCGTTCGATGTCTCCGACCAGCTCGCGCTTGAACAGTGCCACGTCGCGGGCATAGCTCTCGTAGTCGCGCGCGGCATTGTTGACGTAGTGCGTACCGCGGCTTACCAGCCCCTCTCCGACGGTCTCCAACCGGCGCAGTTCGCCGAGCACCGTCTGGCTTTGAACACTGGCGCGGTAAAGATGGTTATTGAGCAAATGGCTGCCGACCGTGACCACGGCCAGTAGCGCGAGACCGGATAGCGCCTTCCATTGCAACGCGCTTTTGACTTGCTTCATGGTGTCCCCCTGACTTGTGATTCAACCACTCCAATGGCGCAGCCAACTCCAAGCTGCGCGCCGCCCGCGGCACCGTGCAAAGCGACCCTCGCCGGTCGCACCCCATCGCACAGTGACGTCGCAGTACGACGCGACATTTGAACAGGGCAAAGCGCTGGCATATGTGAAGCAGATCACACAAGCGACTTCCGGCTGCCCGCAATTTCGCTGCGGGTGCACGCGCGCAGGCTCGACCATCATCGGCGACAATGGCGGGCGCCGGACCGTGTGCCCGAGCGCATGCCGGATCCACCATCGGTCCAGAGCCGGTCGTGCCGTCCGATCGCCCGCCCGCCGTTGCGCGAAACATTCTGCCTCCCGAGCAACCATGACCGGACAGTTCGACGTCATCATCATCGGCGCTGGCGCAGCGGGCCTGATGTGCGCACTGACCGCCGGACGACGCGGGCGCCGCGTGCTGGTGATCGAGCGAAGCAACCGGGCCGGCAAGAAAATCCTGATGTCCGGCGGTGGCCGCTGCAACTTCACCAACACCGGGGCCGGCCCTGAGAACTTTCTCTCCGCCAATCCGCATTTCTGCAAATCCGCCCTCGCCCGGTTCACGCCGTGGCAGTTCATCGAGCGCGTCGAACAGCACGAAATTGCCTACCACGAGAAGGAGTTGGGCCAGCTGTTCTGCGACGATTCGTCCCGGCAGATCGTGGACATGCTGCTGACCGATTGCGCCGATGCCGGGGTACGCATCCTCACCTCATGCAGCATCGATTCGGTTCGCGCCCCGACCGGGCAACCGGGAGAGTTCCTGGCGGAAACCAGCCACGGCAACTTCAGCGCCGACGCGATGGTGGTGGCCAGCGGCGGACTGTCCATTCCGCGCATGGGCGCGACCGGGTTCGGCTTCGAACTCGCGCGTCGATTCGGGCATCGGGTGCTGCCGACCCGGGCCGGACTGGTGCCCCTGGTGCTTTCCGGCAAGCCCCTGGAAGACCTCGCCGACCTCAGCGGCGTTTCGCTTCCGGTCACCGCCCACAGCAACGGCCAGCATTTTCATAATCAGATGCTGATCACGCATCGGGGCGTGAGTGGCCCGGCCATCCTGCAGATTTCCTCGTACTGGCAACCGGGCGACCCGCTGCAACTGAACCTGCTGCCCGGCATCGACGCGCTTGCACTGCTCGAGGATCGACAGCGCGCCCGTCCTGCCAGCGAGCTGAAGTCGGTGCTGTCCGAATTGCTGCCGAAGCGGTTCGCGCAGCGTCTGTGCGAACGCTGGCTCGGCAATCGGCCGATGCGACAGATTGCCCCTGCCGAACTCAAGCGTATCGCGGAGCAACTCGGCCACTGGCAGCTGACGGCCAGCGGCACCGAGGGCTATCGCACCGCCGAAGTGACCCTGGGCGGAGTCGACACCACCGAGCTGTCGTCGCAAACGATGGAATCCAGACGAGTGCCCGGACTGTATTTCATCGGCGAAGTGGTGGACGTGACGGGCTGGCTGGGCGGCTACAACTTCCAGTGGGCCTGGGCTTCGGGCTTCGCGGCCGGCGAGTCTGTATAGCGCGCAATCCGAAACCGGGTGCCGGCCCGCTCGCCTGCCGATTCCCCGGAATCATGACTTTGGACACGGTTCCCCGTGCCGCTTCGCCTCTAGAGTGGGCGGTTAAGCCCCGCTGAGGCGCTGCACGAGACCCTCTGGGCCGGCTGCACCAGCGAAAATTCCGCCCTCGGGCGTCCGCCACCGTATTGCTTCAGACGGAGTCTGCCAGTCATGAAATTCAAATTCCGCCCCATCACTCTGGCCATTGCTGCGGCCTTCGCCATCGCCGGCTGCTCGCCCTCCGGCGAGCAATCGACCGCCGATTCGTCGGGCGCGGCTGCGCTGCCGGTCGATCTGAGCGCGATCCAGACACCGATCAGCCAGTTTTCTGCCGCCGATCTGGAACCGACCATCGATGCCTGCACCGATCTCAACGGATTCGTGAACAGTCGCTGGCTGGCGACCAACCCGGTGCCCTCGGATCGCACGTCCTGGGGCAGCTTCGAGCTGCTCGCCGAGCGTTCGCTGGAGATCCAGAAGGCCATCGCCGAATCGGCGATGCAGGCCTCGCCCGATGCCAATCCGATCGCCGGCCTGGTCGGCGATTTCTACGCAGCCGGCCTGGATGTGGAAGCCGCCAATGCCGCCGGACTGGCGCCCATCCAGGCCCAGCTCGATGCCATCGCCGCGCTCGACGGCAGCGAGGCGATCGCCAACTATCTCAGACAAAGTTACGCCGATGGCCAGGGTTTCCTGTTCGGGTTCTTCGCCAACGCCGACTTCATGGATTCCAACAAGGTGATCGCCTACGGCAGCCAGGGCGGCCTGGGCCTGCCGGAGAAGGCCTACTACCTGGAAGACCGCGAAGACTACACGCGCATCCGTTCCGCCTATCTCGAGCACATCGCCCGGACCCTGGAGCTGGCGGGTGCCGATCCCGAGGCTGCCGCCGCCTCAGCCCAGCAGGTGATGGACTTCGAAACCCGCCTGGCCCGGGCCTCGCTGTCGCGGGTTGAGTTGCGCGACCCGGCCAAGCGCTACAACCCGGTGACTCTGGAACAGGCCGATGCCCTGACCCCGAACTTCTCCTGGTCGCAGTTTTTCGAGGCACTCGGCGTGGATCGACCCGAGACCTTCTCGCTGGCGATGACCGATTTCTTCGGCGCCTTCGACGCCATGCTCGCCGACACCCCGCCCGAAGCGTGGCAGTCGTACCTGCGTTTTCACACCATCGACAACATGGCACCGTTCCTCACCGAAGCCCTGGAGCAGCAGAACTTCGCGTTCTACGGCAAGACCCTGCGCGGCCAGCAGGAGCAGCAGGAGCGCTGGAAGCGCGTTCTGAACACGCTCAACGGCAGCATTGGCGAGGCGCTGGGCCAGCTGTACGTCGAAGTCGCGTTCCCGCCTGAATCCAAGGCAAAAATGCAGACCCTGGTCGCCAATCTCAGCGATGCGCTCAAGGTGCGCCTGGAAGGGCTGGAGTGGATGGGAGAGGACACCAAGGCCAAGGCATTGGAAAAGTGGGCTTCGTTCACGCCGAAGATCGGTTACCCGGACAAATGGCGCGATTGGGACGGTCTGATTCTGTCTCGCGACAGCTATGCCGCCAACGTGCTTGCCACCCAGGGTTTCAATTACCGGTTCATGCTCTCGAAAATCGGCAAGCCGGTCGACCGGAGCGAGTGGTTCATGACCCCGCAGACCGTCAATGCCTACTACAGCCCGCAGCGCAACGAGATCGTTTTTCCGGCCGCGATTCTGCAGCCGCCGTTCTTCGATCCCGAGGCCGACGACGCGCTCAACTACGGCGGAATCGTCGCCGTGATCGGTCACGAAATGATCCACGGCTACGACGACCAGGGCAGCAAGTTCGCCGCCGACGGCACCTTCAGCAACTGGTGGAGCGAGGCCGACCGCGCCAATTTCGAGGCCCGCACCGACCTGCTGGTGGAGCAGTTCAACGGCTACGAGGCCCTGCCTGGCCTGCACGTAAACGGCAAGCTGACCCTGGGCGAGAACATCGCCGACCTGGGTGGTCTCACTGTCGCCTACGACGCCCTCAAGCGCGCCCAGGGCGAGAGCTTCAGCGATCCGATGATCGACGGCTACAGCCAGTCTCAGCGCTTCTTCATGAACTGGGCGACCATCTGGCGTCGCAATTTCACCGAAGAAGAGCTCAAGGTGCGGCTCAACACCGACTCGCATGCACCCGCCAATTTCCGTGCGGTGGGGGCACCGTCGAATATGGACAGTTTCTCGGCAGCCTTCGAGTGCAGCGCGCCTGCGCCGATGGTGCGTAGCGGGGACGCGCAAGTCGTCATCTGGTGATACCGGAGCGGTCCGCGTAACGGCGGACCGCCAAAGGTCGACCCGCCGCCCGTGACCGGGCGGCAGGTCTCAGACTTCGACCGCCTCGCCCGGCTGGGCCAGGCTGACCCGGCACTCGAATTGCGCTTTCAGCGCATCGGAAAGCGCCTCACGCGCACGGTCTTCGCCGTGCACCAGGCGCACCGGCGGCCGGCCTTGGAAGTGACCGTACCACTCCAATAGCATCGGCTGGTCGGCATGGGCCGACAAGCCACCGACCGTGTGGACCTGGGCCCGCACTTGAATGTCCTGCCCGAAAATCCGTACCCGACTGGCGCCATCGACCAGGCGCCGGCCGAGTGTGCCAGCAGCCTGGAAACCGACGATGACCACATGATTCTCCGGGCGACCGAGATTCTGGCGGAGATGGTGGCGGATCCGCCCGCCGGTGCACATGCCAGAGCCGGCGATGATCACCGCCCCACCCGGGATGGCGTTCAATCGCTGGGACTGCGCCACTTCTGCGGTCAGTTTCAGATTGGGCAGCCGGAACGGATGATGGTGCCCGTTCCAAGTCTTGAGCGCCTGCGCGTCGAACAGATCGGTGTGCCGGTTGTAGACATCCAGCACGCGAATGGCCATGGGGCTATCGAGAAATATCTGCCATTTCTCCAGGCCGAAGCGATCCCAGTGGCGAGCGAACCAATACAGCAATTCCTGTGTGCGGCCGACCGCAAAGGCAGGAATCAACACATTGCCGCCATCGCGTGCCGCCTGCTCGAATATCCCGGCGAGTTCGTCGATCGTGCTTGATGCTTCCCGATGCGACCGGTCGCCATAGGTGGATTCGAGCAGTACCAGATCGGCATGGGTCAGGAAGGTCGGATCACGCAGGATCGGTTTGCCGCGCAGCCCAAGATCGCCGGAAAATACCAGTGTGCGGCGCGCATCGCCCTCGCCATGCAACAACTCCACGATGGCAGAGCCGAGAATGTGGCCAGCATCGTGGAGGCGCAACTCGAATCCGCCTGGCAACTGCTGTACCTGGCCGTAGTCGATTTTTCTCAGCCGCCTGAGGGTTTGATCGACATCGTGCTGGCTGTAGAGCGGTTGCACCTGCCCTTGGTCGTGGCGTCGGTGGCGGTTCTCGTAGTCGGCGTCGGCCTGCGCCAGCGCCGCCGAGTCGTGCAGCATGATGTCGAGCAGGTCAGCAGTGGCCGCCGTCGTCCATATCTGCCCCCGATAGCCGCGCTTGATCAGCAGCGGCAGCCGGCCGGAATGGTCGATATGGGCATGACTGACGACCACCATATCGATGGTGTCGGGATCGAACGGAAACGGCTCGTGGTTTCGCCGCTCCTGCTGGTTGCTGCCCTGGATGAGGCCACATTCGAGCAGCAGCCGATAGCCGTCCACTTCGATCAGGTGACAGGAGCCGGTCACTTCACCGGCGGCGCCAAAACTGGTGACCCGCATGATTTCCTCCCCGCGTGTTTGCCTCAATGTAACAGGCATTCACGGCGTCGCCGCACCCGGTGCCGTGCTCGCCGGAAAACAACCAGGCACCGAGCGCATTCGCGCCAGCGGCAGCGTGACCGGCCAGCGAACCACCCGCGAGACCGTCTCGCCCCGCGTTCCAGTTCCAGAGCCAGAGTGGCCCCAATGGCACCACCCGACCGGCGAGCACATGCGCCGGCCGGCCAGGTGGTCCGAAGTCTTATCGGTTCACCGCGCGTGTCCGGCTAAAGCGCACGGTGCACCGCCTCGCCGAACAGCCGGGTATGGTGGCTGCAGTCGTTGAGTCGCACCACCTCCAGCGCGTCGGCCAATGGGCCTTCGAGCAGGTTGATGGTGGTCGGGGCCTGTCGAAAGCTCCATAGTCGGGTCACCGGCAGTCCGAGTACCCGGCACAGGAGCAAGCGATTGACCGCGTCGTGCGCAACCAGCAACAGGGTCTCGGAGCCACCAAGCCCGTCGCAGGCTCGCTCGAACGCCGGCCAGGCCCGCGCCATCACCTGATCGAGCGACTCGCCGCCGGGCCCGGGCATCTGCACCGATCCAGGATCGGTACGCCATGCCCTCAGGGTCTCGGGATCTCTCTCGTGAATCTCGCCGGCCAGAAGGCCCTCCCAATCGCCATGTCCGATTTCGGCCAGCCCAGGGTCCAGCGTCAGGTCCCCGACTCGGGATTCACCCAACGCCAGCTCCGCGGTGCGTCGGGCGCGCGCCAAGGGCGATGCCACCGCCCGATCAATGCGCACTTCGGCCAGCCGCTCGCCCAGCGCGCGGGCCTGAACCTCGCCGATCGCCGACAGCGGAATATCGCGCTGCCCTTGATAACGACCCTCGGCGTTCCACGGCGTTTCGCCGTGGCGGGCGAGAACGATGCGCATCAGAAGCCCTCCAGAGACACGATGCCGGGAATTTTCTTGAGCTCGGCAAGCAAGGTATCGGGCACTTCGCGATCGACAGTGATCGCGGCCACCGCCTGACCATCGCCGGTCGCCCCGAGCGAGAAGTTGATGATGTTGACGCCGCCCTTGCCCAACTGCGTGCCGACCGTGCCGACCACGCCGGGTCGATCCTCGTTGCGCATCAGCAGGATGTGCGCGCTGGGATCGAACTCCACTTCCACGCCGTCCAGACGGACCACTCGGGGACCGCGATGCAGGGTGGCCTCGACTTCCCGCGTCGCCCCGTTGCCGGCGATCCGGATACGCAACAGCCGATCGAATCCATCGCCGTCGCCGCCGACCGACTCGGTGACTTCAAGCCCGCGCGCGGCCGCCTCGGCCAGCGCGTTGACCGGCGTGACCCGGCCGGAATGAGCGCCCAGCAGCGACGAAACCAGCATGCGAGTCAACGGCTTGGCATCCAGCGCATCGGTGCGGCCCAGATACCCCAATTCCAATCGCGTCGGTGCAGGCACCAGTCGGGTCGCCAGCCGTCCCAGGGAATCCATCAACGGGATCCAGGGGCCGATCTCCTTGGCCGCCTCCGGAGTGAGCGGCGGCAAATTGACGCAGCCGGCGACCGCGCCGGTCTCGACGAAGTTGATGATCTGCCGGGCGAGAATGGTGCTTACCGCCTGCTGCGCCTCACCGGTCGAGGCGCCCAGATGCGGTGTCAACAGCAGCTTGGGATGCGCACGCAGCGGTGATTCGACCGGCAGCGGCTCGGTCACGAAGGTGTCGAGTGCGGCGCCGGCCAAGTGACCTTCATCGAGCACCTTTATCAAGGCGTCTTCGTCGACCAGACCGCCTCGGGCGGCATTGACCAGATAGGCGCCTTCCTTCATCCGCCGAAGGTTCGCCTCACTGAGGATATTGGTGGTTTCCTTGGTGCGCGGCACATGCAGGGTGACGACATCAGCCCAGGCCAACAGGTCCTCCAGCGACTTCAGCGCGACGCTGCCCTTGCCGGCTGCCGAAGTCGGCAGAAACGGATCGTAGGCTGCCACTTCCATACCGATGCCGCTGGCCTTGCGCGCCACCGTGCTTCCGATACGGCCCAAACCGATGATCCCGAGTTTCTTGCCTTCGAGTTCGAAACCGACCAATCCGGCCTTGGGCCACTGCCCCGCCTTCATGCCCGCATCGGCAGGCGCCACTCGGCGGGCCAGCGCGAACAGCAGCGATAGCGCGTGCTCGGCCGCAGCCAGGGTGTTGCCATCGGGCGCATTCATCACCGCCACGCCGCGCTGGGTGGCCGCATCGACATCGATGGTATCCACGCCAGCCCCGGCCCGGCCGATCACCTTCAGATTAGTGGCACCGGCCAACGCTTCGGCCGGAACCTTGGTGGAGGATCGGACGAGCAGTGCATCGACCCCGTCCAGGGCCTTGGCAAGTGCCGACGGGTTGGTAATCGGGGTGGACACCTCGACCGTCCAACCGGCCGAGCGAAACAAATTCAAACCATCGGCATGAATGCCGTCACAGGCCAAAACGCGCATATCTGACTCCATTTGCGAAAACACGGGAACTGCCGCACGGGCAGAGGGAGGTCGCAGAGGATCAGGTCGCTGGCGAAGGCGCGTACGGCAACGCATCCCCTTGCGGGATGCGGCTGCTGGATATGACCGTACGGCAAAAAAACGCGTATGCCGCGGGTCAGGAGACGGGGCTTCACAAGCATGGGAGTCCTGAACCTTGCCGGATCAGCATACCACGGGCAGCGACGCCAAAGGCGCCGAAAATCCGCTCCTTCTGTCCATTCGTATCCGCCGAGTCCATTTTTGTAGCGTATGATTCACAATCAGATCAAACTGCACCCGGAGCCTGCGTTGGACACCACCCTCTACTGGTTCATGTTTCCCGTCGCCATGCTCGTCGCGACCACGGCAATGCTCTCCGGAATCGGTGGGGCGGCCCTGTTCACGCCGATCTTCCTGATAATCTTTCCCCTTCTCGGACCCGAGTACGTGCTGATCAGTCCGGTGGCTGCGATCGGCGTGGCGCTGCTGACCGAAACATTCGGCTTCAGCTCCGGCTTCGTCGGCTACTACCGCAAGGGACTGATCGACTTCCGCAGCGCACTACCATTCATTGCTGTTGCAGTGCCGGTCGCCATCGTCGGCGCGCTGATGACTCCGCTGCTCAACCCGACCTTCATCAAGGGTGCCTATGGATGTCTCATGCTCCTGTTGGCCTGGATCATGATCAAGCACCACGCTCCCGTCGAAGCCGAGATCGAAAGCCTCGATGGCAATGGACGAAAGCCGGAGATCCGCGAGATCACCGCGCGCAATGGCGTGGTATACCGATATCCGGTCCCCAAACACGGCCGCGGTGCCATCGCCACCTCAGTCGGAGCCTGGCTCACCGGTCTGCTTTCGGTAGGAATCGGCGAGGTGGTGATGCCGCAATTGACCAAACGCAACCGCGTCCCGTTGGCCATCGCAGCGGCAACCAGCGTGTTCGTGGTCATCGTGACCATCGCTGCCGCCTCGTTCACCCAGATCGCAACACTTATTCGCGAGGGAGGCGTCAATGCCGTCCCCTGGCACCTGGTGATGTGGACGATACCCGGTGTATTGATCGGTGGCCAAATCGGGCCATTCCTGCAGGGCCGCATCGATCAGCGACGCATGGAACAAGCAATCGGGGCGTTGTTCGCGGTGATCGGCGTGGCCATGTGGGTGATGATTCTGTCACCTGCCAGAGCCGCATCTGCACACTGAACTGACCTGCCGCCGCGTTCCGCAAACGACGCTACGCGGCTCAATCCCAGATCGATTCTGTCATCTGCTATCTGACCGACGCGCACTGGCTGCGCAGTCTGGTGTGGTTTGCGGCGCTGGCGTGCAGCATCGGACTGTTCATCGCGGCCGCGTGAGCGGCTTGCGGGGGTTCGGCGTCTTCGCGGCCGCCCAAGTTCCGCAGTTAATCGCGTGAGTGCTTGATGTGTCTATACCGACACCGTCGAAAATGCCACTACAGGGGCCTTACGGGGCGCTCAGGCGCAGGGCCTCGAACAGATGCAGTTGTTCCGGCGTGGTCTTGCTGGTGCCGGTGTAGCTGCGCTCGCCGATGGTGGCGCGGTGTTGCTGGATACGTCGGAGCAGTTCCAAGGCCACGGCTGGGCTGTATTCGCTGCCGTGGGCTTTCAGGCGCATGCGCATGACCCGATGCAGCAGCAGGGCGAGGAAACAGATCAGCGCATGCGCGCGGATTCGCTCGGGCAGCCGGTGGTAAACCGGGGCGATTTCGATCTCGCTCTTCAACACCCGGAAACCGCGCTCGATGTCCGCCAGCGCTTTGTAGCGCTCGACAATCTTCGCGGCGCTGAAGTCTGTCACGTTGGTGAGCAAGACCAGCTTGCCGTCGAAACGCTCGGCGCCGACGATCGCGTCTTCACCGATCTCGTAGGTGAAGCGATCAGCCTGGTAGTCGATCTTGAGAGCGGGTGAGCTCGGCCTCGCGCACGGCCTGGCTGAAGCGGCTGTAGGCGCCGCGATCACTGGCGCGGCGACCGCGCTCGGTCTTGCCGGCATCCTGCGAGTCAAGCTTGGCCACCAGTCGCTCGGCAAACGCTTCCTGCTCGGCGATGCGTGCGCGACGCTTCGCGGCCTGCTCCTGGGCGCGCTGGGGGTCGTGCGCCACCACCAGCCGATGCGCTGCGAACGAGCCCTCAGCCAGACCGTCGACGAACGCCAGCTTCTCAAGCGTGCCGCCCAGCTCGGCGTAGCGTCGCGCCGGCACCGCCAGAATGAACTCCAAGCGGCGCGCCCGGGACTCGGCCAACGCCGTGAGCTCAGCGACATTGTCCAGGCTCAACAAGCCGCGATCGGCCACCAGGATCACGCGCTCGACCGCAAAGCGCTTGAGCACGCTGTCGAGCATGGACTGGAGGGTCTTGGTCTCGGCCACGTTGCCCGGATGCACCACGTGCATCAGCGGCAAGCCATCCGCCGACTGCACCACACCCAACACGAACTGCCGCGCGATGCCGCCAGTTTCCTTGTTCATGCCGAAGCGGCGCAGATCGTTGGCCACCTCGCCCTCGCCATGAATGCGTACCGTGGTCAGGTCGTAGAACACCACCGAGAGCGCGTGGTCGAGCATGGGCCGCACCCAGGGCATCGACGCAAGTCCTGCATCCGAAGGCTCACCTTGCAAGGCTTCAACTCCCCAGGGTCAGGCGAGCGTAAGCAGCCGTCTCCACTCCACTTTCTGGCACCCCTCCTTGGACGGGCATCTGTTAGCTGCCTACGCCCCAACGATCATGATCCCGATGCTGGACTGCCTCATGCGGGAGACAGCCCGCCACAGGCTGCGCGGCAAGGAAGCCAAAGTCGAGCCAACCCCTCCAGGTCATCTACTTGGCTTCTACATCCGCGTGACAAACGAATCGGGAGAAGCTGTCGATCACGGCGAACGCGTGTGGGTGCAGGTGAAGGGCCGATACTACGGAGAGCTGAACAACGATCCATACTGCACCGACATATTCAGGCGGGCATGGACCTGGTTCCAGCCTCAGCACGTTATCGATATCGATATCGACAGAGTTTACGTTGTAGATCGTATCAAGCACCGAGGCAGCGTATCCGACGATGAATCCAGTCACGCCACGCGTAGCGGCTTGATGCGGGCGACATCGCTTTCAATGGTGCGCGCAGCCTGCCACAGGTCGAACGCGCGTTGACCGTTGAGCCAGAACTCCGGAGAGTTGCCAAATAGCCGACCCAGACGCAAAGCCATCTCCGGGCTTACCGCACGCCGCTCGCGCAGCAGTTCATTGATGGACTGACGGGACACCCCTACGGCGTCGGCGAGCGCTGCAACCGTCAGACCAAAATCGGGCATGAAGTCTTCCCTCAACATCTCCCCTGGGTGGGTTGGCTGGCGCTCAAGACGCCGATCGTTGGCAATGCTCATGGTGCACCTCACTTTCAGTGGTAGTCGCAGACCTCGACATCGTGCGCATCACCGTCGACAAAGCGAAAGCAGACGCGCCACTGGTCGTTGACGGCAATGGCGTACTGGCCCCTGCGATCCCCGCGAAGCGCGTGCAAGCGGTTTCCGGGCGGTGTCCTCAGATCGTCCAGGCGGGTCGCCAAGTCCAAATACTCGAGTTTGCGTATCGCCCGACGCGCCACGTCCGGCGGAAATCCTGACGCAGAACCTTTCACGAACAAATCAGCCGTGCGCGTGTCCGCGAAGCTCTTGATCATTCTGGAATGATCACGCGTAACGTGATGCTTGTCAAACCAAGGTTCGTGAGCCACTGGCCCGATCGCCCTTCAAGCCAACCGGTAAAAGGCCAGGGCAGCATCTCGCGCGGCTGGAGCAACGTCGCTCCGCGATGCAGGCTCCGCTCGCGCGGGTCACCCACTGCAAATCCCCGCGCGCACGCGCGCCGCCAGCCCGGTCTTGGGGAAATCGCAAAACATGCCGTCCACGCCCAGCCGCATGGCCGCGATCAGTTCGTCTTCGATGGACGCGAACCCGGGCGCGACCGCATCGTCGCGGAACGTCCAGACATCGACCCGCAGACCTGCGCGGTGAGCAAACGCCACCACCCCGCGCGACGGCGGATCGCGCGGTTGCCCGTCGTCGCCGATCAGTAGCCGTTTGCTGACGCCGAGCGAGAACAGCCAGCGGCCGTGCAGTTCGATCGCTGCTTGCCAGTCCGAGTCGGTGTCCAGTAGCAGGCAGCACGGCAAACCGGTGGCCTCGAACACGCGGCGCAGCGGCTCGGGCTCGAAACACTGGACCCAGACCTCGACGCCGGTCGGCGGTCGCGATACCGACTCGATGAAGCGCGGCACCGGGTCGTGGCCCAGTGCAGCCAGCCGCGAGGGATGCTTGATCTCGGGGTAAAGCAGAACGGGCACTCCGCGCTCGGCGGCAGCCTGACCGGCCCAGCGCAGGATGTGCTTGAAGCGCGGAATGGCGTGACGCCGGTCCTGATCCGGGCTTCGGCCGGGGAACGGCTGAATCGCGCGCAGGGTATCGAGCTCGTCGGCGTCGAGATCGATGCTTTGCCAATCGCCATCGCGCAACCGGTTGCTGAACTGCGGTCGCATTGCGATATCCGTGCTGCGCGCCAGCCCCGGTTCGTGACGCGCGAACAACACACCGTCGCGGCTCGGCACCAGGTCGGGTTCGATGATATCGGCGCCTTGGGACAGCGCCAGTGCATAGCCTGCCAGAGTGTGCTCGGGCATCAGCCCGCTGGCGCCCCGGTGGGCGATGATGTCGGGCGGTGCGCCGCGCAGCGTCGGCCAGTTCACCGCTCGACCGCCTCCAGACGATAGCGCGCATCGGCGCGCAGCTCGCCGGGCCAGCGGCGGCCCTGCCCGGCCGGCCCGGACGACATCGCCCTGACCTCGATCAGGTGCTCGCCCGGCGCCAGGTCGGTGGGAAGCGGATAACGCCACAGGTGCGTCGAATTCGCCGCCTGCGGCAGGCGATCATAGCCGCGCAGAGTGTCGGCAGCGTCGTCGATCAGGTTCTGGGCCACCAGTCGCGGATCGGGCTGGTCGATGCGCTGCATCGCCCGCCAGTCGCCACCATCGATGCGAACCTGCACGCGGTCGCCCTCGGTGCCCATGAACACATTGGCGACCACCGGCACGCCCGGCCAGGCGCCATGGCGAAGCAGCTTTGGCGCATGCAGGGCGATGCCGAAATCGTCGGGCTGGCGAGCCACGTACCAGCGAAGCGCATAGTCGCCGTCGGGCGCGATGCGCAACACCGCGTAGCCGTTGGGTGTGCCGTCGGCCATGCTGGCGTCGGGCAGACCGTCGGCATCTGCGGGGCCACTCCACCAGCTGCCGCAGGTGGCGCCCACGTTGTATTCGTGCAGCGGCGCGGCACCCCGCCAGCCGTCTTCAAGATCGTGAAAGTACTGCCGCTGCACATGACCGTGAGCGGTCAACAGCAACACATGGGAAAACCCCTCAAGCAGTCCGAACAGACGTGCGCGGTCGGCGCTGCGAAAAGTCTCCACGCCCGGCAGCGGATCGAAAAACGGAATATGGCCGGCAATCACCACCCGCCGCTGCTGGTCCAGCCCGGCAAGATAATTCTCCAGAAACCGGAATTGATCCTCGCGCAGCCCGCCGATGTAGGCCGGCGACTGCCCGGGCAGGTACACGACGTTATCGAGCACGATGAAGCTGGCGTGGGCTTCTTCCCAGGCAAAGGTGTCCGGCCCGAAGGTCTGGCGAAAGCTCAGCAGCGCGTCGGCGTCGCTGGCTGCATCGAAGTCGATGTCGTGATTGCCCGCAGCATGCAGCCAGGGCACACCGAGCCGGGCCGTCACCCGATTGAGCGCCGGATACAGCGACAGGTCGTCGTGAACGATGTCGCCCAGGCTCAGCCCGAGCCGCGCCGGGTGTTTGCCGATGATCGGCTCGACGATGTCGCGCGCATAAAAGTCCACATCGAGCAGCGATTTCGGCTGCGGATCGCCGAATACCAGCACCTCCAGCGGCCCGCCCTCGCTCCCCGCTGCGGCGCGCAGCGGAAAGTCGACGCGACGGGCATCGCTGGCCGTCATGCCGCCGTAGCGCAGCGCCGGGGCGTTGACCGTTCGATGATGCCGCCAGAATCGCGGCAGGCCATTCTCGCCGTTGGGAAAGGCGGTGTCGGGCGGCTTGATGACGAACACCGTGTCGTTCTCGGCGATCGCGATCCGGTAGCTGCCATGGGCATCGGTAAGGGCGATATCGCGGCCATTGGAAACCTTGGCCCCCACCAGTCCCGCCTCTCCCGGGTCCAACACGCCATTGCCATTGTGATCGATGAAAACCCGCCCGGATGCTTCGATGGCGACCGAAACTGCCGGCAGTGCGCAGACGATCAGAAAAACCAGGATGCGCAACATCGCCGCGGCCACCGATAGCTGGAGAGGGATGCTCATTGTGGCAAATGCGGCGCGCTGCGTGCGCCGCGAGCGCGATGGAAACGATTGCGGCGGGTGCCAACAGCCACCGGCCGGGACGCCAACCCGGAGAGGTATTCCAGCGACCGCGCGGCCATGAATCTCATGACGTATGGTAAATTTCGCCGGCTTTCACAAAATTGAACACCCATGCAAGACACAGCTGTCGGCATCGATGCCCTCGCCTTCTCCGGGCCTGAACATTACCTGGAAATGACCGCCCTGGCCGAAGCGCGCGGGGTCGATCCGGGCAAATATCTCCATGGCCTGGGTCAGCGGCAGATGGCGATCGCCACGCCCTGCGAGGACACGGTGACCATGGCTGCGGCGGCCGGCGAGCAGGCTCTGAAAGCCTTCGACATCGACCCTGCCGAAATCGGCACGCTGATCGTCGGCACCGAGACTGGCGTGGATCACAGCAAGCCGGTTGCGGTGTACGTCCATGAACTGCTGGGGCTGGCGCGAAACTGCCGGACGTTCGAAACCAAGCACGCCTGCTACGGCGCGATGGCTGGCCTGAGTTCATCGGCCGACTGGATCGCAGCCGGTCGCGCGCGCGGTCGCAAGGCCCTGGTCATTGCTTCCGATATCGCCCGCTACGGCCTGCACACGGCGGGCGAGCCGACACAAGGGGCAGGCGCGGTGGCGATGGTGGTTTCCGACCGACCGCGTCTGCTCGAGCTGGACCGGTCCCACACCGGCGACTACACCCGGCAGGTCATGGATTTCTGGCGTCCGCTGTACTCGAAGTACGCCTTCGCCGACGGGCATTATTCGATTCAATGCTACCTGGACGCGCTGGAAGGCGCCTGGCACGACGCAGCCGATGGCTCGCCCGAAGCGCTGGCGATGGAGCAGATGACGGCCTGTCTGTACCACGTACCGTTCGTGAAAATGGCGCGCAAGGCGCACCAGAAGCATCTGGAAATCGAGAAGGGTGGCGCGCTGTCGGCCGATCAGGCGCAGGCCCACGCGATCCTCAGCGCATCGTATGCCGAAAAAGTGGCGCCCTGGCTCGAACTCAACGCGACCGTCGGCAACATCTACACCGGCTCGCTGTTCCTGGCGCTGATCGATCTGCTGCGTCAGGCGGATGCCACCTCGGACGGTAGCCGGATCAGTCTGTTTTCCTACGGCAGCGGTTGCGGCGCCACCTATTGTCTGGGCACCATCGCCGCCGGCGCCGCCGGCTTCGCCGGCAAGCTGGACCCGCAGGCGCAGCTCGACGCCCGACATGGCCTGGACATCGAAGCCTATGAGCGGATCACGCACCTGAGCGAATCGGGCGACAGCGCCGAGCGTCTGGACCCGCAGGACTATGGCCTGAGCGGCAACGGCCTGTATTACACCGGCACGCGAGACCATATCCGCCAGTACACGCGCTGACCCTGACGCAGGACACCCGCTGCGCTGTGCGAATACCGCGCCAGCGGTTAAAATCGGAGTCCCTCAAGCAACACTGGCCAACCATGCCCTTTGTCGTCGTCGAGAACTGCATCAAGTGCAAGTACACGGACTGTGTGGAAGTCTGCCCGGTGGACTGCTTCCACGAAGGGCCCAACTTCCTGGCCATCGACCCCGAGGAATGCATCGATTGCACCCTGTGCGAGCCGGAATGCCCGGCCAACGCCATCTACCCTGAGGACGATGTGCCTGCGGGCCAGGAGCGCTTCATCGCGCTCAACGCGGAGCTGTCGAAGAACTGGCCGGTGATCACGGTGCGCAAGGAAGCCCCGGCCGACGCCGCCGAATGGGACGGCAAACCGGGAAAACTGCCGCTGCTGGAACGTTGAGGCCGGCCGATCTCGATACCTTCGGACCAGAATCGGCCAAAGGTACCTCCAACCGGCGCGGTCAGCTCAGCCGCTGCTTGAGCTGCGCCAGCAGTTGGGTGGCCGGGCCGCTGGTGATCTCGCGCCCCTCGGGCGTGAGTGCATGAACCCGAACGCCCTGCTCGGCCTCCTCGATGCGGATCAGGAAGTCCTGCCCCAGATACTGCACCTCGAAATTGCCCAGAAGCGCGGACGAGGATGCCAGACCCACGCCCTCCACCCGACCCAGGGCAAGGCCGATGCGCCGAAACGCACTGTCCTTGCTGTCGGTCAAGGTGAAGTCGTTGATCCCGGCGATCTCCGGCACGGTCACCGCAGCGCCCAAAGCGGGCGCCGCAGCGGAAGGCGCTGCCGTACCGGGCGCACGGGCGGTGGAGCTGACCTGAGGGATGATCATCTGCGGGTTTGCACGCGGCATGTCGAGGTCAGGCGGCAACTCCAGCGGGCGCTCCTCGGGGCTCATCTGGTAAGCCGCTGTCCTCTTCTTCTTGCCGCCAAACCAGCCACAACCCGCGGTCGTCGCGATCGCGAACATCAGCGCCAACCAAAAGAGGCGGCCCGGCAACGTCTGACTTGCATGCAACATCGACATCTCCAAATTTCGAAACAGGGGCCCGGAATCCGCCGCGACGGGCGACCTAAAGCCCGGATTCAATCTGCGCAATGGACGCCAGCATAGCCGGAACCAATGCGACGTGCTCAGCTGTGAGCGGCAGCAGCGGCAGCCGCAGCCCATGACCATAGCCCTGTGCCGCCAACAGCGCCTTAACGGGGATCGGATTGGGTTCGACCGACAGGAATCGGTACAGCGGCTGCAAGGCGGCATCGAGCGCCCGGGCCGCATCGGCGCGCCCCGATGCGGCATGTTCGAACAATCGACTGAACGCGGCTGGCGCGACGTTGGAGCCAACTGAAATCACCCCATCCGCCCCCGACAGGACGGTTTCGGCGAAACTGGGGTCGTCGCCACTGAGCAGCGCGAAATCATCGCCACGCAGTGTGCGCAGCAGCGCCAAGCGGTCGGCATCGGCCACCGATTCCTTCACGCCGATGATGCCGCGTTGACCGGCCAGCGCCGCAACGGTTTCCGGCAGTAGATCGCACCCGGTGCGCGGCGGCACGTTGTACAGCACCAGCGGGAGTCCGCCCTCCTCGGCCACCGCCCGGTAATGCGCCACCAGTCCAGCCTGGGTGGGCCGCACATAGGGCGGCGTGACGACGAGCGCGGCATCCGCGCCGCATTCGGCGGCCAGCCGCGTACGGGCAATGGTCGCCGCCGTAGCGGACATGCCGGTTCCAGCCAACACCGGCACCCGGCCGGCAACGATGGCCACGGCGCTGCTCAGCAGGGTCCGATACTCCTCGGTATCGAGCGAAGCCGCCTCCCCAGTGGAGCCGGCAACCACCAGCCCGCGCGTGCCTGCGGCCAATTGCGCCTCGATCAAACGCCGCCAGGCGTTCATATCGATGGCTCCCGCCCGGACGAATGGGGTGGCCAGCGCGGTGATGCTTCCGGATAGCTTCAAAATGATGTTCCGTGACAGACGCGGCATGTTACTTGCGGCGCCGAACCGCCCGCAAGTATTCTGGTGCGGCACGGGAAGAGCGATCAAATCCGAACAGACTCCTCCGGCACCACGTATAGTTTAGGCCAAGCCAATCTCTGGACCATCCACTTGAGCGAACCAGCTCCACGCCCCGCACCGAACGAAAACCATCTGCTCATCAATGCCTATACCACGCATCCGGCATCGCCTCTGCTTGGGCTGAGCCGAAGGATCAGTGAGAGTGGCTGCAATCTGACCGACGCGCGCCTGAGCACGATCGGCCGCGATGTCTCCCTGACCGCACTTGCCGTTGGCTCGTGGGATGCCGTGGCGAAGCTCGAGGCCATGCTCACCCGGCTGCAACGCGACGAGGGCCTCAAGCTGAACTGGTACCGCACTGGCGCCAAGGAGCCGCAGTCCAATCTGCTGCCCTATGTCGTCGAAGTGATTGCCCTGGACAAACCCGGCATCCTGTTCCAACTCGCGGATTTCTTCGACCGCCAGAACATCACCATCGAAAACCTGCAAAGCCTGCGCTATCGCGCCATGCAGACCGGTGCCGACATGTTTTCGGCGCAGATCACCATCGGAGTGCCGGCCACCATGCACATCGCCGCGCTACGCGACGATTTTCTTGAGTTCTGCGATCACCTCAACCTCGACGCGATCATGGACCCGATGAAGTTCTGAACCCATGACCCAGCGCGTCGTTTCATCTCCCATCTGTGAACGGAGCGATGATGCTTGATATTGGCGACACCCTTCCAGACGTTTCCTTTGCGCTCGACAGTGGAGAGCAAGCCCGATTCGGCGACTTCGCCGGAAAATGGCTGGTGCTGTACTTTTACCCGAAGGACAACACGCCGGGTTGCACGACGGAAAGCCAGCAGTTTCGGGACCTGTACGCCGATTTTGTCGACCAGGGTGCCGCGCTGCTCGGCGTGTCCCGCGACTCGGTCAAGTCGCATCAGAACTTCCGCAGCAAACATGCGCTGCCGTTCGCGCTGATCAGCGACGGCGATGAAACGGTGTGCAACGCGTTCGGCGTGATCAAGGAGAAAAACATGTACGGCCGAAAGGTCATGGGGATCGTCCGAAGCACCTTCCTGATCGATTCCCAGGGCACGATTCGCGCAGCATGGCGGGCAGTCAAAGTGCCCGGACACGCCGAAGCCGTGCTTGCCGAGCTGCGACGACTGAACTCGCCTGCGTGAGCTTCGCCCTGCTTGTTACTCCCCTCCGGCCCGGCCCCATGGCGCCGTACTGGCCCGTTCGCGTGCAACCCGGAATGTCCGCATGACCAGCGACAACTGCATCTACGTGCTCGATACCAACGTCCTCATGCACGACCCGACGGCGCTGTTCAAATTCGAGGAACACGACGTCTACCTGCCGATGATGGTGCTCGAAGAACTCGACGCCGCCAAGAAGGGCATGTCCGAGGTCAGCCGCAACGTCCGCCAGGTCAGTCGTTTCATCGATGAGTTGATCGAAACCCATGGCGCCGAGGATCTTGGTGCCGGCCTGCCGCTCACCCGTCCGCAGGCGCTGAATCTGCGTGGTAAACAAGGTATCGGTCGACTGCGCTTCCAGGTCGAGCCAATCACCGCCGAGCGCCGGTTCGGCACGGTGCTGCCCGACAACCAGATTCTGGCCAGCATGCTGGCGCTGCGCGAGCAAAACGCCAGCACACCCGTTGTACTGGTCTCCAAAGACATCAACCTGCGAATCAAGGCCTCGATCTGCGGCCTGAAGGCGGAGGACTACGAGAACGACCGGGCCCTCGACGATTTCAGCCTGCTCTACATCGGCTACGCCGAGCTGCCGGCGGATTTCTGGCAGATCCACAAGGACGCGCTGCGCTCGTGGACCGAGCACGGCCACACCTACTACGAAGTCGAACGCACCGACGACGAGCTCTGGCAGCCGAATCAATACCTGTATCTGCCGGGTGACGATGAAGTGGAGCTGTGCGTCGCTGCCATCGATGGCCGGCGCGCGGTGCTGCGCATTGTCGACGATTACCGCCACGGCCAGCACGCGGTTTGGGGAATCACCGCGCGCAACCGGGAGCAGAACTTCGCGCTCAACGCATTGATGAATCCGGCGATCGACTTCGTGACCCTGCTGGGCAATGCCGGCACCGGAAAAACTCTCCTGGCGCTGGCCGCCGGTCTGGCTCAGACCATGGATGCGCAGCGCTATCGCGAGATCATCATGACCCGGGCCACGGTCAGCGTCGGCGAGGATATCGGCTTTCTGCCCGGCACCGAAGAAGAGAAAATGACGCCCTGGATGGGCGCGCTCACCGATAACCTGGAGGTGCTCACCCACAACCAGGAGGGTGGTGCCTGGGGGCGGGCGGCAACCAACGACCTGCTGGCCAGCCGTATCAAAATCCGCGCACTGAACTTCATGCGTGGGCGCACCTTTCTCAATCGTTGGCTGATCATCGACGAGGCGCAGAACCTTACCCCCAAGCAAATGAAGACCCTGATCACCCGTGCCGGCCCCGGCACCAAGATCGTCTGCCTGGGCAACGTCGAGCAGATCGACACCCCCTACCTCACCGAGACGACATCCGGTCTGACCTATGCCGTGGATCGCTTCAAGGCCTGGGCGCACAGCGCTCACGTCACACTGCGGCGCGGCGAACGCTCACGGCTGGCCGATTTTGCCGCCGAGGTCATGTGATCCTCAAGCTGGCGCCCGCGCGGCTGCGGCAATGGTGTGATAGCCATAGCAGCCGCGAACGGCAAAGGTCGGGTATCGTGTCGGCAGTTTGAAACGAAATCCGTCTGGCCCGGTCGAATCTCGCCATGAACGAAGAAACCCGTCCAAGCAAACGCACGGCCATCGGTCCTCAGGGGACCATGATATTCCGACCCGGCGATCTACCGATCGCTGGAACGGGCGACAGCGGCCCGGATCATCCCGACTCCGGGCAGCCCCGGCTGGTGGGCGTCAGCGAGGGATTCGAGGGGCGGATCTTCGTGCTCCGCCCGGGCAGGACGCTGATCGGACGCCGGGCAACCAGCGACATCGTCCTCGATGCCGGAAGCGTATCGGCCCTGCATGCCTGGATCGTTCAGGAGCGCGATGGCTTCCGGATCATCAATGCGCTGTCGACCAACGGCACCTTCGTCAACGGACGAAAGGTTCATGAGGCGTCGATCGTCGATGGCGAGCTGATTGGCCTGGGTCAGGTCGAACTGCGCTTCCACTCGGGCCAGGACAGCAAGCGGCGCGGTGCCATCGGCGCGCTGATCAGGGCCGGGCCCTGGTTGCTGGCCGGGATCGCCATCGTGGCATTCGCCGGCTGGGCACTGCTTTATCGCTGAGCGCTCGGCACCTGCCCGGCCCGAACCCCAAAGGCCGGTCGGGCCATGCCGCAGACACGGATCGATATGATCGAACGCATCGGACGTTATCGGATCGTCGAGCGGCTTGGCGAAGGTGCCATGTCCGTGGTCTATCGCGGCTACGACCCGAGCATCCACCGCATTGTCGCAATCAAGACGCTGCGCCCCGAGTACGCGCACGACGATGTCCACCGGGCGCGCTTCCTGACCGAAGCGCGCGCTGCCGGCACCCTCGCCCACCCGGGAATTGTCACCGTCTACGATGTCGGCGAAAGCGAGGGTGTTCCGTTCATCGCCATGGAGCTGCTCGAAGGGATGGCGCTGGATCGATTCGTTGCCGCTCAGCCGGACCTTTCTCTGCGCACTTCGTTGCGAATCGCCATCCAGGTTGCCGAAGCGCTCGACTACGCGCATCGCAAGGGCGTCGTGCATCGCGACATCAAGCCGGAGAACATCGTCTGTCGGGATGCCGCCGGAAACGTCAAAGTGACCGACTTCGGCATCGCCCAGGTAGGACAGGGCACGCCGCCCGACGATCAGGCTGCCGGAACCCCGCACTACGTAGCACCCGAAGTACTTCGCGGGCAAAGGGCGGACAGCCGCGCCGATCTGTATTCGCTGGGCGTGCTGTTGTACTGGATGCTGTCGGGCCAGTTGCCGTACCAGGCCGCGAGCGTTCCGGAGCTACTCCAGAAAATCGTCGACGACGACCCGGCACCGCTGGTATCGCGCCATGCCGAGCTGCCTCGGGCAGCACGCGACGTGGTCGCCAATCTGCTTGAAAAGTCGCCGGATCGCCGCTATCAGAACGCCGAGGAGGTTATTGAAGATCTTCAGCGCATCGACGACCGCGTCGCCGAGCGCGAGCGCAATTGGAGTGGCGAGCGCATCGTGCCGATCCGCGTCCGCTGGACGGCGATCATGAGCGCACTGGTCGCTCTCACCGTCGGAATCGGTCTGTTTGCCGTTCACCGCACGCAGGAGCGGGTCGCCCGCGATCTGGCCTTCGACTACGGATTCACCCT
The DNA here is from genome assembly GCA_034376725.1 of Lysobacteraceae bacterium. Taxonomy (GTDB): domain Bacteria; phylum Pseudomonadota; class Gammaproteobacteria; order Xanthomonadales; family Xanthomonadaceae; genus UBA11164. The sequence goes on along the minus strand of JAXMJH010000097.1, from coordinate 73,551 downwards.
GACCCGGCAGCTGACTCTACAAAGCGCGGAGGATCTGCTGCTCGACGACCGCATCGCCGTGCAGGCACTGACCGATGCCATGGCCGAAAACCGCGAGATTGCGGAAATCTCGATCGGCGACCGCCTTGGCCGCCGTCTTGCAAGCAGTGGGCGATTATTGCTCACGACTGCTGGAGAGATTGTTGCTCCGGATCAGGCGACGCTGCTGCGCCAGCGCGGCGATGTGCGCGCATACCTGGTCCAGCGGCCCGGCGACAGCGACATTCTGCTGTTCGACAGCCCGGTCGAATACGATGGTCGCGGCGTCGGCAGATTGCAGTTGGGACTGTCGACCGAACCACTGGTCGCCGCCAGTCGCGCGACGGTGCTGGCCATGCTGGGGCTGGCTGCGGTCACCCTGCTGGCGGTTCTGATCGGTGCCTACGTACTGTCGCGCAAGTTGATGGTGCCGGTTGAAATCGTCCGACGCGCACTGTGGAAGATCGCCCAGGGCCGGTTCGACAGTCGCATTCGGCTCCAGCGCCGGGACGAGTTCGAGCGGGTGTTCTCTGCCTTCAACGCGATGGCCGAATCGCTTCAGGCCCGATTGCCACCGGGTACCGGCGGCGATGTCCAAGCCGACGGGAATTCCAAAAGCATCGATGGATCGCGGCCTGGTGGCGACCGTGAAGCTTCATCTATCGGGGGTCATCCTGCTCCAGACGGTCGAGACGGCGCTTGATCTCGAGCGCACGGGCACGATAGCCCAATGCCGGTTGGAAACCGGGATCCAGCGCGAGCGCCTTGTCCCACAGCGCGAGCGCCTCGTCGATTCGCTGATTGCGAAAGTGCACCACAGCAGCGCGATGATAATCCTCCACCAGCGCCGTTCTCAAAGCGACGCGGCGGGTCTTTGCCGGTTCGAGATCGGGCCGTATCGAAAGCGCCCGTTCAAATGCGGCAAGTGCCCGCTCGCGTCCCACCATCTCGTCGCGCGCCTCCGCCTCGACGCCCCGCTGCTGCCATTGCAGAGCTTCGAGACGCTGGCCCAGCGGAACCAACCAGCCAGACCACTCCCGAGACGCCGGTGCAGTTCGCGCGCGGGCGAGCCGGTCGGCCGCGACATCGAGCTTGCCGGCGTCCAACGCTTCCTCGATGGCCCGCCGAACCTCCGCCGCCGACGCCGGCACTGGCCCTGATTCGCTGGTGCCAGCCCGGCGCCGCGCATCGTCAGCCTTGGCGGCATCCGATTGCCGTGGCAGCGCGATCCGCTGTCCAACGGTCAGCGAGCGCGGTTGCTTTATGCCGTTGTAGCGCGCCAGCAACACATACAACTGCGGGTCGCCCAGATAACGATCGGCCAGTGCGCTCAGCGAGTCGCCGGCAACCACAATGTGCTCGGAAACCGGCGGACCCATGAGTGCCCGTGCATCGACCGTCAGCTGATGCAGCAGGGATCGGGCCTGGCTGTCCTCTGGATTCCGCGCCAAACGCTCCTCCAGCAGCACCCTGGCTTCGTCATAGCGGCCATCGCCGATCAGGCTGGCGACCGAACCGGCAGCGCGCTGCGGACTTCCTTCCTGGCCTTCGCGCATTTCTGAGGCGGCACCATCATCGGGACCCACCGATGTTTGCGGTGCTCGGATACCGGCACAGCCAGTCGCCAGTGCCGCGACCACCAGCGCCGACAGGAGAGGGGATCTGCTGAAATCGATCATTCCGGAAAGAATCCTGAGCATCCGAGCCATCGAGAAGGCACATAGCATAGTGCAGCAAATGCCGGGCATTGCGCCCGGTCGATGAACGCGCGAATCGCGCTTGGCTCGCGACGCGCGTGGGACTATGCGGTGCAAGGCGAAAACGCGGCTGTGTCATGACTGATTTTCGAGGTTTGTCGGCGCATCTTCGCGCTGTCGGCAAAGCATCGGCGCAGCTCGACCACGCAGCAGATGGACTTCGGCCCGGCAGGGCAGCCCGCGACGGGCGTCTGGAGCAGCCCAAGCGAAGCCAGGCAAGGCGGAGTTCGCCATACGGACGGCGGGGCAGCAACTGACCCACGCCCGCCCCGACGCCGGCCAACTTACGACGGGATACCCGCCCAACGCGGGGCGGCCGGAGAAATCCGGCTAGAATGGCCGCCCTCATGACCACGACTTCCACCCGTGTACCGTCGCTGCCGCGCGCCGGTCAACAGCGCGCATTCTGGCGCGCACCCGGCTCCAGCAGCGCCCTGGCCCATGCCCTGATACGCGCCGCCGAACACCATGCCGGCCTGTTGCTTGCAGTCTGCGCCGACACCCAGGCGGCCCACGCGCTGGAAAGCGACCTGGGTGTTTTCGCCGGCGATCTTCCGGTGCTGCATTTTCCCGATTGGGAGACCCTGCCCTACGACCTGTTCAGCCCACACCCCGATATCGTCAGCCAGCGTATTGCGGCGCTCTATCGGCTGCCGTCGATCCAGCGCGGCATCCTGGTGGCGCCGGTCGCCACCCTGATGCAGCGGCTGCCGCCACCACGCTTCGTGGCCGGCCATGTGCTCGCTCTGAACAAGGGCGACAGGCTGGACCTGGGCACCGAGCAGCGCCGGCTGCAATCGGCTGGCTACCGGCACGTCCAGCAGGTTCAGGACCCTGGCGACTTCGCGGTCCGCGGCGCGCTGCTCGATCTGTTTCCGATGGGCAGCCCGACGCCGTTCCGCATCGAGTTGTTCGACGACGAGATCGACTCGATCCGCCGCTTCGATCCCGACACCCAACGTTCCGAGCGTCCCGAGGATGCCATCACCCTGCTCCCCGCACGCGAGTTTCCCACCGACGAGGCGGCGGCGCTGCGCGCGCGAAACCAGCTGCGCGAGCGATTCGATGTCGATCCCCGCCGCTGCACGCTGTATCAGGATCTGAAAACCGGCGTCATCCCGGCGGGTATCGAGTACTACATGCCGCTGTTCTTCGAGGGCGTCACCGGCAGCCTTTTCGACTACCTCGGCGATCAGGCGATCGCCGTGCTGTCGGAGAACACGCTCGCCGCCGGCGAAACCTTCTGGCAGCAGACCGGCGAGCGCCACGAGCAGCGCCGACACGATCTCGACCGCCCGGTTCTACCGCCGGAGGAGCTGTTTCTGCCGCCGCAGGCACTGCGCGAGCGGCTCAACCGCCTGCCTCGCATCGAACTGTGCGCCGACAGCCATCCTCGATACGCACAGGCCGATACGCTCGATCTGGCGCCGGCCCCCGATCTGCCGCTGACCCAGAAAGGCGAGCCGGCCGGGGCGCTCAAGTCGTTCCTGGCACGTTATCCGGGGCGCGTCCTGCTGGCCGCCGATTCGCCCGGCCGTCGTGAAGCGCTGATCGAAATGCTCGACGCCGACGGTATCCGGCCCGATACCGTCGCCGACTGGCACGCTTTCGCCGGCGTTCCGCCAACCGCTGTGCCGTCCGATGCCGCTGAAACTTCGCAGCCGCCGCGCTGGGCGATCACGGTTGCGGCCATCGAGAACGGTTTTGCGGTCGTCGAGCCGCCGCTGTGCGTGCTGACCGAACGACAGCTCTACCCCGAGCGCGCCGGACACGCCCGACGCGCGCGCCGGGTTGGGCGCGAGCCGGAAGCGATCATCCGCGATCTGACCGAGATCGCCGAGGGCGCCCCGATCGTCCATGAAGACCACGGCGTCGGTCGCTACCAGGGACTGGTCGTGCTGGCAGCCGGTGGGCAGCCGGGCGAGTACCTGCAAATCGAATACGCCAAGGGCGACAAGCTCTATGTCCCGGTCGCTCAACTGCATCTGGTCAGCCGCTATACCGGCGCCGACCCAGAGCACGCGCCGCTGCATTCGCTGGGCGGCGAGGCCTGGGAAAAGGCCAAGCGGCGGGCCGCCGAAAAGGTGCGCGACGTGGCCGCCGAACTGCTGGAGATCCAGGCCCGACGCCAGGCCCGCAAGGGTCTGGCGCTGCCGCTCGACCGGGCCAACTACGAGTCGTTCGCCGCCAGCTTCCCGTTCGAGGAAACCCCCGACCAGTTGGCCGCCATCGACGGTGTCATCGCCGACCTCGGCCGCGAGCAGCCGATGGACCGGCTGGTCTGCGGCGACGTCGGCTTCGGCAAGACCGAAGTGGCGGTGCGCGCCGCCTTCGTGGCCGCCATGGCCGGCAAGCAGGTTGCCGTGCTGGTACCGACCACTCTGCTGGCCCAGCAGCACTACCAGAACTTCCGCGACCGCTTCGCCGACTGGCCGATTCGCATTGAAGTGCTGTCGCGATTCCGCACCGCCGGCGAAATCAAGGACACCCTCAAGCAACTGGCCGACGGTCGGCTCGACGTGATCGTCGGCACCCATCGCCTGCTCCAGGCCGATGTGAAATTCCACGATCTGGGCCTGGCCATCGTCGATGAGGAGCAGCGCTTCGGCGTGCGTCAGAAAGAACGCCTGAAGGCGCTGCGCGCCGAAGTGCACCTGCTGACCCTGACCGCCACGCCGATTCCGCGCACGCTGAACATGACCATGGCCGGCCTGCGCGAGCTGAGTCTGATCGCCACGCCACCGGCGCATCGACTGGCGGTGAAAACCTTCATCGCGGCCTGGGATAGCGCGCTGCTGCGCGAGGCCTGTCTGCGCGAGCTGGCGCGCGGCGGACAGATCTACTTCCTGCACAACGAAGTGAGCAGCATCGAGCGGATGGCCCGCGAGCTGGGCGAGCTGGTTCCGGAAGCGCGCATCGGCATCGGCCACGGCCAGATGCCCGAGCGCGAGCTGGAGCGGGTGATGCTGGACTTCCAGCGCCAACGCTTCAACCTGCTGGTATGCAGCACCATCATCGAATCGGGCATCGATATACCAAACGCCAACACCATCATCATCAACCGGGCCGACCGCTTCGGACTGGCCCAGCTGCACCAGCTGCGCGGCCGGGTCGGACGCAGCCACCACCGCGCCTACGCCTATCTGCTGGTGCCCGACACCCGCAGCATGACCCCGGATGCGCAGAAGCGACTCGAAGCCATCGCGGCGATGGAGGAACTGGGCGCCGGATTCACCCTGGCAACCCACGATCTGGAGATTCGCGGCGCCGGCGAGCTGCTCGGCGAAGGCCAGAGCGGACAGATCGCCGAGATCGGCTTCAGCCTGTACAGCGAGTTTCTCGAACGCACCGTGCAGGCCCTGAAAGCCGGTCGCCTACCCGACCTCGACCTGACCGCCCACCCGGGCACCGAAGTGGAGCTGCATCTGGCAGCGCTGATTCCCGAGGACTATCTGCCCGATGTCCATACCCGCTTGACGCTCTACAAGCGCATCGCCAGCGCTCCCGACCCAGGTCGCCTGCGCGAGCTGCAAGTCGAGATGATCGATCGCTTCGGACTGCTGCCGGAGCCGGCCAAACGCCTGTTCGCGGTCGCCGAGCTCAAGCTCCACGCCACCGCACTCGGCATCCGCAAACTGGATCTGGGCGAAAAGGGCGGACGGGTTCAGTTCGAGAGCAAGCCGGCGATCGATCCAATGACCATCATCCGGTTGATCCAGGGGCAACCCAGGCACTACCGGATGGACGGCCCGGAAAAGTTGCGTGTGACGCTCGACCTACCCGACCCCGACGCCCGCCTGAAAGCCGCGCGCGGTCTGCTGACTGTGCTCAAGGGCGGCGGCTGATCCAAGCCTGCTCCGCATCGGATCAACGGGCGGAGGGGTTCCATTGGCCCTACGACACGGGCGACGCCCAGGATCGCCTGGCGCCACGCTCGGGCAATCGATGAATCAGCCTCCGCGCAGCCCGAAGCCGACGTCTGCGGCCAGCGCCGCGAATCCCGGAAACGAGGTGTCGACATTGGCGCAATCATCGATGATCACTTCGGCTTCGGCGCATTGCGCGGCAACCGCCATCGCCATCGCCAGCCGATGATCGCCCAGGCTATCGACCCGCCCACCACGCAGCCGACCACCGACGATATCGGCGCCGTCCGGGTACTCGACGATCTCCGCACCCAGCGCGCGCAGGGCGTCGGCCATGCCCTTGATCCGGTCGGACTCCTTGACCCGCAGCTCGGCGGCGCCGCGAATGCGCGAAACGCCATCGGCCAGCGCCGCAGCGACGAACAGCGCAGGAAACTCGTCGATCATGTCAGGGGCCCAGACCGGATCGACATCGATGCCACGCAAGCGGGCGTAACGTACCCGCAGGTCAGCAACCGGCTCCCCGTCCTCCGCTCCGACCGGGTTGACCGTGATATCGGCGCCCATCGCGCGAAGCGCGTGCAGCAACCCGATCCGGCGCGCATTCACACCGACCCGTCGCAGCAGCAGGTCGGAGCCGGGAATCATCGAGGCGGCGACGAGAAAGAATGCCGCCGAGGAGAAATCCGCCGGCACCCGGACGTCGGTCGCGCGCAGCCGCTGCCCCCCGGTCAGCGCCACCCGGCCCGGCGAAATGTCGACCGGCCACCCGAAGGTGGCGAGCATCCGCTCGGTGTAATCCCGAGTCGGCGTAGGCTCACGCACCACCGTTTCGCCGTGCGCATACAGGCCGGCCAGGAGAACCGCGGATTTGACCTGGGCGCTGGCGACAGGTGTTTTGTAATCAATGCCTTGTAGAACATTATTGCCGTGAATTATCAATGGCGGACGACCACCCTCGGCGGTTTCGATACGTGCGCCCATGGTCGTCAATGGATCCACGACCCGACCCATCGGCCGGCGCGACAGCGAGGCGTCGCCCACCAGCGTGGTGTCGAACCGTTGGCCGGCAAGCACGCCGGCGAGCAAACGCATTCCGGTTCCAGCGTTGCCGCAGTCGATCACGCTCGCGACGCCAGTCAGCCCGTCCAGGCCCACGCCTTCGATCTCGCGCACGCCCGCCTGCGGTGATTCGATGCGCACACCCATGGCTGCGAAGGCCCGGGCAGTGGCGCGGGTATCCTCACCCTCGAGAAATCCCTCGATCCGCGAGCGGCCGTCGGCCAGGCTGGCCAACATGATCGCGCGGTGCGAGACCGACTTGTCGCCGGGAACGGCGATGGCCCCGCTCAAAGCGGATCCGGGATGGGCGTACCACGTGGTCATGAAGGGTTTCCCATTATAGTGACGCGTTTCTGGCGGACAGTAGACAGAAGGTCGAGTGGTTGATGCTTCGGCAAACGCTAAACACAAAGCTAAAACCAAAGCTAACGCCAAAGCTAATGCTTTCACTGCCCTGCGGGCAGCGAGTCACTTTCTCTTGCTTGCCCAAGAGAAAGTAACCAAAGAGAAAGGCACCCCCCGTCTCGCACCGCGCGGATGAAGCTCGCGCGGTGCCCTGCGCTGCTCGCCGAACTCGGGCCGGCGCGAACTCGGCCATCCATGGCCTCAGACATGCGCGCCTTTCCCCCGAGTCCGACTCCGCTGCTCGGTGCGAGCCGAACGGGGACTCAGAGCGAAAAGCAAGGGCAAACGGAGCAAAGCAATCTAAGTCTCACTCATCAAGTTCAAAACAGAACGCAACACTACACTAGTCAAGACTGAACAGAGCGAAGCGACAGCCCGCGCCCGATGGATTCACCCGGCCGTGTCGCGAAGGGTTTCGTCGAGTGCGGCCAGCAATCGTTCGTTGTCGGCGCGCAGTCCGACCGTGATGCGCAGATACTCGGGTAGCCCATAGCCAATCATCGGGCGTACCACGACGCCGCGCGCCAACAGACCGGCATCGACCCGCGCGCAGTCGGGACCGAACCGGACCAGGACGAAATTGCCTTGCGAAGGCCCGACCCAAAGGCCACGCTCGCGCAGCGCTTCGCCGAGCCACTCGCGCTCCCGCGCGTTGTTCTGCCGGACCCGCTCGATGTGGGCCTGATCGCTCAGCGCAGCCTCTGCGGCGGCCAGGCCGAGCTGATTGACGTTGAAGCTTTCGCGAACCCGCTCGACCAGTGAAATCAGCGCCGGTGCGCCGAGCGCATAGCCGATGCGCAGCGCGGCCAGGCCGTGGATCTTGGAAAATGTGCGGGTCACCACCAAACGCGGGCAGCGCGGCAACAGCTCGATGGCGCTTCGCCAGGCCGGATCGGTGACAAACTCGGCGTAGGCCTCGTCGACCACGCACACCACGTGGCGGGGCAGCGCCAGAACGAAACGCTCCAACTGCTCGCCGGTCCACCAGGTTCCGGTCGGATTGTTGGGGTTGGCGAAATACACCAGCCGGGTCTCGGGACCGATCGCGGCGAGCATGGCTTCCGGGTCGTGACCCAGTGCCATCGGCGCATCGACCGGCAGCGCCGGCGCCACCGACAGCGGCGCGTCGACCGCAGCTGCGGCGATCGGATAGACAGCGAAGCCGTAACGCGACACCAGCACGCCGGCATCGGGGCCGGCAAACACCTGAGCCAATTGCATCAGCAGCTCGTGGCTGCCGTTACCCAGAATGATTCCCGCAGTGGGATGATCGTGATGTGCGGCCAGTGCACTCTTCAGACGCAAGCCCAGTGGATCGGGATAACGCAGCAGGTTGGGCACCTCCGATGCCAACGCCACCTCGACATCGCCGCTCGGCCCCCAGTGGCTTTCGTTGCCGCCCAGCTCCAGCAGGCCGCGCTCTGCATGCCGGGCGCGCAGGGCAACAATGTCATGGCCCGGATCGTAAGCGCGCAGGCGACGGATAGCCGGCCGGGCCAGCGTCTCGACGCCAAAACTCACAGTACCGCCACCGGATAGGAGCCCAGCACCTTGACCTGGGCTGCCTCCTTCTTGAGTTGCTTCAACGCCGTGGCCACCGGCGCGTCCTCGACGTGGCCTTCGAGATCGATGAAAAAGCCCCAGTGCCAGCGCCCGGTTTGCGCGGGCCGGGACTCGATCCGACTCATGCTGACGCCTTGATCGGCCAGCGGCTGCAGAATGCCGTACAGGGCGCCCGGCTTGTCGCGCACATACACCAGCAGCGACGTGCGGTCATGCCCCGACGGCGGCAGCAGTTCCCGGCCCAGAACCACGAACCGCGTGGTGTTGTCCGGACGGTCCTCGATCGGTCCCTTGAGCACCCTGAGCCCGTAGATATGCCCGGTCGACTCGCCGGCGATGGCTGCCGCGTCGTCGGCCTTGCGGGCGCGACGGGCCGCCTCGGCGTTGCTGGATACCGGCACCTGCTCCACCCCGGGAAGATTCTCCCGCAACCAGGCCTTGCATTGACCCAGCGACATCGGGTGCGAATAGACCCGCTCGATGTCGTCCATGTTGCCGGTCCGCGACAGCAGGAACTGATGGACCCGAAGCTCCACTTCGCCGCAGATCTTCAGGTTTGAGGTGAGAAACATGTCCAGGGTGGACTGAATCGTGCCCTGCCCCGAGTTTTCCAGCGGCACCACGCCAAAATCGGCGTGGCCCGCTTCGACTTCCTGAAACACCTCATCGATGCTGGCCAGCGGCAGGCCATGCGCGGAATGACCGAAGTGCTTGTGCAGCGCCTGCTGCGAGAACGTACCCTCCGGCCCGAGAAAACCGACCTTCAGCGGTTCCTGCTGGGCCAGACAGGCCGACATGATCTCGCGGAACAGGCGAACCAGCACTTCATTGCTCAGCGGTCCCTCGTTGCGATCGACCACGCGTCGCAACACCTGCGCCTCGCGCTCGGGGCGGTAGTAATCGATCGCCGCCTTCAGCGGACCCTTCGCCTTGCCGACCTGATGCGCCCAGCGGGCGCGCTCGGCGATCAGCGCCTGGATCTGCTGGTCGATGCCATCGATGCGAGCCCTGACCTCGGCAAGCGACTCGACCGCCTCGGTCCCGGACACCGGCCTGGCTGGCCGGGACGCTTTCCTGGTCGGTGCCGCAGGGCCGGTTTTAGCCATGGCGTTGTTGGAAATCCTTCAAGTAGGCAACAAGGGCGCTGACCGCCTCGGCCGGAACCGCATTGTAGATCGAAGCGCGCATACCGCCCACTGCCCGGTGACCCTTGAGCGCGCGCAGCCCGGCCGCCTCGGCACCGGCCAGGAACGGCTTGTCCAGAGCCTCGTCGTGCAGAAAGAACGGCACGTTCATCCATGACCGCGCGCGCTTGGCCACCGTGTTGCGATAGAAGCCACCGGACTCGTCGATCGCAGCGTAAAGATCGGCAGCCTTCTTTTCGTTGACCTTGGCCAGAGCAGCGACGCCGCCCTGCTCCAGCGCCCACTCGAATACCAGCCCCGACAGATACCAGGCCAGTGTCGGCGGCGTATTGAGCATGGAGTCGTTTTCGGCGTGCTTTTTCCAGTTGAAGATCGGCGGACGCGTCTGGCCAGTGCGCTCAAGCAGATCGCGACGGACGATGACCACCACGATGCCCGACGGGCCGATGTTCTTCTGCGCGCCGGCGTAGATCACGCCGAACTTGCTCACATCGATCGGCCGCGAAAGGATCGTAGAGGACATGTCGCCGACCAGCACGGCGCCCGGAATGTGAGGCTGATCAAGGTACTCCACCCCGTGGATGGTTTCGTTCGGCGTGTAATGGACGTAGGCCGTGCCGTTGCGCAACTGCCATTCTTCGACCGGTACGATATCGGTGTAGGTGCCATCCTCGGCCTTGCTGCTGGCGACCACCTTGAGGTCGGCGTAGGGCTCGGCTTCCTTGACCGCCTTGGCCCCCCAGTGGCCGGTAACCACGTAATCCACTGCCTCGCCGGGTCCGGCCAGGTTGAGCGGCAGCAGCGCCTGCTGCCCGGTGGCACCGCCCTGCAAAAACAGCACCGCGTAGTCGTCGGGAATCGACAGCAGGGCCCGCAGGTTGCGCTCGGCCGTTTCGGCCACGTCGATGAAAGCCTTGCCGCGATGGCTGATTTCCATGACCGAGGCGCCCTCGTCGCGGAATTCAAGCAGTTCGGCCTGGGCCCGGCGCAACACCGGCTCGGGTAGCGCGGCGGGGCCGGCGCTGAAGTTGAAATCTCGTGCCATCACGCTCTCCTGGGATCAGGCTGTGAGGCTAGCATGCGGCAGTGCAACAAAGAAATGCCCGGCCGTTCCAGATAGTCACCCAAGCCCGTCGAGCGTGATCAGCTTGGCTGAAGGCCGACCCTTCCGACACACTCAGAGCTGGCTCCGACGCAAAGGCGGCCACCAGCAGAACCGCCAGAAGCTCGGCGCGCTCCAGGAGCGTCAAGGCCACGCCGATTCTGTCCAGCGCCCGCGCAACCTGGGCATGGCGTTGCTCGTCCAGATAGCAAGGCCGGGTGGCCACCCAACACGCTCTTCACTCTCGACGTTCTATTCTCGGCACTGTGCACCTTCGAAACGACTTCACACGGCGCACCAAGTTCCCCTCGACGAGCGATCGCGCAGATCATGTCCAGTTTCACCTCACGCTACCCCAGGCTGCCAACCATCGCCGCCAGCGAGATCACGCCGGAGCCGGTTTACCGTCTGCGCCGTCAGTTGATGGCCGGTGCACTGGCGCTTCCGGCACTGATGCTGCCGGCCTGTGGACGCAGCGAGGATGTGCCGCCCACCACCACGCCTGTTGCGGAGGAATTGACCACCTTCGCCGACGCCAGCAGCTACAACAATTTCTACGAATTCGGCACTGGCAAGGCCGATCCGGCGCGCAATGCGCATACCCTGTCGACCGATCCCTGGAAAGTGGCGGTGTTCGGCGAAGCAGAAGAGACCGGCGTGTTCGATCTCGATGGGCTGCTGCGCGGCCACACGCCGCAGGAGCGCATTTACCGTCTGCGCTGCGTCGAAGGCTGGTCGATGGTGATTCCCTGGCTCGGGGTTCCGTTGGCCGACATCATCGCGCGCTTCAAGCCGACCTCGAAGGCCAAGTTCGTCTCGTTCGTCACCCTCGCCGACCCAAGGCAGATGCCCGGCGTTCGCCAGCCGGTTCTCGACTGGCCGTATCGGGAGGGCCTGAGAATCGACGAAGCGATGAACCCGCTCACGCTGTTGGCAACCGGCATGTACGGTCGCGCCCTGCCCAACCAGAACGGTGCACCGCTGCGCCTGGTGGTGCCTTGGAAATACGGCTTCAAGAGCATCAAATCGATCATCCGCATCGAGTTCGTCGAGCGCATGCCGGTCACCAGTTGGAACCAGTCCCAGCCGCGCGAGTACGGCTTCTATTCCAATGTCAATCCAGCGGTCGATCACCCGCGCTGGAGTCAGCGCACCGAGCGGCGGATCGCCGGAACCAGGAACTCGTTGTTCGCCAATCGTATCCCCACGCTCCCGTTCAACGGCTACGCGGAGCAGGTGGCCGGGCTGTACAGCGGCATGGACCTCCGTCGCTGGTTCTGATGTGAGCCGCCTGGGGCTCTGGTTGCAGCGCGATCCGACGACGCTCAGGCTGGCGCTGCACCTGCTCGCCGCACTGCCGCTCGCCTGGCTTGCGGCTGCCGCCGTCCTGGATCGCCTCGGCGCGGATCCGGTCGCCGCATTGACCCATGAAACCGGCCAATGGGCGCTTCGCCTGCTGCTGATCAGCCTGGCGATGACTCCGCTGCGTCGCCTCACCCGCTGGGCCGGCTGGATACGCTACCGCCGCATGACGGGCCTGTGGGCATTCGCTTACGCAAGTCTCCACCTGTCCGTCTACGTATTTCTGGATCTTGGCGACTACTGGCGACAGGTCGTCGAGGATGTCCTGAAGCGCCCCTACATCACCCTGGGCGCATCGGCCTGGCTGCTCCTGTTGCCTTTGGCCGCCACCTCCACTCGCTGGGCCATGCGTCGCCTGGGTCGGCGCTGGCTGGCATTGCACCGGCTGGTCTATCTTGCCGCCATTCTTGCGGTGGTTCACTTCATCTGGCTGGTCAAGGCCGACCTCAGCGAGCCGCTGATATACGCCGCAGTGCTGACCTGCCTTTTTGCCATTCGACTGATGCCATTGCCGCGCTTCGCGAAAGTGACCGGCTAAAGCAACAGCACGGTGGTCACCGCGCCAACCGCTGCGGCGGCGAAAACCAGCCACCAGCCTGCGCTGACGTTCGCTGGCTGTGGCTCGGGCGAAATCTCGGCCCCGGTCGATGGCGGACCCGCGCCAGCGTCGGCCGGCACCGGAGCAGCCAGCAGATCGGGCAGCTCGACAATGAATCGGTGGGCGCCGCAAACCAACTGGTCGCCGTGATGCAGCATCGCCGTCTGAACCCGCCAGCCATTGACCTCGAATTCGCTGCCCGAGGCCAGCACTCGCGCCTTGATCTGCCCGTTATTGGGCTCGATGCGTATCCACTGCGGCCGAATGTCCGGATCGCTCAAGCGCACATCCGCCGCCGGACCCGAACCGAGCACCAGAGCATCCGCCAGGGAAAACGTCTGGCCGGCGCACTGTCCGGACAGGCCGCGGAGCACCTGGCGCGTGTGCGCTCCCATCAGCCCGGATTGATCCGCATCGGACGACTGAACCGGACTGGGTGCCATCTGCGAGCCCGGCAGGCGATCCGATTTCAGCACTATGCGCAGCCGGTCAACGATCACCACATCGCCGATCCGCAGGAAAGCAAGCTCTTGAATCGGCCGTCCGTTGAGGTGGCAGGTCGACGCCTCGGCGCAATGCAGCCAAAGACCCAATGGACCCAGAAAGAGGCTTGCCCGGCGCTCAGGCATCGCTTCCCTGAGCACGCGCACCGCACCTTCGGAGTCGACTCCGACGGCCGTTTCGCCCTCTTTCAACTCGACTTCCGGATGTTCGCCGCCCGGAAAAAAAAGACGCATGGAAAGGCCTCAAAATGTGCACAAAACTGTACCACGGCGCCAGGGCTTGGACGATCGGCCCGCTCGGCGCAAAATGGCCTACGGAGGGACCTTCATGTCCAATATCGAAATCCGCCACAAACATGCTCGAAAGAAGGCCGAAGCGCGCGCGTCGGTGGAGCGTATCGCCGAACACATAGCCGAGAAATTCGATGTAACCTATGCCTGGGATGGCGATGAGCTCGCCTTCGACCGCAGCGGCGTGCACGGGCTGATCAAGCTGGTCGGCAAGGAGATTCACGTCACGGCGCATTTGAGCTTCCTGCTGGCGATGCTCAAAGGGCCTATCGAATCGGAGATCCGCCGCTACCTCGATGAGGAGTTCGGCTCCGCCTGAGCCAACAAGTGCCGGGAGCATGCGTGTTGGAATCGGCCGGGAGTCCGGGCCGCCTACCGGTCGTCGAAGGGCGGAAATGGCCTGGCGTGGTTGGCGAACAATCGCCGGGACACCTCACGCTCCTGGTCGGCAATCCGGGCCAGAAAAGCGTCGGCACCACCCAATTCCCTGAATGCGGAAAAGCCCCGCTCCAGGAACGACTGCAATTCGCCCAGCCCGGCGATTTTTGCCGGTCCGCGCGACAGCTTCAGCAGTCGCTCGACGCCATGCTTGTGCACGGCCCAATCCAGATGCTGCCCGACGTCGACGATCAGGTCGATCTGGTGGCCACGCAGGCGACGGCAGTCGGCCGCCCGGTAGGCTCTACCGTAGCTATCGAGCGTCAGCGACTGATCCGGCTGAAGATTTTCGGCCAACCACGCGGCCAGCTTCAAATCGAATGCCTGGCTGAGCACGTTGAGCTCCACCGCCTGCACAGCCGCGCTCAGAACCGGCGTTGGCAGTAGCCGGGACATCAGCGGCAGCAACTTGGCCAGATCGCGATCGCGAGCCGAGAAATCGCGGTCGCCGTATAGATCCTCCAGAAAGAACGTGGCCGCTGCGCGGGTATCCGGGGCCTTCAGCAGATCTTCGAAACTGCCGTGCAGGCGTACGCTCTGCCAGTGGCGCACCTTGGAAAGCCACGACCGGACGCGCTCCGGCGTGGCGGCCGGATCGTTCAGGCGACCCTGCCATGCCAGGCGTTTGAGCAAGGCATGGCGCATCGCCTCGTGGTGGGCGTGCTTGACGGACATGGCATTCGCTCTAAATAGCACCAGTGTCGCGCATTCGCCGACAGATTGCGCGAGCATCGACCCCCAGCGATTCTGTGCACTACAATCGAACGACTACCCACCCGGGATCAACCCATGCTTTTGATGCAGCCAGCCCGCGATCCCCGTCAATCCAGCGGCCGAATCGGCCTTGCGGTGGCCGGCGGCGGGCCGATCGGCGGCATGTACGAGCTCGGCGCGCTCAGCGCCCTGGAAGACGCCATCGAAGGCCTCGACCTGACCCGACTGGAAGTGTATGTCGGGGTCAGCTCAGGCTCGTTTCTGGCCGCCGGGCTGGCCAACGGCATGAAAGTCAACGAAATGCTGCACCTGTTTTTGTGCAGCAGCGACGATCCGCACAATTTTCGTCCGGAGATCTTTCTGAAGCCTGCGTTCGGCGAATATCTGCGTCGGGCGGTCGGTTTCCCGCGCCTGATCTTCGACTGGTGGAGTGAGGCGCTCAGGCACCCCACAGAAACCCGTGTCGGCGAAGTCATCGGCCACATCGGCAGCCTGATTCCCAACGGACTGTTCGACAACCGGCAGATCGAGAAATATCTCAACGGTCTGTACAGCGTGATGGGCCGGACCAACGATTTCCGGCAGCTCGATCGCCCGCTTTACGTGGTCGCGGTCGACCTCGACACCGGCGAGGCGGTCCGGTTCGGGTCGCCAGACTGGGACGACATTCCGATATCGCTGGCGATCCAGGCCAGTAGCGCGCTGCCCGGCCTGTATCCACCGGTCGGCATCCGCGGCCGACACTTCGTCGATGGAGCGCTCCGGCGCACGATGCACGGCTCGGTGGCGCTCGACCACGGCATCGATCTGCTTCTGGGGATCAATCCATTGGTGCCCTACGACGCCAGCAAGGCGGCTCGCGCCCCGGGAGAGGAATTCGACCGGATCTCGGCCGGTGGCCTGCCGGTGGTGCTGTCGCAAACCTTCAGAACGCTGCTGCAATCGCGGGTGGAAGTGGGTTTGGCGAAATACGCCGAAAAATACCCGGAGGTGGATCAACTGGTGCTGGAACCCAATTCCAACGACGCCGAAATGTTTTTCACCAACGTATTCAGTTTCTCGGCCCGTCGCCGGGTCTGCCAGCATGCCTATTCGGCGACGCTGGCGGAATTGCGCGAGCGCAGCGAGCGATTGACGCCCATCCTCGCCAAACACGGCCTGCGGCTGCGCCAGGAACTTCTCGACAAGCCCTCACCGGACTTGCTGGCCAGACTCAAACCGATGCGACCGCGTACCGATGTCACCGCTCGGCTCGATCGCAATCTGGACGACATCCAGCGCCTTATCGAGAAGCAGCCGCCGGCAGCGGCCGGCAAGCGCTCGCGAAAGCGCCCGCAGCCCAAGGCCTGAATCGGCCCGGCGCTGGTGTGATTGCTCTACTCGGGATCGGGAAACTACCGGTTATCGAGCGCGGTCCGCGCTCGGGATGACATCGAATCCGGAGGGTCGCCCCATGGCCAAGCTCAAATCCAAATCCACTGCCAAAACCACTTCCAAGTCAGCACCGAAAACCGCTCGCCGGTCGGCCACCGCAACGGCCCCGCTGGATGAAATCCAGAAGCGCGCCGAGCACGTGTCCCGCTCGATCGTCGAGTCGGCACAGCAGATCTGGCACGCCGGCGTGGGCGCCTTCAGCCGGGCGCAGGATGAAGGTACGCGCCTGTTCGAGGCGCTGGTCAAGGAAGGCATGACCATGGAGAAGTCGACCCGCGACCTGACTTCCGGCCAGGTCGACAAAGTGCGCGACGCTGTGGAGGACCGCGTTGGCCAGGCCCGCGAGCGCGCCCAGGACACCTGGGATCGCCTCGAAAAAGTATTCGAAGAGCGGGTCCAGCGGGCATTGAACCGTCTGGGCGTCCCGGGCCGCGAGGAAATCGCCAACCTGACCCAGCGCGTCGATGCCCTGACCGCAGAACTGCGCAAGCAGGCCGGTCGCCCGGCAACCAAGTCCACGGCCAAGCCGGCCGCCGCCAAGCCTGCCGCCGCCAAGCGAAACACGGGCAAATCCTCGAAAGCTGGAAGCACCTCTGCCGGCAAGGCGACGCGAAAGCCAGCCGCCAAGCCCGCTGCGAAGCCGGCTGCAGCCCGAAAGACCGGTGGCAGGACGACGGCCAAGAGCAAGACGGCCGCCACCAAGCTGCCTTCCGCGCCGCTTCCCCAAGTCCCGGGCGACAACTGATCCCGCGACGTCGACTCACCGTTTAGCCCGTCAGCCAACACGAATGCCGAGAGCTCCCTCCCCTTTCCGGGTTCGGGCTGACGGGCCCTTGTATCCAGCCCATGACAGGCTCCGGCGGGTCCGGAGTCCTGTTTTTTTCGCGCTTCACGTATAAGCTCAATAGCCTGCTCATTTCCGGGCAGGCTGGCTTTTGCATGACGGGGGGCGTTTCGTGGCAAGTGCGGGTCCATTGCTTTTGACGTTGGCCGCCACCGTGCTGGTGGGCGGCATCGCCTACTATCTGGTACAGACCGTAGCGCGACGGCGCGCCGAGACGGCAGCTGGCATCGCGCTGCTAGCGGGCATGCGCTGGCGGGACTTCGCCCATCTCACGCTGGAAGCCTTACGCCGCGAGGGCTATGTCGAAGCCTCGGTCGAGCGCCAACCCGGCGACAGCGATTTCGACTTCATGCTCTCCCACAACGGGGAGCGCTGGCTGCTGTCATGCAAGCACGGCACCCACTATCGCCTTGGAGAGCAAACCGTCCGGGAACTGGCGACCGCCATCCGGATGCAGGGCGCGCAGGGCGGAATAATCGCAACGCTGGGACGGTCGGACGGATTCGCCGGCGAGATCGCCCAGACTCACAGCATTCGCCTGCTGGACGGAAAACGACTGTGGCCGATGGTGTCGGAACTGATTCCTGTCGAAGCACGCGCCGATATCGCTGCGGTGACCGAGCGCAAGGTCGCCCACAACCTCATCATCGCCGGAATCGGCGTAGTGGCGCTGGCGATCGGTTTGTTCGCCGTGATGGGCAATCCAGGTGGTCAGGGCGCCGCCGAGTTGCGGACGGTCGCCAAAGCCGTACGCGCGCCGCCGAACGCGACTCCGAAGCAAGATCCGGAGTCTGCGAAGCCCCTCCCCAAGCTCTCGGAAGCCGAGCGCGAGGCACGGCGCGAGCTTGCGGCACAGCGCGTAGCGACGCTTGATTCGGTCAATTCCGCCGCCTGGTCGACCCGATCGACCCTGGTGATCGCGCTCAATCGACCACTCAGCGAATCGACCAGCGACCCGATCAGCCGTGCCTGCGCGATCCTGATCGAGTTCGAGGAGCTGCGTTACTCCCGCCTGCAGATCGAGCCACCGCCGGGCGACGATACGCCGGTGCGCTGGCGGCAGTGCAACTGACGGTCGTAACAAATCGCTCAGGGCGACGGCGGCTCGCAGCCTGCTCCAGCCATCATGAATCCGTCGGATTTCGGCGGTCCGGGCGAAACAGCATCGCCCGGCCAGACGATTGCCGGAGCCCCGCCTACCAATGCACCCCGCGCATCAACGAAGCGAAGGCGATCTGTTCGTCGCTCGGCTTGTGCGCCTCGCCGCTGGGCTGCTTGCCCTGGGCGGCAGCCGAATCGGGGAACAGCTCGAACGCGGTGTTCATCACCACCTCATAAGCCTTGGGTGCAAGCGAGTTGAGCACGCCGGCGAAGACACCCAGCCGGGTTGCGATCCGGCTCGGCCGCTCGATGATGCCCTTGACCACCAGATCGGCCGCTTCGTCGGGGCTGAGCGTGGGCACCGACTCGTACATCTTGGTGGGCGCGATCATCGGGGTGCGAACCAGCGGCATATTGATGGTGGTGAAGGCGATGTTCTTGCTCGACAGCTCGCCCTGCGCACACCGGCTGAACGCATCGAGCGCCGCCTTGGATGCGACGTAGGCCGAGAACCGCGGCGAATTGGCCAGCACACCGATCGAGCTGATGTTGATGACCTGCCCGCGCCGCTTGGCGAGCATGGCCGGCAGGAAGCCCATGATCAGCCGTAGCGAACCAAAGTAGTTCAACTGCATGGTGCGTTCGAAATCGTGGAAGCGATCGAAACTCAGCTCGATCGAGCGGCGGATCGAGCGTCCGGCGTTGTTGACCAGCACATCCACGCCGCCATGCTCCTTGATCACCGCTGCCACCAGCGCGTCGCAGGACGCCAGATCGGCGAGGTCGGCGGTGTAGGCGAACACCTGCCCACCGGCGGCGATCAATTCGTCGCGGGTCTTGAACAGTTCTTCCTCGCCGCGCGCAACGATGATCGTCTTGGCGCCCGCCGCCGCCACCTTCTCCGCCGTGGCTCGGCCGATGCCGGAAGAGCCGCCGGTAATCAGCACCACCTTGCCCCTGATCTTGCCGCGCAGCGAGCGATCGACGAACAGATCGGGATCGAGATTGCGATACCAGTAGTCCCAGAGCCGCCAGCCATAGCTTTCCAGCGGCGGGACGGAAATCTTGCTGCCCTTCAAGGCCCGCTCGGTCTCGCGGGCATCGAACCGGGTCGGATAGGTGATCAGGCCGAGCACTTCGCGCGGGATCCTGAGATCGCGCAGCAGCATGCCGATGAACCGCTTGACCGGCGGCAGACCGGTCACCGCCATGCGCACCGGTGTCGGCACGAAAGCGAACATGCGAGCGTCCAGCCGCATGGTCATTTCCGGCGCGCCAGCCGCGCGGCAGAAGATATTGAGCACCTCGCCGATGCGCGGCGGGTCCGGATCGACCAGATGGAAGCACTGGCCATCGAGGCCGCGCTTGTGCGCGATATGGTCCATCGCAGCGGCCACGAAATCGACCGGAACCAGGTTGATACGACCGCCCTCGATACCCATAGTCGGCATCCACGGCGGCAACAGCTCGCGCATCTTCTTGATCAACGTGAAGAAGTAATACGGACCATCGATCTTGTCCATCTCGCCGGTCTGCGAGTGACCGACCACCACACCGGGCCGGTAGATCCGCCAGGGAACCTTGCACTCCCTGCGCACCAGCCCTTCGGAATCGTGCTTGGTGCGGAAATAGGCATTGTCCAGCCCCTCCGCTTCGTCAAACATGTCTTCGCGGAACACGCCGTGATAGAGGCCCGCTGCGGCAATCGAGCTGGTGTGGTGGAAACAGCCGGCGTCGATCGCCTCGGCCAGTTCCATCGCATGCCGGGTACCGTCGATGTTGGCAACCTGCTGGGAGGCGGCATCGGCGTTGAGATCGTAGATCGCGGCCAGATGGAAGAAATGCTTGATCTTGCCCTTCAGCGCACGTATCTGTGCCGCTGTCAGGCCCAGCTTGGCCTGCGAGAGATCGCCATTGACCGCAACGACTCGACGCCGGTCCCAGCCCTGGCGCTCGATCAGCTTGTCGAGCTTCTTGGCGGATGCCTTGCGCACCAGCACATGAATCGTGCCCTTGCGCGTCAGAAGCCGCTCGATCAGATGACGGCCGATGAAGCCGGTGGCCCCGGTGACAAAGTAGCTCATGGCGCTGCTCCCTGGTGTGCGGTTCTTGATTGGCATGCGGACGCGTATGGCGCCAAGCATACCCATGCCGCCGGGCGCTGCCTAGCCGAACCAGCCTTGCGGCTTGCCTTGGACCCAGAGCCTTTGATCTGGCAATCCGGGTCAGCCGCCAAATCGTCACCAAATGCGCGCAAATCTGTAACTCCTCTGTCAGGCCGGTTTAGCAATGCCCGGTCAGGATCGGTGACGGGTATCCCCCCGTCCCTTCCGCTGCCACGAGGCATTCATCCATGGAAAAACTCACAGATACCACCGCACCGATCACCTACGGAGAGGTCGATTTCGATCATGAGGACAGCAATCGATCCAACAACCGATACTTCGGCGACGTTCTCGAAGTCAATCTGCGGCGCCGAAGCCTGCTGAAAGGCAGCATCGGCCTGGCGGTTACCGCTGGTCTGTTTGCCAAGGGAATGGGTACAACAAGTCTGATATCCGACGCGCGTGCGATGGACGGCATCCCGCTCGGCTTTCAGGCGGTTCCTCAGGGCACTGCCGACACCATCGTTGTACCCGCCGGCTACACCGCCACTCCGGCATTTGCCTGGGGCGAGCCGATCATCTATCCATTCCCGGCCTACCGGGACGACGGTTCCAACACCGCCGACGATCAGCGTCGCCAGATCGGCATGCACCATGACGGCATGCACTACTTCCCGCTGGTTGCCGGCGAGGAAGGCAATCGGCGCGGCCTGCTGGCGGTGAACCATGAGTACATCCAGCAAAACACCATCAACCCGGAGGGTGTCGACTTCGTCGAGGGCCAGCCGCGCGATCCCTTGTCGGCCCTGAAGGAAATCCACGCTCACGGGGTTTCGATCTTCGAGATCGCCAAAGACGACGACGGCGCCTGGTCGATCATGCGCAGCCGCTTCAATCGCCGCGTCCACGCCGGCACCGTCATGGATATTCGCGGTCCAGCCCGCGGCCACGACAAGATGCGCACCGCCTTCAGCCCGTCCGGCACGCGCACCCGGGGAACCATCAACAACTGCGCCCACGGCTACTCGCCGTGGAATACCTACCTGACCTGCGAAGAGAACTGGGCGGGATACTTCGTCAATCGCGCAAGCGACCGTCCGCGCGAGCAGACCCGCTACGGCACCGGTGCCAACAGCCGCTATCAGTGGGAGACGGTCGACCGCCGCTTCGACACCACGCCCGAGGGCGACAATCCGCGCCGCGACTACCGCAACAACACCAACACCATGGGCTGGATCGTCGAAATCGACCCGTTCTCGCCCAATCGTCGACCGGTCAAGCGCACCGCATTGGGACGATTCGCGCATGAAGGGTTGGTGTTCGCCGAAGCGGTAGAAGGCCAGCCGCTCATTGCCTACTCCGGCGATGACTCCCGGTTCGAATATATCTACAAGTTCGTCAGCAAGGATGTCTATCGCGCCGGCAAGACCGAAGGGAGCATTCTCGACGAGGGCACGCTGTACGCCGCACGCTTCGACGACGACGGCCGCGGCGAATGGCTGGCACTGGATTTCGACGATGCCGATTTCCAGGCTGCCGCAGCCGCAGCCGGCGTTTCGTTCAGCGATCAGGGCGACGTTCTGATCAATACCCGTCTGGCCGCCGATGTGGTGGGCGCAACCCGCATGGATCGTCCGGAATGGGGCGCGGTCGATCCGAAGTCGGGTTACGTCTATTTCGCATTGACCAACAACACGAGCCGCACCGATCAACAAGTCGACGGGGCCAATCCGCGACCCGGCAACGCCACCGGACACATCGTGCGCTGGCTGGAAAGCGATGCCAGCACCTTCGACTGGGACATCTTCCTGCTTGCAGGCGGTTCCGAGGCCAGCAGCGACCCGAACGGCGACCCGTTGACCGATGACAACACCTTCGCCAGTCCGGACGGCCTGTGGTTCGACAACGGTGGCCTGCTGTGGATCCAGACCGACATGAGCGGCGGTCAGCTTCTGGGCAGGGACGGCCAGCTCTCCGGCGCGTTCGGCAACAACCAGATGCTGGTGGCCAACCCTGCAACCGGCGAGATCAAGCGATTCCTGGTCGGTCCGGTCGGTTGCGAGGTCACCGGCGTGGTCACCACGCCGGACCGTCGCACCATGTTCGTCAACATCCAGCACCCCGGCGAACAAGGCCCGATTCCCGATGGAAGAGCCTACTCGTCCAACTGGCCAGACGGCGGCAACGCGCGACCGCGCTCGGCGACGGTGATCATCACCAGGGACGACGGCGGAATCATCGGCACCTGAACGTAGCTGTCGAACGAGACACAGCAATGCAAATGGCGGCGGACGCTCGAGTCCGCCGTCATTTTTTGTTGACCCCCAACCGGGCGCATGCTAAACCGCTGCGCTATCGGAATGAACCGGCGACACCATCCTGGGGGAACACCATGAGCGACCTGAACACCCGCTTCGAAGCGGCGGCCCTGGCCATCAAGGGGCTGAGCGAACGGCCCGACAACGAAATGCTGCTGCGACTGTATGCCCTTTACAAACAAGGTTCGGAAGGCGATGTGACCGGCGAGAAGCCCAAGTTCTGGGATGTCGTCGGCGCAGCCAAGTACGATGCCTGGGAGAAACTCAAAGGCACCAGCCAGGAAGACGCGATGCAGAAATACATCGATCTCGTCGCCCGACTGACCGGCTGAACCCGTGGCCCGAGATACCCGACAGAAGATTCTCGACACCAGCCTGGCCATGTTCAACGAACAGGGTCAGAGCAACGTGACCACGAATCACATCGCCGACGAGCTGGACATCAGCCCCGGCAATCTCTACTACCACTTCAGGAACAAGGACGACATCATCGAGCAGTTGTTCACGCGCTATGAAGAAGCGCTGGACGCCGCGCTGGTTTCGCCAAGCGAACGATTGCCCGAGCTGGAGGACATCTGGATGCAGTTGCATCTGGTGTTCGAATGCATCTGGACCTATCGCTTCCTGTACCGCGACCTGGTCGACATCCTCAGTCGCAACCGCCGGCTTAGGCTGCGCTTTTCCCGCATCCTCAAGCGCTCGGCCGAGAATGCCAGCGGCGTGATTCGCGGGCTGGTCCGCGCCGGCATCATGCGTGCGTCGGCCGATGAAATCGACGGCACCGCCACCAACATCCTGGTGCTGTCGACGTTCTGGCTCAACTACGCTGCGGCCCGGGGCGATACCGACGAACACAGCGCCATCCGGCAAGGCATCGTACAGGTGATGATGCTGCTGGCGCCGTTCCTGCGCGATGCCGAGCGCCTGCACCTCAATACGCTGGTGCAGGCCTACCGGCCCTGACCGCTGGGCGCTGACTGCCGCGTGCGCGGCCAAAAACGAGAACGCCCCCGACCAAAGGACGGGGCGTTCAAGCCACTGACGTGGGAGAGAGGTTTGGCTCAGGCTGCCTTGGCAACGCGCTTGCGCGCCCTGGACTTGGCCGCCGGCTTGCGCGCCGGGACCCTGCGCTTGGCGACCGGCTCGGCCAGTCCAACCTTCGCCAGAACCGGCTGAAGCTGGGCCTGGGCCTGCTCGATCAGGGCTTCCGCCTGCTGGCGAGCATCGCAGATGACAGCTTCGGCCTGAGTGCGCGCCCCGGTCAATCGAGCCTGCACCTTCTTGCTGTAATCGTCGGCCAGTTCGCGGGCGCGCTTGGCGGTCTGCTCGATGGTCTTGGCGCCCTGCTCGATGCGGTCTTCGGCTTGGCCGCGCAGTTGCTCCACCATGTAGGCCGACTGATCGATGCCAGCCAGCAGCTGCTTGCGGGCCAGAGATACCGCGCCCAGGCTGGCCAGCCAAACATCCTGCTGGGTGATGCCCTGGCGAGCGGCGCGGGAGGCTGGGGCTTTCTTGCTGACGTTGGTCTTGCTCATGGCGGCACCTCGGGAATTCGGGTTCGGCCATCCGTGGCCAGGAGAGAGTTACGACACGCTCACTATCTCGCCCCTTTCTGGAGTTTTCACACTACTTGCGCAGGGCCTGCGTCAACGCAGACCAGGCCAATCCAGGCCAACCCAGTTGCAAAGCTTGACCCGGCCGGCGATGCTTGGCCGATACCCAAGGAATCCCGATATGGCCAGCAAAAAGTCCGCGTGGGCTGCATTCCCCAACCCCGATCCGACTTTCGAATACCAGGGCGAGGCCCTCAAGAAGGCCTGGACTGCGCTGCATGCCGGCGACTGCGAGCCGTATCCCGATGAGAAGCACGCATCGGCCTTGATCGCGTCGGCCGGAAAATCGGCCAAGGGCATCGAGGCCAAGGCATTGGCAAGCCAACTTCAGGACGCCTGGCGCGATTTCCACGCCGGCCGTTTCCAGCAGGCCTGTCTTGCCGGCTCCGCACTGGGGCCGCTGGGTGCGTCGGTCGCGATCAAGGCCATCGGGATCCACGCCTCTCACCTGGTCGACGACGAGGACGAGCGACTGAGCCGCTACCAGCAGGCAGTGGAGCTGGCCGAAAAGGCGATAAACGTGCTGCCGGAGCTGGCCAACAGCCATTACCGCCATGCCTACGCCCTGGGTCGGTACAGCCAGAGCATCAGCATCGCCAAGGCGCTCAAGCAGGGCCTGGCCGGGAAGATTCGCCACGCGCTGGAGCGCACGCTCGAGATCGCGCCAAAGCATGCCGAGGCGCACACGGCGCTGGCGCTCTACCATGCCGAAGTGATCGACAAGATCGGCAGTCTGATCGGTGGAATGACCTACGGAGCAAAGGCCAGCGAGGCCGAAAAGCATATCGCCAGCGCGATCAAACTCACGCCCAAGGCACCTATCGTGCACATCGAGCACGGCAATCTCCTCCTGCTGCTCAAAGGCAGCAAGGGCGAAGATGCTGCCGCCGACGCCTACGAACGCGCTGCCAACTGCGCGCCGCGCGATGCCATGGAGGCCCTGGACGCAGCCTGGGCCGCCGAGCAGATCGAGTAACGGCGTATCGGCTACGCGACGGCGGCTTCGCGATCGCCGCCCGGTCATCGCGACGCTGCGCAACCACAAGCGGACGCGTCACATTCCATCGGGTCGCGAGCGGCGCCGACTCGGTCAAAACCGCCAGACGTACATCCGGTCATGCTGGCCGGAGCCAACCGGATGAATTTCATCCGGTACCAGCCCGGGAATCTCGAATCGATAGCTCACCAGCCGGCTGCCGGGGCGCATCTGAGCCTTGGCCTTTTCGGCCAGCCGGGACATGGCCGCCGGCGACAGATAGGCGTAAACCAGATCGTAGCGACCCAGATCCTCCTGCCAGTAATCGCGGCAACGCCAGTCCACGCGCAAACCGCACATCCACCAGCGCAGCTTGCCCAGCAGCCAGGGCAGCGGAGCCCACTCAATTCCGCTGCAGGCGACGTCCGGTCGTCGCGCCGCGATGGCCGCTAGTGCGCTGCCAATGCCTGCGCCCATATCGAAAACACGGGCATTGGTGTGCTCAGGAAGCAATCGGATCAGCACCTGATGTGCCGCCGAGCCGCTCAGGAACAGCGGCACCTGACCGCGAAATGTGCCGCCGTAAATCAACACAAGCAGCACCAGTGCGACCAACCATATCCAGGCCGAGACACTCGCCTGCTGAGCGAGCCACAGTGCGGGTACGAATCCGGCCATGATCGCCTGCCACCGACGCGGCAAATCCAGACGCCTCGACAAGCCCAGCGCAGCCGCGCCATGCACGCCAACCAGCCAAGCCGGGGCCAATGTCGCATGCGCCAGTTCAACATGCGCCGCCGCAATAGTCAGCACAATGGCGGCAGCAAGCACCTGAGCCAGCAGCCCCCTCGCTATGAATGCGACCGACAACTCGAACACAACGGCTCAGTCCTCGGCGTCGGGTGCGCCCGACACGGGCGCAGCTGATGCATCCGCACCACGGTCCTGCTGTTTCGGCTGCATCGACGCCAGCGGTGTCGATGCCTCCGTTCCGGTTGCTGGCAACGGCATGACGCCAGTCGCAACGGCCGATCTGGGCCCCTCGCCCTCGCCTTCGGATCGGCCAGCGACGCCCGGATCGGCTGTGAGCTCGGCCACGCCCAAGCCGACCACATCCGCGTCGGCGCCAGGATCGGACGGGGTGGATTCACTGGCCCCGCCGGTCGCATCGGAATCGGACGAGTCCCCTTCGCCGTCGCGCTCGATGGCCTGCTCGGCGTCCCGATTCATCACCACGATGGAAATCCGTCGGTTCATTGGGTTGGTCGGGCTGTCCTTGTCGAGCAGGACCGTTGAAGCCAGGCCGACCACCCGCATCACTTTCTCGTCGTACAGACCCGCTGCCACCAGCTCGCGTCGGGCCGAGTTGGCGCGATCATTGGACAACTCCCAGTTGCTGTAGCCCGCCGCACCGCCGCTGAACGGCGTGGCATCGGTGTGACCCGAAATGCTCAGTCGATTCGGGGTTTTGTTGAGAATCACCGACAGCTCCGCCAGCAGCTCCCGGGTGTAGGGCTTCAACTGCGCGCTGCCGCTGTCGAACATCGGCCGGCTTTCCCGGTCGACGATCTGAATCCGCAGACCTTCGCTGGTCAGGTCGAGCAACAGTTGTCCCTTGAACTGCTGCAAGGTTGGAATTTCGTCAATCGCTGCCTCGATGGTGTTCTTGAGCTGCTCCAACCGTTCAAGCTCGTGAGCCGATCGCTCCGCTTCGGCCTGCTCCTCGCTCTGGCGCTTTGCGATCCGGGCGACCTCACCTTCGGACAGGCGGAAATCTTCGCCACCACCGGGAATCGGGCGGGTCTGCTCGCCGACCCCATCACCGCCCATCAGCGATACCTTCATGGGGTTCTGGAAGTAATCGGAAATACCCCGGCGCTGATCCTCCGTCGTGCTGGCCAGCAACCACATGAGCAGGAAAAACGCCATCATCGCGGTTACGAAGTCGGCATAGGCGATCTTCCATGCGCCACCATGATGGCCATGACCCATCACCTTCTTGACGCGTTTGATGATGATCGGTTTTTTTTCTGCCATGCCGGACCAGTGAGCTGCCTACTTGGCCACCCGCACTGCCTCCTCCAGCTCGCTGAAGCTCGGCCGCTCGGCGCTGAACAGCATCTTCCGGCCGTACTCGACTGCCACCGCAGGCGACGAGCCGGCCAGACTGGCCAGAATCGTCGCCTTGACGCACTCAAGCGCCTTGGTCGACTCGGTGAGCTTGTGCTCCATCGCCGTGGGAATCGGCCCCACGATGGCGTAACCGAACAGAATGCCGACGAATGCTCCGACCAGCGCCGCACCGATCATCGGACCCAGCTCGGTGGGAGGCAGGTGCAGCGAGCCCATGGTGATCACCACACCCATCACCGCCGCGACGATACCGAACGCGGGTAGCGAATCGCCCAGTTTGTTCAACAAGGCGATCGGCACCTCGCCTTCCTTGTGGTGGGTGTCGATCTCCTGATCCATGAGGGCTTCCATCTCATGCGGATCCATCGACCCGGTCACCATCATCCGAAGGTAATCGGATACGAATTCGATCAGGTGATGATCGGCCAGGAGTTTGGGGTACTTGGAGAACATCGGGCTCTGGTCGGGATTCTCGATCTCGTTCTCGATCGAAATCAGCCCATCCTTGCGGATCTTGGCCAACACCGTGTAGAGCAGGCACAGCAGCTCAGTGTAGATTTCCTTGGTGTACTTGGCGCCCTTGAAGGCCGTCGGCGCCGCCTTGATCACCGCCTTCAGCGCGCCCGGACTGCATCCGGCGACAAAGGCGCCGATCGCTGCACCGACGATCATGATCAACTTGACCGGGTGCACCAGCGCACCCAGGTGTCCGCCCGAAATGACAAAACCACCGAACACGACGACGATCACGATGGCCCAACCGACAATCAACAGCATGCGACGATCTCCCTCCAGGTGATGCGACAACGTCCATGGCGCGCTCTGCCATGACCGACAGGCTGCGCTGGGCAAGCTTCCTCAGCCGGATTCAGTCGCGGGCGACATCGATATAACCCCGCTCTATCGCGCGCTCCAGTGCGGCAAAGGCTTCGCGCGATTCGAAGTAGTTCTTCCGCGCCGTCGGCATCTGATCCAACAATGCCTGGCTGCGGGCATCGTCCGGCGCGCATTCGCTTAGTTCGAGAGCCAGCCGCAGATAATCGACCCGCCGACGCGCCACGATGCGGGCCAGGTCCAGAAAGCGCAGCCGGCCCAGTGGCGGAACCACGGCATGGATAGCCTCGCGGTTTACCCGGCGGATCTCACGCTCGACGTCATCCAGAAAGTGGCGCTGCCGTCGCAGGGACGCCTCTTCCTGGTCGTAGTCGTAATCCGTCATTGCCCGACTCCCGGTCGCTGATTGCAGCGCGTTGTGCGCTGTTCCGGGTATCGGCGCCGGCCAGCAAAACTTGAGTGCGCTGCCAGGCCGTTGGGTCAACTGGCCCAGGTCGGATTGACCCGGAGGTCGACAGGACGACAGAAGTTACACACAAGCAATAAAAAAGGCCGGAGGTCGGCCCCGGCCTTTTTCTGCGACGCAATTGGTGGGTGGTACAAGGATCGAACTTGTGACCCCTGCCGTGTGAAGGCAGTGCTCTACCGCTGAGCTAACCACCCCGATTGAGCCGCGTATTCTAGGCGCGCACGCCGGTGCTGGTCAACAAATCCGTTCGCGTCCGTCCTTGCGTCCGGCCGGACCGCGCCGATCGGATGGCCCGAAGTTCAGGCGAACTCGGGATTGGTCGTGAAGCTCTCGCCACAGCCGCATTCCGCTGCCGCGTTCGGGTTGCGGAAGGCGAACTGCCAGTTGATCCCTTCGCGCCGATAGTCGATCTCGGTTCCGTCGATCAGCGCCAGGCTGGGCGCATCGACCAGGATGCGCAAACCGTCCTGCTCGAAGACGGTGTCGGAGTCGAGCTGCTCGCGGGCGATATCGGTCACGTAGCCCCAGCCGGAGCAGCCGGTTCGCTTGACGCCCACGCGAAAGCCGAGGGCATCGGGGGTTTTCGCCAGATGCCGTCGAACGTGGTCGACGGCGGATGCAGTCAATGTAATGGCCATGATTCGATCGCTTACGGAAACTCAGGATGACATTGTATGCGCCCAAGGCTGGCTGAGGCGTGAAGCATCGGCCAGGCTTCCGCTATGCTATGCAACTCTGGCCCTGCAGGGGATGGCGGCCCGGCGTTCGGCGTGATCGGGGTCCGCATCGGGCCGCGCGCAGCTGGATTTCCGGTGTCGACACGGCCTCGGCAGGATCCCCGCCCGACGTCGCGCCCAGACGCCGACGCGGGATTTCTCTCAATGGCGCAGCGAGGAGTTTCAGAGCATGACCGTGGTCAGCGTCAAGCAGGCATTGTCCGGCGTCATCGCGCCGGATCGGGAAGTGACGGTTCAAGGCTGGGTGCGCACCCGGCGCGATTCCAAGGCGGGTCTGTCGTTCGTGAATCTCAGCGACGGCTCGTGCTTCGATACGCTTCAGCTGGTAGCGCCCGCGTCGCTGGTCAATTACGAGAATGAAATCAAACGCCTCAGCGCCGGCTGCGCGATCAGTGCGCGCGGCACGCTGGCGCCGTCGCAAGGCACCGGCCAGGCCTTCGAGATGCAGGTTCAGTCGCTGGATGTGCTCGGCTGGGTCGACGATCCGGAGACCTATCCGATCCAGCCCAAGCCGCACACGCCGGAGTTCCTGCGCGAAGTGGCGCATCTGCGCCCGCGCACCAACCTGTTCGGCGCAGTTACCCGGATCCGGCATTGCCTGGCGCAGGCGGTGCACCGGTTCTTCCACGAGGAAGGCTATTACTGGATCAGCACGCCGATCATCACCACCTCCGATGCCGAAGGCGCCGGGCAGATGTTTCGCGTGTCGACTCTGGATCTGGCCAACCTGCCGCGCGATGGCAAGGGCGGGGTCGACTTTGGCCGCGATTTCTTCGGAAAGGAGGCGTTTCTGACCGTCTCCGGCCAGCTCAACGTCGAGGCGTACTGTCAGGCCTTGAGCAAGGTCTACACCTTCGGACCGACGTTCCGGGCCGAAAACTCCAACACCCCGCGCCATCTGGCGGAGTTCTGGATGATCGAGCCCGAGGTCGCCTTCGCCGACCTCAACGATATCGCCAGTCTGGCCGAGCGGTTCCTCAAGTATCTGTTCAACGCCGTCCTCACCGAGCGCGCCGACGACCTGGGCTTCATCGCCCAGCGCGTCGAAAAATCTGCCGTCACGCGCCTGCAATCGTTCATCGAAGCGCCGTTCGAGCGTATCGACTACGGCGACGCGATCAAGCTGCTTCAGGCATCGGGCAAGAAATTCGACTTTCCGGTCGAATGGGGTCTCGACCTGCAAACCGAACACGAGCGCTGGCTCACCGAAGAGCACGTCGGTCGGCCAGTGGTGGTGCTCAATTACCCCGAGCACATCAAGGCGTTCTACATGCGCCTGAATGACGATGGCAGAACGGTGGCCGCGATGGACGTGCTGGCGCCGGGCATCGGCGAGATCATCGGCGGTGCCCAGCGCGAGGAGCGGCTGGATCACCTGGACCGGCGCATGGCGCAGTTCGGCATCGATGCCGCGCACTACCAGTGGTATCGCGACCTGCGGCGCTACGGCACGGTGCCGCACGCCGGTTTCGGCCTGGGCTTCGAACGTCTGGTGGTCTATGTCTGCGGGCTGGGCAACATCCGCGACGCCATCCCCTACCCGCGCAGCCCCGGCCACGCGGAGTTCTGAGCCGGACCATGGCCGAATTGCTGTTCCTGCTGAGCGCGCTGGCGCTGGCCATCTCCGGCCTCGCCGGCTATGCCATCTTCGGCCCGCTCAGCTATCGCCACATGCAGGACCGGCAGCGCACGGTGGGCGAATCCAGTTTCGACCCGGCCTTCATCCGCTGGCTGCTGGCCGGGCGCTATCGCTTCCATGCCGACACGATGCTGGCCCGCCTGGCGGCACCGGCGCGCTGGTTGATGGCGACCTGTCTCACCGGTTCTGCGGGCGTGGCGGCCTGGATCGGCTTTCAACTGCTCGACTGAGGATCTGCGCATGTACGAGGAATGGTGGCTGGCGGCACTGGGCGACACGATCGTCTGGGCGCGTCTGCGCGAGCGCGAGGCAGGGACCGCCGAGGTGTTCGACTGCGACGGCCAGTCTCTGGTCTACGACAGCCCCGACTCCGCCCGGGCCGCGCTGATGGATGCCGAATTCCGGTTTCTGGACGGCCTCGATGAAGACGATGCCCAGCAGATGGGCTGGAACCTGGCCGACCTGAAGCCCCCCAGGGCAGATTCGGACGAACAATTGCATCACCTGATGGTGCTCAAACGTCCCGAATGACGCAGGCTCACGCGCCGCGCACGGCGCCTGAGCTGTAATCGCAGGATGCCAGAGGGTCCAGAAATCCGCCGTGCCGCCGACGCGCTGGCCGAGGCCGTCGTCGGCCATCCGTTGCGGGCGGTGGAATTCGCGCCGCCCGCCCTTCAGCGCTATCAGTCGCAGTTGGTCGGACAAACGGTGGCGTCGGTTTCGCCGCGCGGCAAGGCCCTGCTGACCCACTTCGATAGCGGCCTCACGCTTTACACGCACAATCAGCTGTACGGCGTGTGGAAGATCAGCCGGCCGGGCGATGTGCCGGACACCCGACGCTCGCTGCGGGTGGCGCTGCATACCGCACACGCGTCGATCCGTCTGTACTCGGCCTCGACCATCGAGATCTGGCCGACCGCCGGGCTCGACCGGCATCCGTTTCTGAAACGCCTTGGACCCGATGTGCTCGACCCAACGCTGACTGCCGATGCCGTCCATGCCCGGCTGCAAGACCCGCGCTTTTCCGGCCGCGCGCTGCCGGGGCTGCTGCTCGATCAGAGCTTTCTTGCCGGAATGGGCAACTACCTGCGCGCCGAAGCGCTGTTCGAGGCCGGCATTGCGCCGCACCAGCGCCCGCGCGACCTTCCGATCGAAGCAGGTACGCGGTTGGCCAGCGCTCTGCTGTCGGTACCGCAACGCAGCTATCGCTGTCGTGGCATCCAGCGCGCCACGGGCATGCGAGCCGATTACATAAGCGCCAGTTCCGACGGCTTCCGTTTCGAGGTCTTCGACCGTGACGGCAAGCGCTGCCGGCGCTGCGGCGGCACCATCGTGCGTGGCGAAGCCGCCGGACGGCGACTGTACTGGTGTCCGGGCTGTCAGACGTGAGCAGCCGAAGGGGCCTGCCTACCGCGATGAACGCCCCGGCTTGAGATCGCGCCGTTAGAATGACCAACCTTACGTTCGAAAATGCAGACTCAGACCCATGACCGACATCGCGACCCTGCTTGAAAATAACCGCGCCTGGGCCAAATCGGTGTCCCGCGATGACCCGGATTTCTTCGAGCGGCTCTCGCATCAGCAAGCCCCGAAGCACCTCTGGATCGGCTGCTCGGACTCCCGGGTGCCGGCCAATCAGATCACCGGCATGCAGCCCGGCGAAGTCTTCGTGCACCGGAACGTGGCCAATGTCGTGGTTCATGCCGACCTGAACTGCCTGTCGGTGATGCAGTTTGCGGTCGATGTCCTCAAGGTCGAACACATCATCGTTTGCGGCCACTATGGCTGCGGCGGTGTGCACGCGGCGCTGGTCGGCACCCGGGTCGGGCTGGCCGACAACTGGCTGCGGCACATCGGCGATGTCGCCCACAAGCACGGCGGGTTGCTGTCCGGCCGAGACAGCGAAAACAGCCGCCATGCCCTTCTGTGCGAACTCAACGTCATAGAACAGGCCGTCAACGTATGTCAGACCACCGTGGTGCGCGATGCCTGGGAACGCGGCCAGTCGGTCGCTGTCCATGGCTGGGTCTATGCTCTGCGCGACGGGCTGCTCCGGGCGCTGCTGCCCGGCGTTCGGTCCAGCGCCGATCTCGACGATGCCTATCAGGCCGCACTCCAGCGGGTACGCGAGGGCGACCGGGCGGGCGATACCTACAAGCTCACCCCCTGAGGTCGCATCGATGTTCGATCCCAGACCCGCCCTGCCCCCGGCAATCGATCTGCATGCCTGGGTCGACCAGCACCGTGACCTGCTCAAGCCACCGGTCGGCAATAAATGCATCGTCGATGGCGACTTCATCCTGATGATCGTTGGCGGGCCGAATCGGCGCAGCGATTTTCACTACGACGAGGGTCCGGAATTCTTCCATCAGCTGGAGGGCGAGATGACGCTGCGCGTGCAAGAGAACGGCGACGTGCGCGACATCCCGATCCGCGCCGGAGAGATCTTCTATCTGCCGCCCGGCGTTTGGCACTCGCCGCAGCGCGCCGCCGGGTCGGTCGGCCTGGTCGTCGAGCGCAAGCGTCTGGCGCACGAACGCGATGGTCTGGCCTGGTTCTGTGCATCGTGCAACAACCTTCTGTACGAGGAGTTTTTCGTGCTCAAGGACATCGAGGTGGATTTGCCGGAAGTCTTCGACCACTTTTTCGCATCGCCGACGCGCCGAACCTGCTCGCGCTGCGGCACCGTTCACCCCTTGCCGGAAAGCCGTCCATGAGCGCAGCGAATCCTCTCACCCTCAGCGACGAAGCCGATGCCCTTGCGCGCGACTGCGAGGATCCGCTGCGCGGCTTTCGCGACCGTTTCGTGATACCCAATGAGTCGGGTCGACAGAAAGTCTATTTCTGCGGAAATTCGCTCGGGCTTCAGCCACGAGGCGCCCGCCTGGCGCTGGAAACCGAACTCGATACCTGGGGACGCATCGGCGTCGACGGACACTTTCGCGGGCCGCATCCGTGGATGAACTACCTCGATGGCATCCGTGACCATCTGGCCGAGGTCTGCGGTGCGCTGCCGATCGAAGTGGTGGCGATGAACTCGCTCACCGTCAATCTGCATCTGATGATGGTCAGCTTCTTCCGCCCCACGGGCGCGCGCAACGCCATTCTGATCGAGTCCGGCGCGTTCTCCTCTGATCGCCACGCGGTCGCCTCGCACCTCGCCCACCATGGCCTTGATCCGTCGGATTGCCTGATCGAACTGACCGGCGACGAGCCCACCGGCACCCTGTCGATGGAGAAAATCGCACAGGCGATCGCCGACAACGCCGATCGCCTCGCGCTGGTCATGCTGCCCGGCGTGCAGTACCGCACGGGACAGGCCTTCGACATCGCCGAAATCACCCGGCTGGCGCACGCTGCCGGCGCAAGAGTCGGGTTCGACCTGGCCCACGCCATCGGCAATCTGCACCTGAATCTGCATGACGATGGCCCCGACTTCGCGGTCTGGTGCCACTACAAGTACATCAATGCCGGCCCTGGCGCGATCGCTGGCGCCTTCGTGCATGCCCGACACGCTCAGTCCGATCTCCCGCGCTTCGCGGGCTGGTGGGGCCATGAGGCGACGACGCGGTTCCTGATGAATCCGGAATTCATTCCCACGCCGGGCGCGGAAGGCTGGCTGTTGAGCAATCAGGCGATTTTTTCGCTGGCACCGCTGCGTGCTGCCCTGGAGCTGTTCCACGAAGCGGGCATGCCGGCACTTCGCGAAAAGTCCCGCAGACTGACCGGTTATCTGGAAACCCTGATCCGCACGCGTCTGACCGGCACCCTGGAGATCATCACCCCATCGGAACCGGAACGGCGCGGCGCGCAGCTCTCGCTGCGGGTCATCGGCGGCCGCGAACGCGGGCGTGCCCTGTTCGAGCACCTGATCGCCAACGACATCGTCGGCGACTGGCGCGAACCGGACGTGATCCGCATTTCGCCGGCCCCGCTGTACAACCGGCATATCGATGTACTGCGCTTCGTGCTGGCTGTCGAGGCTTGGCGGGCATAGGAGTCGGTCGGGTTTTGATCGACTCGTCCCTTCGCACCACCGCACCCCTGAGCGCATCACGGACTGGACCTGCCATGGATCGACCGGCTCCAACACGCGACCATGACCGTCGAGCGAAACGGTCGCTCGCTTCACCCTGTGCGTCGTGACTGCCGAATCCGTGACCGAAACACGCCGCGACCTGCTGTTGACCTGGCTTTCGCAGCCGCTTCGCGTCGATGAGTGCGAGAATCGCCTGGCGGCGGCCGGGCTGGGCGCGATTGCCGCCCCGCTGGTGTTTGGCGTCATCGCCGCCGTCCATGAACTATTCACCGGCGCCACCGGTCTTCCACCGCTTACCATTGCCCTCGCCTACCCCATGACGCTGGTCCTGCATTCGCTGGCGTTCTCCGTGCTGATCGGAATCCCCTACGTGCTGATCTACGACCGATTCATCGCCGGACCGCGCTGGTGGTTCATCCTGGGTGCCAGCCTGTTGGCCACCGCAGTCGGCAGTTATCTCTACGGCTGGGCCGGCCTGTTCGCCCTGGCATCGGCCGTCAATGCCACCGTGTTCGCCGCGCTGATCCGGCCCCGGCAGTGAGGTCGCGGCCCATCCTGATTGCCGGCGCGGGCCTCGCCGGCACCCTGCTCGCGCTGTTGCTGGCCCGCCGAGGCTGGAACGTGGAACTGCTGGAGAAGCGCCACGATCAGCGCATCAAGGGCTTCGAGAGCGGCCGGTCGATCAACCTGGCGCTGGCCGAACGCGGACTGCATGCGCTGAGGCTGGCGGGGCTGGAGCGCGAAGTGCTCGCGCAGGCGGTCCAGATGCGCGGGCGAATGGTGCATTTCGGCCACGGCGCCAGCGAACTGCAACCCTACAGCGACAACCCGGACGACGCCATCTGGTCGGTCCATCGTGGTCGACTGAACGCCTGCCTGCTGAATGCCGCCGAGGCGGCCGGGGTGCGGGTGCACTTCCATCAGCGTGTGGAATCGGTCGACTTCGAATCCAGAATGGTCGAACTGGTCAACGACCACGACCGCACCCGCAACCGGCGCTCGTTCGACGTACTGATCGGCGCGGACGGTGCCGGTTCACCGGTACGCTGGTCGATGTCGCGGGTCGTCGATCTCGGCGCCAGCACCGTTCCGCTGGGCCATCGCTACAAGGAACTGGAAATCCCACCCGACCCGGATGGCGGCTACCAGCTCGACCCGCATGCCCTGCACATCTGGCCGCGCGGCGGCTACATGTGCATCGCCCTGCCCAACGTCGAGCGCACATTTACCGTCACGCTGTTCCTGCCCGAGCACGGCACCGCAGAGATCCCCGGTTTCGACCAGGTCCACGATGCCGAAGCGGCGCGGTCGTTGTTCGCGCGGGAGTTCGCCGACGCGCTGCCGCTGATACCGCGGCTGTCGGAAGATTTCGTAGCCCACCCGGCCGGCCTGCTGGCCACCCTCTATCTCGAGCGCTGGCATCTGGATGGCCGCGCCGTGCTGCTTGGCGATGCGGCGCACGCCATGGTGCCGTTCCACGGACAGGGCATGAACTGCGCGTTCGAAGACTGTGTGGCGCTGGACCGGCTGCTTGCCGACGCCAGCGACTTCGAGTCGGCGTTCGCCGCCTTTCAGGCCGAGCGGCAGCCCAATGCCCGCGCCATCCAGCAGATGGCGCTGGAGAACTACCAGGAGATGCGCGATCGCGTGCAGGACCCGGCCTACCGCCTGCAGCGGCAGTTGGAGCTGGTACTCGCCAAGCGCCACCCGGATCGCTTCGTGCCGCGCTACACCATGGTCACCTTTCGCCGCGTGCCCTATGCCGTCGCCTTCGAACGCGGAACCCGGCAGCGCGCGCTGCTGGGAGCGCTGTGCCAGGGCAAGGCCACCCTGACGGAAGTCGACCTCGCCGAGGCCGACCGCCTGGTCGTCGAACGGCTTACGCCGCTGGCGCCTGGCGACTGAGCACGGCCCGGCTGGACCATTGCTCCGGCAGGCAGGACCGATCAACTCGCGTCGGGCGAGTCGCCGGGCCTGGGCCGAAGGCCGCAAGCCGCGATCGCGGGTTGCAAAGGCTCTCGCAGTGGACCATTGCTGCCCGATCGATACACGCAACTCAGGCCAACGGAAACTCCAGCCGCGCCACGCAGCCGCGCCGGTCGGTTCGATTGGCCAGTACCAGACTGCCGCCGTGGCCTTCGGCGATCTGCCGCGCCAACACCAGGCCGATGCCGGAACCGCCCGGCTTGGTGGTGAAGAACGGCACGAACAGATTGTCGCTGCCCGACAGACCCAGACCCTCGTCGAGCACCTCGATGAGCAGTCGCCCCGCCTCCTCCGACCAGCGCACCAGCACCCGGCCGCCCTCGGACAACGACGCCTCGACGGCGTTGCGCACCAGGTTGATCAGGGCCTGCTCGAGCTGATCCGCATCGAGCTGGCAGTCCAGATCCGGCCCGGGCTGCACCTGTACCGGGATGCGCTGCTCCAGTCGCGCGACCCGGACGATCACCTCTGCCGGATCGACCGGCTTGCGCGTCGGCGCCGGCAGACGCGCCAGCAAGGCGTAGCCGGTCATGAACCGGCTGAGCGATTCGGCGCGATCGGCGATCACTTTCAAGCCGCCGTGAAGGTCGTCCCGCCAGTCGTCGGGCAACGGCTCGCGCAAGCTCATCGCCGACAGCGTGGCCGCCATCGACTTGATCGGCGCCAGCGAATTGTTCAATTCGTGTCCCAGCACCCGGATGATCCGCTGCCAGGCCTGGCGCTCCTCCTCGCGCAGCGCCCGGGACAGGTCGGTGATGGAGACCAGATAATGCGGCCGACCTCCCTGACGAAACTGAAAGCGGCGCGCCTCGTAGCTGCCCATCCCCGCCGGAAAGCTGCGCCGCAGCAGGGTGGCCTGCTCCAGCGCCAGACAGTCATCGAGGCCAAGCTCGGCTGCCGAAGCGCCCAGCGCACGGCCGGCTTCGAACCGGAGCAGGCGCTCGCCGGCCGGATTGATCAGTCGCAGCCGCTGATCGCCGTCGAAACTGAAAATGGCGATGTCGATGGCGGCGATGACCTTGGCCAGCAGGGCGCTGGCCTCTTCTTCGTGCAGCCGCCGCTCGCGCAGGGTTTGCGAGAGGGTGTTGACCTCCCAGATCACGTCGCCGATCGGATCGCCGCGTCGGGCGCGCGATCCGCGCAGGCTGTAATCGCCCTCGCGCAGGGCTTCGAGCAGGTTCGACAGGGTGTAGAGCGGATACACGATGCGCCCGCGAAGACGCAGCGCCAGACCGAGGGTGAACATCGCCGCAAACCCGCAGGCCAGCCACAGTCCAGGGCCGGCCGCCTCACGGCTCCAAAGCAGATAGCCGATCAGCAGCGCTGCCGGCACCAGCACCAGGCAGACATCCAGCATCAGCCGCCGCTCGAAACTCACGTTGGCCACGCCAGATCGCTGCGAGCGCTCGGGACTCATTCCGAACCCGTCAGCCCGTACTTCTCCAGACGACGGTACAGCGCCCCGCGGCTGACCCCCAACACCTCGGCAGTGCGCTGGATATTGCCCTGGCATTGATCGAGCGCGTTGCGGATCATCGCCTGTTCGGCCTGCTCCAGCGTCTGGTTGGCGTGAGGTGCGCCGGCCGCTGGCGGCCCGGCCCCGGGCGCGATGTCGAGGTTTTCGATGACCGAGCCGGCGGCCATCAGCACGGCGCGCTCGATCACGTGCGACAACTCGCGGACATTTCCCGGCCAATGGTAGCCGCGCAGCGCCCGCTGGGCGCCCTGCGCCAGCCGCAGCCCGTCGCGCTGATAACGCCTGGCGAAGCGATCCAGAAAATCCTCGGCCATCGGCAGAATGTCTTCGGGGCGCTCGCGCAGCGGCGGCAGATGTATTTCGACCGTGTTCAGCCGGTACAGCAGGTCCTTGCGAAAACGACCGGCTTCGACTTCTTCGGGTAGCACCGCATTGGTCGCCGACACCAGCCGAACATCCACCTTGATGGTCCGCGACGAGCCGAGCCGCTCCAGCTCGCCGTCTTCCAGGACGCGGAGCAACTTGGGCTGCTGCGGCATGGGAATGTTGGCGATTTCATCGAGAAACAACGTGCCGCCATCGGCCAGCTCGAATCGACCGATGCGATCCGACTTGGCATCGGTGAACGCGCCCTTGACGTGGCCGAACATCTCCGCCTCGAACACGCTCTCGGCGATGCCGCCCATGTTGACTTTGATCAGCGACTGATCGGCCCGCCGGGAACGGCGATGGATGAGCCTCGCGATGAGGCCCTTGCCGGTGCCGTTCTCGCCCAGCACCAGCACATTGGCGTCCGACGGCGCCACCCGCTCGATCATCGCCAGCACCGGACGCATCGAGGCGGCCTCGGCGATGAACGGCTCGTCGCCGTCGCCGCGCAACAGGCGATTCTCGGCGCTCAGCCGACCGGCCCGCCGTCGGCTCCGGCTCAGCTCCACCTGGGCACCCAGCACACTGAGCAGGCGCCGGTTGTCCCACGGCTTCTCGATGAAGTCGGCGGCACCGGCCTGGATCGCCTTGACCGCGACATCGATGGTGCCCCAGGCGGTCATCACCACCACCGGCAACTCGGCATCGAGCCGCCGCAGGCGCGCCAGCAAGTCCAATCCTTCCGCGCCCGATGTGGTGTCGCGGCTGTAGTTCAAGTCGATCAGCGCAGCATCGAAGCTTTCCGCCGCCGCCTTGTCGATGGCTTCCGCCGGATTGGCCACGCAAACGCAGGCCCAGCCTTCCGATTTCAGCAGCAGGCGCAGGGCCTGCAGCACGTCGGACTGGTCATCGGCGATCAGGACTCGAGATTGCGTCATGTCGAAAGTCTAGTGCAGACAGCGAATCGGAATCCGATGGCTGGGGGTGTCGGCGCGCTGGCGTGCGCCCGACCGGGCACCGAGCAGGATTTATCCGGCCCGGCACCGGCACCGGTACCCGCGCGATCGTTCGATTCCTGGCTGACCGGACCAACAGTCATCAGGACTCCTTCAGCCAGCCATCGAACAGTTCGCAGCGCCGGTTACCGCGCGCGGCGTAATCCGGATTGTGGGTGACCTGGACGATGGTGGCGCCCTCGCGGTTCAGCTCGCTCAGCAGATCCATGATCATCTCGCCCTGGCTGGAATGCAGCGCTCCGGTCGGCTCATCGGCCAGCAGCAGCCGCGGCCGGGTGATCACCGCGCGCGCCACGGCGACCATCTGCTGCTGCCCGCCCGAAAGCTGGCGCGGGAACAGGTCCTTCTTCGCCACGATTCCGAAACGATCCAGCATGTCGGCGACCCGCGACTTGCGCTCCGCGCCGGGCACATCGCGATAGCTCAGCGGCAGGTCCAGATTTTCCGCAACGGTCAAATCGTCGAGCAGATGGTAGTGCTGGAACACGAACGCAATATGGTCGCGCGCGAACGCCTTGCGCTGCTTCTCCTTCATCGCGTGCACCGCCTGGCCGTCGAACCGGTACTCGCCCTGCCAGTCGGAATCGAGCAGACCCAGCGCCGACAGCAGACTGGTCTTGCCCGAACCCGACGGCCCCATGATGCTGAGGAAATCGCCCTCCCCGATCGTCAGGTTCACATTGCGCAGCACCCACTGCCGACCGGCCAGCAGGGCGTAGGATTTTTCGATGTTGTTCAGTTCGATCATGATCTGTACTTTCCAAGTCGTCACATGGCCCCGATCCATGGCGGTGGCCGGTTTTTGGTGGGCGGACCGTTGGCTGCATAGATGCCGGCACCGAGTCCGCGTGGATGTATTTACCGCGTGCCCGACCGGCTCGAATCCGGCTGCCGCCGCTCCCGTCAAGCACAAACTCTCGATGCTCAGGGGTGCCTTACTCCCCCCCGCAGCACCTCCGCCGGCGCCATCACGTGAACCCGGCGCGCCGGCCACCATGCGGCCAGCAGCACCGCCGCGAGCAGACACATCAGCACCCCCGCGAATGTCAGCGGATCGTAGGGCGACACCTGATACAGACGCGACGACAGCACCCGTCCCAGCAGAATCGCGCCCACTACACCCAAAACCAGACCTGGCAACACCATACGCGCGGCGCCGACGAGCACTTCGCGCGACAGCGCATTGGTCGTCGCACCGAGCGCGAGCTTCAGGCCGAATTCGCCACGCCGGCTGCGTACCGCGAACTGAACCAAGGCGAACAGGCCCGTGCAACACAACAACAGGCAGGCGATGGCGAAACCGCTCAGCAGCCAAATCAGCGGCATCCGGGCATCCAAGGACGCGCGCATCCACTCGGCGATGGTCGCCAACCGTTCCAGCCGCAAACCGTGCGCCTGCGCCAGTTCATCAAGCCGCGCGCGCATGGTGCCGCTGGCACCGTCGATCTCCAGCAACGCGTAGCGTGGCAAAAACCCGGACTGGGCCGGATCCGCAATCTGACGATACACCGAGCCCATGGCCACACCTTCATCCAGGCTCGAATGCTTGATGGTCGGCACCACGCCGACGATGCGCGCCGGCTCGTACTCGTCGGGGCCCACCGGCACACCGACGCTCGCCTGGAGCGGATCGACACCGGTCAGATGCCGCTTCGCGAACAGCTCATCGACGATTACCACGCCCTTGTCTCCCGCGCTGAAGAGGCGCCCGGCAAGCACCGGCTGCCGGATCACATCGAAATAGCCCGGCCCCACTATCCGGTCGCGCGCGCTCTCCTGGCGCCCCTCGCCGACCAGTTCGAAGCTGGACACGACTTCGGTCAGGGCGAACGGCGGCGCAGTGGCGAAACTTGCCGCTTTCACGCCGGGCAGCGAGGACACGTCCGCGTACCAGGCCGAGACGCGCTGCCCGGCCGACGCGTCGGCGCCGATCAGGCGCGCATCCTTCGGCGTCACCGCCGCCACCACCAAACCGCGCCCGGCAAAACCGGTATCCGACCCCAGCAAGGCATCCAGACTCCGCAACAGCAGACCACCGCCCACCAGCAGCGTCATCGCCGCCGCCACTTGGAACGCCACCAGCCCGCGCCGCAGCCGCGTACCGCCCAGGCTGAGCGCCAGCGCGCGTGGCCCGCCGCTCAGCTCGCCCGGCGCGAATCCCCGTCGAATCAACCAAAGCGGTCCGATCGAAAGCAGCGAAATCAGCAGTACCGCCGCCATCCCGGCTACCAGGACGGTTGCGATATCGAGCCCGATCGGCAGCGGCGAGGCGCTGTCGAAGACGCCCAGCGACTGCAGCACATTCAGACCGAACGGCGTGAGCGAAAGCCCCACCACCACGCCGGCAAGGGTGAGCAGCACGATCTCGGCAAACACCGGCGCAGCCACCCTCCAGCCACTCGCGCCCAACGCGCCGCGAATGGCCAGTTCGCGTTGCCGGGCCACGGTGCGTCCCAACCAGAGGTTGGCCAGATTGGCGGCCAGCGTCAGCAGCACCAGCACCGTCGCCAGCGACAGCTCGCGCACCAGCGAGGCATTTCCTTGCGACAGGTGCGCGCGCAGCGGCTCCACGCGAAGCTGCAGGCCCATGAACTGGCGCATCGGCGCCAACTCGGGCAGCGCACCCCAGCGCGCTTCGATCGCCTCGGAGAATGCCTGCGCCGAAGTATTGGATCTCAGGCGCGCATAGACCTGCATGCCCTGCCAGTTGCCTATCTGGTCGGGCGCCCGGTCGGCCTCGCTCAGCACCAGTGGCTGCCACACAGCGGTATCGGGGCGGGGAAAGCCAAAACCGCGCGGCAGCACGCCGATGACATGCAGGCGATAACCGGGCAGTTCGATGGCTCGATCAAGAACGCCCGGATCGCGATTGAAGCGGTTATCCCAGAACGCCTCGGAAATCAGCACCCTATTATCATCTTCACCATCAGCCGGGAGGCGACCAATCAGTGGCCGCGCACCAAGCATGCCCAGCAGCGATGCAGAGATGCGGCTGGTTTGCAGACGCACACCGGAATGGTCTTCCATCTCGTCACCGGAGCGATGGAAGCCCACCGCCTCGACCTGCTCGAATTCCGCCAGCCGCTCGGCCATCGGCACCGAAAATCCCAGCTCGAAACCCATCTTGCCGGAGAATCCATGCACGTTGACCAGCCGATCGCTATCCGGAAACGGCAGCGGCTTGGCCAGCAGCGTCCAGGCCGCGGTGGCCAGCGCCGGCAGGGCCGCCACCGACACTCCAAGGAACAGGGTCACCGTCAGCGCGAAGGCCGGGCTGCGCGAGAGCTGCCGAAGGGTTTTCCTGAACCCGTTCATTGCTTGATCGCCTCAGACGCAGTTGACACCACGCAGCGCGAGCCGCCGCCCAAGTGTGACCCGATTCGACTTGCCTCGCCCATAGCGCTCATCGCTCCGTCGTTATCGTCGATGGGTGGCCAGCAGGCCACGCCAACGTCTTTGCTAGCAGGATCCGTGCCAGCCGATCGCCTCAGGAAATCAACGTATTGGCGATGGCCGCACTGTCCACTTCAGGACACTTCCGCGCAGGACCGAACACCCATGCATTTCATGCCAGCCGCCGGCCGGCGACCGGCTCGCGAGAACTTACCGTTCAGTAGCCGCCTGGCAGAAGATACATTAGTATCAATGGATGAAAACCATCACAATCAATGTAAGCGAGCCGATCTACGAAGACTTCCGCCGTGCGGCGCGCAGTTCGGGGCGACCGACCTCGGAACTGATCCGCGAGGCCATGGAAAACTACCGCCGTGAGCGCCTGCGGCCGAGGCGCGATCTGCGTGATTTCCGGCCGCAGTCCCTGGGGCAGCCATTACGACCGCTTACCCGCGACGACGACCTGCTCGACGAGATGCTCGAACCGTGATCGGCGCCGACACCAGCTTTCTGGTCGGTTTGGCCGTCCGCGAGCATCCCGCGCACGCGCAATGCTGGTCGCTTTTCGAAGACGAAATCCGCGGCCGGCCCGGCAGCCTGGCCCTGGCCGCGCAGGCGCTCGCCGAGTTTGCACACGTGGTTTCCGACCCACGGCGCTTCGAGCACCCGCTGACGATGCCGGCAGCACTGGACCTGTGCGAGCAGTGGTGGAACGCCGAGGAATGTCGCCCGGTCGCCGTCGACGCCGAGGTCGGCGTTGTGTTCCTGGCCTGGATGCGCGAGCATCGGCTCGGCCGCAAGCGTTTGCTCGACACCCTGCTTGCCGCCAGTTATCACCGCGCCGGCGTACGCCGGCTGGCAACCACCGACTGGCGCGATTTCGCCGTCTACGGCGTCTTCGAAATCGAGCGGCTCTGAGGCCGGCCCGGTTGCCGCCCGCCTATCCCGCGCGCATCACTCATCGGAACACTAGGCCCAGCAACCTGTCAGGCTTGGGCTGGCCAAACTGCCAAGGCCATTCGTCTTGACCCTGCGAAGCAGGCGGTACAGTATCGGCCGCATGACTCATGCCGCCATGCCCTCCCCGGATCAGCCCAGACGCGTGGCCGAACAGGTGGCGAGTCTGGCGCGTGAGATCCTCGCACCCGACACCCCGGTGTACTGGTTCGGTTCATGGGCGGAAGGCCGCGCTGTCGAGCGTTCCGACATCGATATCGGCATCGCCCCGGCGCGACCGATCCCCCCCGAGCAGATGGCCCGCCTGCGTGAAGCGGTCGAACGCCTGCCCACGCTGTACACGGTGGATCTGGTCGACCTCAGCGCCGGAGGTGTCGCCTTGCGTAATCGCGCGATGGCGCGTGGGATCCGCCTGTGACGCTTCGTCGCGAATCGCTGCACAGAGCCTTGCAGCGCCTCGATGAGGTCCTGCAGGAGTACGCAGTGAGGGGCTCGACTGCGCCTCGCCGCGCGC
This sequence comes from Lysobacteraceae bacterium, assembly GCA_034376725.1. Classification (GTDB taxonomy): domain Bacteria; phylum Pseudomonadota; class Gammaproteobacteria; order Xanthomonadales; family Xanthomonadaceae; genus UBA11164. The sequence goes on along the minus strand of JAXMJH010000097.1, from coordinate 28,773 downwards.
ATGCGGCCGGGTGGCTTTCCGGCTCGGTTGGCTCAACGACGAAGCAGGCTGGCTGACGGTCCTGGAGGACCGCAACCTTACCTCCCATACCTATGACGAGGAACTGGCCGGGAAGGTATACGCACGGCTGTCCGCCCACCTGAAGCTACTCGCCGCCCTCGCCGCTGCGTTGCCTGCCGCTCCGGGCTGAATCCCGCTGCGAAAATCCAGCGAATGATTCATTCAATTTTCCTGGTCGGCCTTGGCCTGCGAGCATCCCACGCGAACCGCCTGCTGGCCGCTGTTGGAGAACGAAATCCGCGGCCGCCTTGGCAGCAGCCTGGCCTTGGCGGCGCAGGTGATCGACCGGGGCATCGGTGACCACCACCCCGCGTTCGGGCAAGGAATCGAAAACGTAGAACGCCCGCCGGTTCAGCCACAGCACCCGCCGGCGGTGGCCGCTCAATCGCCTACCCAGTTCTCCAGCCGCAGTCCCGGTACGCGCTCGAACTCGCGTAGATTAATGGTCACCAGCGTAACGTCCAGGGCCAATGCGTGGCCTGCGATCAGCAGATCGAGCGCGCCGATGGGCTGTCCCTGCAGCTCCAATTGGCTGCGAAGCGGCCCGTAACGGCGCATCGCCGCCTCGTCGAAGGGCAGGATTTCCAGCGGCGCCAGAAACTTGTCCAGCGCCTGACGATTGCGCTGCGAACCGCTCTTGCTCACGCCGAAGGCCAGTTCGGCGCCGGTGATGCTGGAAATGGCGATTTCGCCGATACGCTTGCCGGCGAAGTGATCGAAAACCTGCGCTGGCCGGCGGTTGATGATGTAGATGCAGGTGTTGGTATCCAGCAGATAGCGCCTGGCGATCATTGCGGCCAGGCTTCGCGCATTTGCTGTTCGGGTTGTTCACGCTGCAACTCGAATCCTGGCTCGAACTCGTCCAGCGCCTCCTGCATTACCTGCCATGGCGCTTCCACCGGTAGCAGCAGCACGCCGTTGCCGAAGCGCTTGGCGATCACCTCATCGCCCTCGAAGCGCAGCGCCTTGGGCAGGCGCACCGCCTGGCTCCGCCCGGACATGAACAGCTTGGCGGCGGTGGTCATGGTCAACTCCGAAAACATAGATAGATACCAACGGTATCTACCGGGTCCAGGCATGTCAAGCGCCTGACTGCACGGCCACCTGCTCCTCACGCAACGCCAGCACCAGCCCGCTCAGCAGCGCCAGCGCCGGGCGCTAGGCCAATGCCCGCAGAGCGCCCCAAAGTCCGAAAACGAATCGGTTCATTTGCGTCCTCACTCCTCCCGCAGCGCCTCGGTAGGCTGGATGCGCAGGGCTCGTCGCACCGGCCCGGCGCTGGCCAGCAGCAGTACGACGGCCATGGCGGCCAGCGTGCCCATTACGCTGACGAGGCCAACGTGGTTGTCGCCATAGAGCGTCTGGCTGAGCGGGCCGACCATCAGGAACGCCAGACCGACTCCCAGCGCGCTGCCGACGCCACCCCAAAGCCCGAGCCCACCCAACAGCGTTCGAATCAGCCCGCCAGCGGGCGCACCCAGCGCGCGGCGCACGCCGATCTCGCGCACCCGCTGCGCGACGAGGCTGCCCAGCAATGCCGACAATCCGGCCGCCGCCAACACCAGGGCGAGCACACCCAGCGGGGCAAACAGGCCCAGCACCATGCGCGTCCAGCCGTTGGCCCGCCAGCGCGAGGCGGCGAAACTGCCGACATCGGTCAGCCCGAAGTCGGCGTCGATCCCGGTGGCAATCTGGCGCAAGCGCGGCGCGAAGGCCTCCGGCGCGCCGCGCACGCGAACCGAAACCGCCAATTCATAGACCGGCGCCCTGGGCACCGGCGCGAAGACGCTCGGCTCATCCGCACCGCCCCGCCCAACCAGACGCACCGGCTGGCTGACGCCGATCACCTGGTAATCGACGTTGCCAGCCGACTCCTGAATGCTGAAACTGCGACCGATCGGGTCGTCATCACCGAACAGCGCCTCGGCCGCAGACGGGTCCAGCACCGCGACCGGTCGGGCTGCGGCCACGTCTTCGGAGTCGAACCAGCGGCCGGAACGCATCGCAAACCCATAGACATTCCGATACCCCGCATCGACCGGCGCGAAATCCACATTCAGCCGTTGCTCTTCGCGCACCACGTCCCGTCGCGTCACCAATGCAACCGGGATATTGGCCGAGACGGTTACCGCTTCCACGCCGGGCTCGATGGCCAGTCGCTCGCGCAACTGCTCGGCGAACCGCGCCTTGGCCTCGGCATTGCTGCCGTGAAACTGGGCGACCACAACCGAGTCGGTCGCCATTCCCAATGGAGCGCGCATCTGGTCGCGGGCGCCGAGCATGGCCTGAACCGTGGCCAGCACCGTCACCACCGCCAACAGCGACTGCATGCCGAACAGTGCGCGCCCGAATCGGGACAACCCTCCTGCGGTGCGCGCGCCACTGCGCAGCCCGACCGCGAGGTCGCCCCGACGCAGGCGGCGCCAGGTGGGCAGCATCAGGACGGCGGCCATCGCGACCGCAACCAGCGCGCTGATCGCCAACACGGGCAACGACAGACTCAGCTCGGCATACAGCGGCATGCCATTCTCGACGCTGCGCAGGTAGTCGCCAAATCCGGCGAGCACCAGATTGGCGCTCGCCACCGCCAGCAGCCAGGCAGCGACGACCAGCAGGAGCGCCTGAACGAACAATCCGGCCACCACCCGGCCCGAGGTCGCCCCAAGGGCGTGGCGGGTGGCCAGATCCCTTCCGCGGCCCAACCACTGCACCAGCAGCAGCCCGCCCACATTGCTGGCCGCGAGCAGCATCACCAGGCCGACCACGATGGCCAGCACCACGATCAGCAGATACGTCCCCGGATCGGCCTGCCCGTCGAACAGCGCGGCCAGCCGGAGCGGCGCCTGCCGGGCATCTTCGCCAAGACGTCGTTCGCGGTCGGCCTGCTGGGCCGCCAGCGCTGCTTCGATGCCGCCCAGCGCATCAGCATCGTCGATCCGGGCCAGGGCCGCCCATGGCCGATCCATCTGGGCACGGTCGGTTTGCAACGCGATGGCCAGATACATTTGCTGCTGGAACGGATAGGCACGACGTGGCGGCAACACGCCGATCACGGTTGCCGGCGCGCCATCGACCCGAACCTGCCGGCCGATGATCGCCGGATCGGCCGCAAAGCGCGTGCGCCAAAGCGCATCGCCGATCACCACCGCCGCCGGCGCTCCCGGTCGGAAATCGCCGGCGTCGAACCCGCGCCCGAGCGCCATCGACCAGCCCAGCAGGCGGAATGGATCGCCGTCGACCAGCAGGCCGCTCACCCGTTCGGCATGGCTGCCGTCGCCGGTCCGCACCGAACCGACATTGAAATCGTTCCAGCGGGTCAGCGACGCATCGGCCAGACCGGGTATCTCCGTTCGCAGCGCAAGCGCATCTGCCCCAGTCAGCGTGAGGCCCTGTCCCGGACCAAAGCCGGCGCCCACCGCGTACAGCGCCTGAGCCGGCAGCGCGGCAGGCGCATCGTTCATTACCAGTCGGGCAATCGCGGCGACCGACATCACCGCCGTCAGCCCCAGCGCCAGCACCGCGACGGCCGCAAGATTTCCGGCTGGTCGCGCGCGCAACAGACGCCAGGCGTCGGCAAACACATCCATGACTCGGCTCATTCTGTTCTCCTCACGCGTTGCGCAAAGCATTCGTCGGATCTGTCTGGCGGCGAAACCGCGCAGGCGGAAGTGGATATCGTTCAACGCACTGGCGAGTCACTGGTTTGCCTCATTCGTAACGCAGCGCGACCATCGGATCGGTGCGCGCCGCACGGCGCGCCGGCAGCCAGCCGGCCAGGGTGAGAACCACGCCCAGCACCCCGACTGCCGCCAGTGTCGGCAACCATTCGAATCCAGACACTCCGAACAGCAGCGACTGCGCCAGCCGTCCTAGGACCACCGCCGCGATCAGGCCCAGGACGCAACCGACCGCGCCGGTCCAGGCCACATCGGCGTAGACCAGTCCGCGCAGGCGGGCCGGTGCCGCACCGAGTGCCAGACGCAGACCCAGCTCGCGGGTGCGCTGCGCCAGGGCGAAGGAAAGCACGCCGTACAGCCCCACAGCCGCCAGCAGGGTGGCGAGCGCGGCGAAGGCGCTGGCCAGCGTACCGATCAATCGGTCGGTGAACACGTTCTCACTGACCACAGCCGGCAACTCGGCCACCTGGGAAACCGGCAGGTTGCGATCGAGCCCGGCCACCACGTTTGCGAACGCCGACAGCAGTGGATCAACGTTACCGGCCGCGCGCACATAGAAGTTCATTGATCCGATGCCGTAGCCGTGCTGTCGCCAGGGAATCAAAAACTGCGGCGGAATCTCGTCTTTCACCTGGCTGTATTTGGCATCGGCGATCAGGCCAACGATCTCGATGTTCAACTCGTCGCCCGATCCACCCATTGCCATCCGTTTGCCGACCACGTCTTCACCCATATCGAACTTGCGGGCGAAGGCCTGGTTGACGATCGCCACCATCGGCCGATCGGCATCGTCTGCCGCAGTGAACTCCCGGCCGCGCAGCAGCGGGATGCCCAGGGCGTTCACCAAGCCCGGCCCGACGATGTTGAAACTGGCGTTGGTGTCGGTGTCCGGTCCAGCATCGAAGCCTTCGACCGCCAGGCTGGTACGCCAATTGCTGTCGGTCAGCAGGGGCACCACTGATGCGCCGACCGCCGCCACATCGGGCAGCGACTGCAAGCGCTCCTCGAGGCCGGCATACAGCGCGTTCATTCGTTCGCCGGTGTAACCGCTGCGATCGGGTGCCACGCGAAACGTGGCGACCCGTTCGACCTGCATACCCAGATCGATGCGGGCGACATTGGCCAGACTCTGGATAAGCAAGCCAGCGACCACCAGCAAGGCCATCGACAGCGTGACCTGAGCCGTCGCCAGACCGGTGCGCAGACGCGCGGCGCCAACATGGGTATTTCCACGCCCGGCCTGAGCCCGGATCGCTTCGATCGGCTGCGCCTGCCAGGCCTGCCAGACCGGCACGACGCCGAATATCAGGGCAGTGATGCAGGCAATCGCTGCGGCGTAACCGATGGCCGAGCCATCCAACTGCGCCGACAGCAGGCCTACCTGGTCAGGAGGCAATACGGCAATCAGCGCCTTCAGTGTCAGAATGGCCAGCAGCACCCCGACCAAGGCACCGGCCAGCGCCAGGATGAAGGCTTCGACCAGCACGCCCACCGCGATGCGACCGGTGCCCGCACCCATGGCCGAGCGCACTGCAATCTCGCCGCGTCGCGAAGCGCCGCGCGCCAGCAGCAGATTGGCGACGTTCACGCAGGCCACCAGCAGCACCAGGGCGGTGACCGCCAGCAGCAGGGTCAGCGGCGCACGAGCGCCTTCGATCAGGTTGCTCTGGCCGCGCAAGCCCGGCAGCAGCTCGATCTGTCGGTCGGCAAATCGCCGCAACCAGTCCTCGCTGACGCCGGACTGCAGCGGCACTTCCACCTCGCGCACCAATCGCTGAAAGGGTGCGTTGATCGCGGCCTGGGCCTGCTCCGGCTTGATGCCATCGGCCAGTCGCGCAATCAGATATATCCAGTAATTGCTGCGATTCTCGAACCCGGGATCGCGGCCCGGCTCGGCCACCTTCGCCAGCGTGATCGGCACATACACCAGTGGCGCGCTGCTGCGCGCGGTCCCGGTGAACTCGGGCGGCGCCACGCCGACGATCTGCAATCGCTCGCCGTTGACGCTGAGCATTTTGCCGATCACCTCGCGGTCGCCACCGAGGTCGTTCTGCCAGTAACCGTGACCCAACACCACCACCCTGCCCTCGTCGGGGATTGCAGTATCTTCCGGAGTGATCAACCGACCGAGCGCCGGCTTCAGACCCAGCACACCGAAGTAATCGCCGGACACCATCACTCCGCCACCACCGCGCACGGCGTTGTCGAGCGACAGGCCAGCGCCGAAGCTGCGATGCGCGGCGATGCCCTGAAAGACCGTGCGTGCCTCGTCGGACATCGCAAGATCGCGCCACATCGGCCAGCTGAACACCTCCGGGTCGCGTCCTTCGATGCCGGTGCTGGTGCTGCCCTGCTTGGGCCCCGACGCCGACAGCAACACCAGACGATCCGGCTCCAGCACCGGCAACGGCCGCAGCAGCAGCTGGTGAAATGCCGAGAAAATTCCCACATTGGCGCCAATGCCGAGCGCCAGGGTCAGCACCACCACCATGGTGAATCCAGGTCGCGCCAGAAGCCCTCGCATGGCGTAGCGCACATCGGTGAAGAGATTGGCAAGCACTTTGGATCTCCCTGTTATTCGTAGCGAAGCGCGACGAGCGGATCGATGCGTGCCGCGCGGCGCGCCGGAAGCCAGCAGGCCAGCAGCCCGACCGCGCCGATGAAGACGATCACGCCGAGGTAGGTGAACGGATCGGCCGGACCGATACCAAACAGCTGAGCGTCGACGGCACGGCCGGCGAAGTAGGCCCCGATCAATCCAAGTCCGAGTCCTATTGCCGTCAGCCGCGTTCCCTGGCGCAGAATCATGTGCAGAATCTGGCCGGCGCCGGCGCCGATGGCCATGCGTACGCCGAGCTCGCCCGTGCGCTGGCCGACGGTGAAGGCGAGCACCCCGTAGATGCCGATCGCCGCCAGCGACAACGCGACTGTGGCAAACAGCCCCACCAGCAACATGGGTGCGCGCCGGTTGTCGAGCGAAATGGCAATGCGCTCGTCGAGCGAGCGGATGTCGTACGCCGGCTGCTCGGGATCGACGGCGAGGATCGCCTCGCGCACCTGCTGGGTCAGTCGATCCGGCGGCAGCGATGAGCGCAACACGAAACTGCCCGAACGCGGTACCTCCTGCGCCAACGGCCAGTACAGCGTCTCCTTGACCACGCTGTGCGCCAGTTGCTGGTGCTTGACCGTGCCGACCACGCCGACCACCGTCGCCCACACGTCGTCGCCTCCGCGACTCAACCGCTGGCCCAGTGCATCGGACCCGCCGAAGTACTTCCTGGCCAATAGTTCGTCGATCACCACCACCGGCTCGGCATCAGCGCGATCGCTCGCTTCGATCAGGCGGCCACGCAGCAGGGCGATACCCATGGCCGCGAAGTAGTCCGGATCGACCTGTCGCTGAAATCCATGTGGGTTGGCCTCGCCAGTTGCGGCCTGACGCCCATCGATCCGGTAGGAGCCCTGGGAGTTGCTGCCGCTGAATGGCAGGTTCGAGGTGAAGCCGGCCGCGCCGACTCCCGGGATCGCCCCCAGCCGGGCCAGCGTGTCCTCGAAGAAGCGACGCCGCGCGTCGGCGTCATCGTAGTGCGGCGCCTCAAGATCGACGCGCGCGGTCAGCACACCCTCGCTGTCGAAGCCCGGATTCTCCTGCGACAGACTGTGAACACTGCGCAGCAACAGACCACCGCCGATGAGCAGCGTGGTCGCCAGCGCGATCTGCGCGACAACCAGTGTGTTGCGCGACGCCGCCGCGCGCCTGCCACCGCCGCCGAGCCGTCCGCTCTCCTTGATGCTCTCGTTGACATCCAGCCGCAGCAGCGAGATCAACGGAAACAGGGCCGATAGCAAGCCGGCCAGCAGGGTCGCTCCCAGCGCGAATCCCAGCACGCTGCCGTCGAGCCGAAAATCGTAACCGGGCGAGCCGGCGCTCACGCCAAGCGCAGGCATGATGTCCATCGCCATCGCGGCAATGCCCAGGCCGACCGCACCGCCAGCCGCTGCCAGCAGCCCCACCTCGGTCAGAACCTGCCGGGCGATGCGGGCTCGACCGGCGCCCAGTGCGCTGCGCAACGATAGTTCCTTCCTGCGCGCGGCGATCCGGGTCAACATCAGGCTGGCGACGTTTGCGCAGGCGATCAGCAGCACCATCGCGACAGCCGCCTGCAGGATCGCGACCATCGGCCGCGTATCGCCGACCTGCTGCTCGCGCAGGCTGTGGGCGCGGCCAGTGAAGTTATTGGCGCGCAGGAACTGGGCAAACCCGCTGGCCTGCTCATCGCCGAGCGAGTCGAAGCGATCGGCATTGCGAGCGACGATAGTGTCCATCTCGGCGTTCAGCCGTTCTATCGTCGCGCCCGGCTTGAGCCGCCCTATCGAACTCGAATACTCGTTGCCTCGCTCCAAGTCGCCGGTCTGTTCGGGCGTGAACGCGAACGGCACCCAGAGTTGCAGACCGCGGCTGGGGAATGCGAAGCCCTCCGGCATCACGCCGATCACCCGATACGGCTCGCCATTGAGCCGGATGTCGCGACCGACCATTCCGGCATCGGCGTTGTAGCGATTGCGCCACAGGTCCCACGACAGCACCACCACTTTGTCGCGTCCGGGCACCGCGTGCTCATCCCCGAACACCCGCCCCATGGCAGGCTTGACTTGCAGGGTGGTGAACAGGCTGGGTGTCGCGCGAACGCCGACCAGCCGCTCGGGCTGACCGCCGGCATCGCTGAGGCCGAAGCTCGATCCGGTGAACAGCGCGATATCGGCGAGCGATTCGGCCTGTTCGCGGCGGTCCAGGTAATCCGGAATCGATGTGCCGGCGTTTTCCAGCCCCATGCTCGGATAGGTGTTGTGGATCTCGACCAGCCGCTCGCCGTCGGGATAGGGCAGCGGCCGCAGGAACATGCCGTGCATGACCGAGAAGATCGCGGTGTTGGCGCCGATGCCGAGCGCCAGCGTGAGCACCGCAACCAGCACGAACAGCGGTCGGGTGGCGAAACCGCGCAAGCTGTAGCGGATGTCGGTGAGCAGGTTGGTGAACATGGCTTGACTCCTCAGTCGTGACGCAGGGCCTGCATCGGCTTGATGCGCGCTGCGCGCCAGGCCGGCATCCCGCACGACAACAGGCCGATGCCAACCAGCGTGACGCTGACCGACACCAGAACCAGCGGATCGGTCGGCTGGGTACCGTACAGCTGCGCGGCGATCACGCGCCCCAGCAGCACTGCGCCGATCAGACCGATCGCAACGCCAGCCAGCACCAGCCGAGAGCCCTGCGCCATGATCTGCCGAAGCACGGCCACCGGACGGGCGCCCAACGACAGCCGGATGCCGATCTCGTGCCGACGCTGGGCCACCGAATAGGCGATCACGCCATACAGTCCAAGTGCGGTCAGCACCACCGCCACAGCACTGAATACCGACATCAGGCTCATGTTGAAGCGGCGCATCTGAAGGGTGTCGGCGATCATCCCGTCCATCGACCGGATCTCGAACACCGGGATGTCCGGATCGAGTTCGCGAATCGCCTGGCGCAGTTGTTCGGCGTAGGCGATCGGCTCGCCGCGCACTTTCAGGGCCAGGTAGAACTGGTTCTGGGTTGCGTTGCTGTGCGCCATGTACACCTCAGGCGCGACATCGCGACCGAGTCCGTGCAGCCGGGTGTCGCCGACCACACCGACAATCGAGACCGGATCCGGGTCGAGACCGAAATACAGCAACTGCTGACCGACCGGCTCCGCATCGGGCAGGAACCGCCTGACGAACGATTCATTGACCAGCACGCTGCGCGGCATCTCGCCCGGCCGTTGGTCGCCCGACTCCAGCGCCCGTCCCCTGACGACGGGGATTCCGAACGCCTCGAAGAAATCCGGATTGACGAAACGCCAGCTGCCATATGGCTGGGGCTGGCCGGCGGCCACGTCGCGCCCGACGATGGCGATATCCCCGCTGATATTGTCCACGCCCGACATCGGCAGCGCGTCGCTCAGCCCGACCCGCTCCACGCCCGGAATGGCGGCCAGCCGCGCGAGCACGGCATCCAGCCTGGGGGCGATGTAGCTGGTGTGGCGACGATACAGATCCACCACTTCCTCGCCCGGAACCGGCGGCACGCCGTCGAGCACCAGGGCGGCGGTCAGCACGTTCCCGCTCTGCACGCCGGTGTCGACCTGTCCCAGCTGGCGCAGACTTTCGATCAGCAGGCCGGCCCCCACCAGCAAGGTCAACGACAGAGCGACTTCCGCCACGACCAGCGCCGACCGGGCGCGCGCGCGATCGCGGCCACCACCACCGCCGCTGCTGCGGCCATCATCGCGCAGGGCCGCACCCGGCGACGCAGACGCCGCCCGCAGTGCCGGACCCAGGGCAAACAGCAGCACGGTCAGGATCGCCGCCGACAGCGACACCAGCACGACCAGCGGATCGACATCGGGCCGAGCGTGCTCGGGCACGACGCCCGAACCCATCGACAGCAGGGCGGGAACCGCGAGGCCGGCAACGATCAGCCCCAGCACGCCGCCCGACACGGCGATGACCATGGCCTCGGACAAGACACCCTGGATCAGGCGGCCACGCCCTGCGCCGAGCGCTGCTCGCAAGGCCAACTCACTGCGTCGCCGGCTGGCCCGCGCCAACAGCAGATTGGCGAGATTGGCGCAGGCGATCAGCAATACCAGCGCCGACGCACCCAGCAGAACCAGCAGCGGCTGTCTGACACCACGGGTAAGCACTTCGGGCAGCGGCATCAGTCGCGCGCCGAGGCCGGCATTTTCATCCGGCGTGTCGGCTGCCAGGCGGGCATTGACCACGGCCAACGCGGCATCGGCCTGCTGCAAAGTGGCGCCGGGGGCGAGCCGCCCAATCACCATCAGGAAATTGCCCCGGCCCTGCCCCTCGGTTCCCAGGTAGGCCGGCAGATAGATCTGTGCGCTGCCCGGATAACGGAACGAGGCCGGTGCAATGCCGACCACGCGGTGCGAGAGTCCGTTGAGCACGATGTCGCGGCCGATGATGTCAGGGTCGGCGCCATAACGGCTGATCCAGTGCTGATGACCCAGCACTACGACGCGCTCGTTGGCCGAATCCTCCTCGGCCGTGAAGTATCGACCCAGCGCCGCGTGATGCGCCATGACACCCCAGAACTCGGGCGACACCCGGTAGCCGGCCAGCCGCTCGGCCTCCCCGTTTCCGGTGGCATTGACGGTATGCATGCTGAACGCCGCAAGCCCGGAGAATACCTCTCGCGTGCCATCGCGCCAGGCCTCCAGCACCGTAGGCGACACCGGCCCGCTCCAGTTGCCCTGCTGGCGGATGACCCGCACGATCCGCTCGGCATCGGCATAGGGCAACGGCTTGAGCAGCACGCCGTTGACCACGCTGAAGATGGCCGACACGCTTCCGACGCCGAGCGCCAGCGTGAGCACGGCGACCGCGAAGAACGACCGGTCGACCAGCAGGCGACGAGACGCGGCGCGCAGCTCGGCGAAATGCGTAGCCATCGTTCAGCCCTCGCCCAGATTCCCGGGCATCGCCAACTGCGCGCCCAGATCGACCCGCTGACCGCGGGCGCGGGCAATCTGCGCATCCAGACGTTGATCCTCCTCGTGGCGCAGCCGGTGCAGGGTTTCCTCGTCGACGATCTGGCCGTCGAACATGAAGATTTTGCGCTGGGCGAAGTCGGCGTAGCGCGGATCGTGGGTGACCATACAGATGGTCGCGCCACCCTCGTGCAGTTCCGCCAGCAGGCCCATCACCGCCTCGCCGTTCTTGGAGTCCAGGTTTCCGGTCGGTTCGTCGGCGAGCAGAATCGACGGCTGTCCGACCAACGCACGGGCCACCGCCACCCGCTGCTGCTGACCGCCGGAAAGCTGCGCCGGGTAGTGCTTGATCCGATGCGCCATGCCGACCCGCTCCAACGAGGCCATCACTCGGTCGCGGCGCTCGGCCTTGGATACGCCGTCGCGGTAGGTCAGCGGCAGCTCCACATTCTCGAACACCGTCAGATCGCCGATCAGGTTGAACGCCTGAAAGATGAAACCGATCTCGCGATTGCGGATGCGGGCGCGCTGGTTGGCAGTAATGTCCTGCACCGGCGTACCGTTGAGCGTGTAGCTGCCGCCGGTCGGCGTATCCAGCAGGCCGAGGATCGACAGCAGGGTCGATTTGCCGCAGCCCGAAGGCCCGGATATCGACACGTACTCGCCTTTGGCGATATCGAAGTGCACGCTGGAAAGCGCGTGGGTCTCGACTTCATCGGTGTAGAACACCTTGGCGATGGCATCGAGATGGATCAGGGACTTGGCAGTGTCGTTCATGTGATTTGTCCGAGGTTCGGGATTCGGGTTCGGGATTGGAGATTGGCGGTTGGTTTGGGCACGCGACGCGGGTGTGTGTGTGTGTGGAGTCGGGGAGTGGGCCTAGGACGCGGGCGATTCCCGATTCCCGATTCCCGATTCCCAACCCCGCAACATTCAATCGAGTTTCAATCGGTCGTACTCATCCCACTGCGAGGTGTCGGAAAGAATGATCTGATCGCCCACGTTCAGGCCCTGCACTACCTCGATCAGACTTACCGAGGCACGGCCCAGACGCACCGGCACGCGCTGGGCGATGCCTGATTCGGGGTCCAACCGGAACAGGCGCACCTCGCTTTCCGGTTGTCCGTAGGCCGGGCGTCCGACGTACAGCACGTCATCCAGCCGTTCGATCTCGATGGTGCCATCGACGCTCAGGTCTGGCCGTGCGCCGGCCGGCAGTGCGCCGGTCAGCTCGACATCGACCTGCACGCTGCCGTTGATCACCGCCGGATCGATGCGGATGACCCGACCGGGCACGATGCCGTTTCGGGTATCGACCCGCACCGGCTGGTCGAGCGCGACATCGCGCACCTGGGTTTCAGGAATCCGCAGTTCGGCCATCAGCTCGCCCGGTTTGGCCACCCGGGCCAGGTTGGCGCCGGCAGCCACCTGCTGTCCCTCCTGCACCGGCACCTGTTGCAGCACACCGGCTATGCCGGCGCGCACCTGCAATCCCTCGGCCTGACGGCGACGCAGCTCGGCGACGTTGCGCAGCTGATCCAGTCGCGCGCGGTCGGCCGCCAGTTGGGCCTCGATGGTCTGGCGGAACTTGCCGATGCGCTCCTGCTCGATCCCGGTGCGCAGCTTGAGCTGGGTCGCGGCCAGCTCGCTGCGCCGGGCCTGGATGCGCGAAATGATGCCGTTCTGGGCCAGCTCCAGCTCGGCATCGGCCTGCAGCCGCGCCGACTCGTACTCCGACTCCACGCCGGCCAGATTGGCGCGCTGATCGAGCAATTGACTCTCCAGCGTCATCCGCCGGGCCAGATAGTCAGCCTCGGCCGCCTTCAGTGCCGCTTCGGCCGACAGCTGCTGATCGATCACCTCAGGATTGCTCAACTCCAGAATGACGGTGTCGGCCATTACTGCTGCGCCAGGCTTGACCACGATGCGCTCGACCCGCGCCGTGGTCTCGGCCGAGATCCAGCGGATTTCCTTGGGCACCAGAGTGCCGGGGCCGCGCACCTCGCGCAGCATCTCGCCGCGCTTGACGGTATCCAGCCACAGGCTGGCGCGCGCGGCAGTGGGCGCCGCCGGGTCCAGCCCGGCCACCCAGGCGACCAGCATCAGCAGCAGCACGCCGCCGCCGACGGCGTAAGTCAGTTTTCGGCGGTTGGCCTTGTGTTTCAGATCGGGTCGATGAATATCCATGCCGTTCCTTAAGCAACCATCGTGCCAAGGTAACCGGCCTCATAATTTCAGTCACTTGTCGCGAGCAGACAGCGTCCGATGTTCCGATCCGGATCGCTGCGGGTGGCCGCTGTCCGAAACCGGACGGTGACAGTCGGCGCCGCAAAGGCGATGATCGACCCGGAAACGGAGTGCGCGATGGACAGCTTCTACTGGTTCGACCTGGAAACCTTTGGCCGCGATCCGCGCCGGACGCGCATCGCCCAGTTTGCCGGCTTGCGCACCGACGGCGATCTCAACGAGATCGACGAGCCATTGGTATTGCACTGCCGGCCCGCCGACGACCTGCTGCCATCGCCCGAAGCCAGCCTGATCACCGGCATCACCCCGCAATCCGCGCTGCGCGAGGGCGTGAACGAAGCCGAGCTGTTCACCCGCATCCATGAGCAGTTGTCGCAGCCCGGAACCTGCGCTCTGGGCTACAACTCGCTGCGCTTTGACGACGAGTTCATCCGCTTCGGCCTGTACCGGAACTTCTTCGAACCTTACGAGCGCGAATGGAAGGCCGGCAACTCGCGCTGGGATCTGCTCGACCTGATGCGGCTGGCCTACGTGCTGCGCCCGGAGGGCATGGCCTGGCCGACCCGCGAGGACGGTGCGCCCTCGTTTCGGCTGGAGCACCTCACCGCCGCCAACGGCATCGACCACGGCCGGGCGCACGACGCGTTGGCCGACGTGCGTGCCCTGCTGGCCCTGGCCCGCAAGCTCAAGGCGGCGCAGCCCAGACTGTGGGATTACTACTACGGGCTGCGCCAGAAACGCAAAGCCGATGCCCTGGTCGACCTCGCCGGGCAGATGCCGTTACTGCACGTATCCGGAAAATACCCGGCCGCGCGCGGCGGCGCCGCGCTGGTGCTGCCACTGGCCCGGCATCCGCGCATCGACAGCCGGGTGATCGTGTTCGATCTGGATTCCGACCCCGGCGACCTGCTTCGACTGCCCGCGCAGGACATCGCCGATCACCTGTACACGCCAACCGTAGATCTTCCTGAGGGCGAGAAGCGCATTGCGCTCAAGGAGGTGCACCTCAATCGCAGTCCGGCGCTGGTGCGCCTGGAACACGTGCGACACAGTGAAATCGCCCGCTTGGGCATCGATGTCGAATCCTGCCTGGCGCACGCCGAGGTCCTGCGTCGGGCCGACGGCCTGGGCGAAAAGGTCCGCCGGGTATTCGACACGCCGCCGCCAGCACCGGCCGATGATGTCGATGCCGCGCTCTACGACGGTTTCCTGCCCGATGCCGACAGGCGCCGACTGGCCCTGGTACGCGGAACACCACCGGAGCAACTGGCCGGGGCCAGTTTCGGGTTCAGCGATCCGCGTTACGACGCACTGCTGTTCCGCTACCGCGCCCGCAACTGGCCGGAAACCCTCGACGCCGAAGCCCGCCAGTGCTGGGACGGCTACCGCAGGCAACGCCTGTGCGAAGACCGTGGTTGGTCGGAGTACACCTTCGACACCTACTTTGCCGAAATCGCCGCGCTGCGCCGGTCGCGCGTCGACGAGGGTTTCGCTCAGACCGTGCTCGACGCCCTGGAGGCCTGGGGCCGGAGTCTGTTGAGGGAGTTTGAACCCGACTGAGCGGCCATCGTCATTCCGCGTGGCTCCTGCCGTCGGTTACCCTCGCACCATGACCTATTTCAGTTCGAAGACCTTCGATTTTCTCGCCGCCCTTGCCGCCAACAACAGCCGCGACTGGTTTCATGACCACAAGGCCGACTACGAAGCGAATCTGCGTCAGCCGTTCCTGCGGCTGATTGCCGACCTGCAGCCCGACATGGCGGCCGTGAGCGGTCACTTCCACAGCGACCCCAAGCCGGTGGGCGGCTCGCTGTTTCGCATTCACCGCGACACCCGGTTTTCCGGCAACAAGACGCCCTACAAAACCTGGGCCGGCGCGCGACTGTTCCATGAACGCGCCCGGCAGGTGCCGGCGCCCTCCTTCTACCTGCACATCCAGCCCGGAAACTGCTTCGTCGGCGCAGGCCTCTGGCACCCGGAAACCGCGACCTTGCGCAGGGTGCGCGATTTCATCGTGGAAAACCCGAGCGCCTGGCAGAAGGCCGCCCACGACCCGAATTTCCGGCGCCGCTACCGGCTCGACGACAGCGAGATGCTGGTGCGCCCGCCGCGCGGCTATCCGGCCGATCATCCATTGATCGACGATCTCAGGCACAAGAACTTCGTCGCGCTGCGCTCGATCGACGACGCCATCGTCACCGGCCCCCGCCTTCGCCCGACGCTGGCCAAAGATCTGGCCCGCCTGGCGCCGCTGATCGATTACCTGTGCGCGGCGCTGGAACTGGATTTTTGACACCTGCTGGAGCACGGCCATGACGCATGCCACCTCGATTCCGCCCGCCGCCCGATTCTATGGGTTGGCCGGTCTGCTGCCGTTCCTCGCCGGCCTGGGTCTGATCCTGTTCGGCCAGAACGAGGCGCAACAGTCGCTCGGCTTGCGTCTGTTCGTTGCCTACGGGGCAACCATTCTGGCTTTCCTGGGCGGCATCCGCTGGGGCGCAGCGCTGTCGCTGCCCAACTTCCATAACCTGGGCCTGGCTGTGACACCCTCCCTGCTGGCCTTTCTCGCTCTGCTGCTGGACCCGGCCATGGCAATCAATGCGCTCGGCACCGGTTTTGTGGTGGTGGGCATATTCGACCGCCTCCGCCGCCTGGACGACACGTGGCCCGCCTGGTTTCGAGCGCTTCGCACGCAGCTGACTCTGGCCGTAGTCAGCTTGCATCTCATCGTCGCGCTCAGCTTGAAATAGCCGCCCGAAGAGCCCCGGATTCAACCCCGATTCACGCCATGCGGGACATGGCCGCTGGCGACGTGATGGCGGGCGCTCTCGATGTTGTGCGGCGAGTCGTCGAAAAAGATGTCGGCGCCGAAGGCGCGCAGGAACGGCCCCTTGTCGCGGCCGCCGAGAAACAGCGCCTCGTCCAGGCGCACGCCCCATCGCCGAAGCGTGAGTATCACCCGCTTGTGCGCCGGAGCAGAGCGCGCGGTCACCAGGGCGGTGCGGATCGGCGAGGCATCGACCGGAAAGGCCTGCTGGATACGATGCAGCGCCGCCAGAAAGCTTTTGAACGGCCCGCCCGAAAGCGGCTCTTCTGCGCGACTGCGCTCGTGGTCGGCGAAGGCATCGACACCGTGCTCCTGGCTGATCCGCTCGGATTCGTCGCCGAACAGCACCGCGTCGCCATCGAAAGCGATGCGCAACTGGTCGCTGGCCTGCTCGGGCGCCTTCGACGGCAGAATGGTGGCCGCGGCGATGCCGTGATCGAGCGCCAGATGCACCGACTCCGGGTTGGCCGACAGGAACAGATCGGCAGCGAACGGCCGGATGTAGGGAAACACCGGAGCACCGCTGGTGAACACCGCGCGGACGATGTTCAGCCCGTAGTGTTCGATCGAGTTGAAGATGCGCAAACCCGTGTCGGCCGAGTTGCGCGACAGCAGGATGACCTCGATCGCCGGCAGGTCGGCCCGGCCGAGGGCATTGAGCGCCAGCAATTTGCGGACCAGCGGGAACGCGATGCCGGGCGTCAGCGGCGAGTTTTCATGCTGACGCTGATAGCCCGCGTAAGCGTCCACACCCTCGGCCTCGAACAGGCTGTGGCTTTCTTCCAGATCGAACAGCGCGCGCGCGGTGATCGCCACCACCAGCCGTTCGCCGGCGTGGGCCAGCGAGCCAGTGATGATCGAATCGGGCGATTGCGGGATGGCGTCGTTCATTTCCGGCAGTATGCCAAGTGCCGATCTCGCCGGATGAGACCGGCGCTGGCTCAGGTCAGGAATTGCTCGCTGAGGATACGCTCATCCAGATTGTGCTCCGGGTCGAACAGCAGCGTAACCGCGTGTTCGACGCTGGCGCGCACGGTCAACTGGACCACTTCGCGCACTTCGAACGAGTCGGCCGTGGCGCTGACCGGTCGCTTCGAAGGATCCAGAATGCCCAGTTCCACTTCGGTATCGTCAGGAAGGATCGCCCCCCGCCAGCGCCGGGGCCGAAAAGCCGCAATCGGGGTGAGTGCGATCACCCGCGAGTCCAGCGGCAGGATCGGACCATGCGCGGAGAAATTGTAGGCCGTGCTGCCGGCCGGCGTGGCCACGATGACCCCGTCGCAGACCAATTCTTCCAGTCGCGCCTTGCCATTGAGGGTGACCCGCAGATGCGCGGTCTGCCGGGTCTCTCGCAGCAAGGCCACTTCGTTGTAGGCGCGGGCCTGAACCTTCTCGCCGGAGCGGGTGATTGCGGTCATCTCCAGCGGTCTGAGCACCGTTGGCTCAGCCTGGGCAATCCGCTCGCGCAGGCCGTCGATGCGGTATTCATTGAGCAGAAAACCGACCGTGCCCAGACACATGCCATAGACCGGAGTATCGGGCTCCCGGCTGCCATTGTTATGCAGGTCGTGCAGGGTGTGCAGCATGAAACCATCGCCGCCGAGCGCACAGATCACGTCAGCCTGATCGGGACTCGCATGGCCATAGCGCTCGGTCAATACGGCCAGCGCCTGCTGCGCGGGCGGGCTGGAGCTGGCAAGAAAGGCGATTCGGCTCGGGAAGGCAGACACGCTTGGAATCCAGATACGGCTGACCGAAGCTTAACCCGGAAGCGCGGCCGCAGCGCGAAACGCCCCGGATTCTCATCCGGTGCCTGATCCTCGCGCAATTCTGGATGGAGACCCGGCAGAAATCATCTATCACGAGAACCTTCGCACCAGTGGCCCCGACGCACGGCCTGGCCGCCCAAGCCGGGCAACGACAGCCGAAAGCGCAACCACCCCGCGTAGCCCGGCACGAGCGAAGCGAATGCCGGGACCGCCGGATGCCACCAAGCATCTCGCGATCCCGGCTTACGGCCTTCGGCCTAAGCCAGGCCACCAAAGCCAAAAGCCAAACCACCCGCGTCGCCCGGCACGAGCGAAGCGAATGCCGGGACCGCCGGATGCCAACAAGCACCTGGCGGTCCCGGCGTACGGCCTGGCGGCTTAAACCCGGTTACTCGACCGACGCTGGTTCATCGATATCGACTGCCGGGTCGATAAGCGAACTTCAGCCCGCTCGCACCGATGCCAGTTGCGCCAGTCGCCTAACGCCGACCTGCATCGACGGGTAATCCATGCTGCGCTGGCTGCGCATATCGGCAAACATCGACAACGTAAAGTCCAGCGACTGATCGTCCTGTGCCAACCAGGCTGCCACCGGATCGGCTTCGTCGCCGCAGTCGGTCAGCACCTGGGTTACCAGCGCGGTCTGCTGGGCCTGCAATTCATCGCGCAACGCACCGCGCGCCAGGGCGTGCCAGCGACCTTCGACCGGCAATTGCTCGATCACTGTCGCCAGCCACTTGATGTGCAATGCGTCGCCCAACCGGAAATACACCCGAGCCACTTCGGCAACTGGCCGTCCAGCGGCCTCGGCGATCTTCACGATGTCCAGCCCGGTGGAGAGATAAGGCAGGGACGCCAGATGTCCTGCCAGCGCCTTCGATACTCCGCGCCCGGTCCACTGGGCCGCTGCGGCATCCAGCGCTAGCAAATCGTCCTCGACCAGCACATCGCGCAAGGCTGCCCTCAGCCTGTCCAGCCCCGGTTTGAAGCGCGCCACCGACTCGGCAATATCCAGTGCGCCGCCGGGCAGATTCAGCAGCCAGCGGGTCATTTGCCGCAGCAGAGACCAGATCAGACCCAGCGCATCGATCTGATCCACCTCGGGCATCTGCAGGTCGAGGGTATCGAGCTCGGTCCACATGACGCGCGCGTCCAGCACTTCGCGGCCGATCGTGAATGCCTTGACGATCTGCTCCAGCGTCTCGCCGGTATCCTCCTGCATGCGCATGACAAACGTAGCGCCCATCCGGTTGATGGTGGAGTTGGTGACCGCCGTCGCGATGATCTCCCGGCGCAATCGGTGCTGCTCCATCAGATCGCCGAAGCGTTCCTGCAGCGGCACCGGGAAATAGCGCAACAGCTCCTTGGACAGGTACGGGTCTTCCGGGACTCTGCTGACAAGGATCTGCTGGAACACGACGATCTTGGCGTATGACAGGAGAATCGACAGCTCCGGACGGGTCAGACCCTGGCCGCGCAGCTTGCGTTCGGCGAACTCCGACTCGCTGGGCAGATGCTCCAGCTTGCGATCCAGAAGCCCCTGAGATTCGAGCGTGCGCACCAGATGCTGCTTGGCGCCGATGCGCGACACGCTCATCCGCTCCATCAGGCTGATCGCCTGGTTCTGCCGATAGTTGTCGAACAGAACCAGCTCGGCCACCTCATCGGTCATTTCGGCCAACAGCGCATTGCGCTGGGCCTCGTCGATCCGCCCCAGGCTGGTGGCCGCATCAAGCAGGATCTTGATGTTGACTTCGTGGTCGGAGGTATCCACACCGGCCGAGTTGTCGATGAAATCGGTATTGAGCAGCACACCGGCCTGCTGGGCAGCCTCGATGCGACCGAGCTGGGTGAGGCCCAGATTGCCGCCCTCGCCGACCACGCGGCAGCGCAGTTGGCCGCCATCGACGCGAATCGGCGTATTGGCGCGATCGCCGACGTCCTCGTGACTTTCCCTGCTGGCCTTGACGTAAGTGCCGATGCCGCCGTTCCAAAGCAGGTCGACCGGCGCCTTGAGAATTGCAGTCAGCAGGGCGTTGGGACTCAACTCGGTGATCCCGGAGTCGATGCCAAGGACAGCGCGCGCCTGCTCGGACAGCGGGATCGACTTCAAGGACCGCGACCAGACACCGCCACCCTCGGAAATCAGGGCCTTGTCATAGTCCTCCCAGCTGGAGCGCGGCACGGCAAACAACCGCTCGCGCTCGATGTAGCTGCGCTCAACGTCCGGATCCGGGTCGATGAAAATATGCCGGTGGTCGAACGCTGCCAGCAGCCGGATGTGGCGCGACAGCAGCATGCCGTTGCCGAACACGTCGCCGGACATGTCGCCGATTCCGACCACGGTGAAGTCCTCGCTCTGGCAATCGATGCCGAGCGCGCGGAAGTGACGCTTGACCGATTCCCAGGCGCCCCGGGCGGTGATGCCCATGCCCTTGTGGTCGTAGCCGACCGAGCCGCCAGATGCGAAGGCGTCGCCCAGCCAGAAGCCGCGTTCGAGCGAAATGGCGTTGGCGATGTCGGAAAACGTGGCAGTGCCCTTGTCGGCGGCGACCACGAGATACGGATCGTCGTCGTCGTGGCGCACCACGGCGTCGGGGTGCACCACGTCGTTGCCGCGGTAGTTGTCGGTGATATCGAGCAAGCCGCTGATGAAGCTCCGATAGCAGGCAACGCCCTCGGCAAGGATCTGATCGCGCGTGCCGTCGACCGGCGGTCGCTTCGCGAAAAAGCCACCCTTGGCGCCGACCGGCACGATCACCGTATTCTTGACCATCTGGGCTTTCACCAAGCCAAGTACTTCGGTGCGGAAATCTTCGCGCCGGTCCGACCAGCGCAATCCGCCGCGCGCGACGGGACCAAAGCGCAGATGCACGCCCTCAACCCTCGGCGAGTAAACGAAAATCTCGCGATACGGACGGGGGCGCGGAAGATCGGGAATGGCACCCGAGTCGAATTTCAGGCTCAGGTAGTCCCGGTACCGGCCATCCGGACGCTGATAGAAACTGGTGCGAAGCGTGGCCGACATCACCCCGATGAAGCTGCGCAGGATCCGGTCTTCATCCAGACTGTTGACCGAGCCCAACAGAATCTCCAGACCGTCGCGGACCGCGTCCATCTGGGCATCGCGATCGAGTCCGACGGCGCCCGACACTTCCTCGATCACCGTCGCATAGGTTTCGCGCTCGGCCTGGCTGGCAACCAGATGCAGCTCCGACGCCAAACGACCGCGCCGCACCTGAACCTGATCGGCAGGAGCAGAATCGATATCCGGATCGAACCGCGACTCGAACAGCGCCACCAGAAGCCGGGTCAGCAGCGGGTACCTGGTCAGCGTTTCCTCCATGTAGGACTGCGAAAACGGCACGCCGGCCTGCAGCAGAAACTTGGCGTAGGCCCGCAGCATGGCGATCTGACGCCAATCCAGTCCGGCGCTCAGAACCAGCCGGTTGAACCCATCGCTCTCGGCCTCGCCGCGCCAAACGCAATCGAAGGCAGCCTCGAAACGCTCGGCCTGGCCGGCAACATCGAGATTGAGGCCGGAAGATTCGATTTCGAAGTCCTGGATATGGATGGCGCGGCCGTCGACCGAGAGCGCATAGGGATGCTCCGAACGGATGCGCAGCCCGAGATTTTCCAGAAGCGGCAATGCCTCCGACAGCGGGATGTCGGAACCCTCGCGCATCAGCTTGAATCGCGCCTGCCCCGACGTGCCGTGCGCTGAGCGATACAGCCGCAGCTTGAGATCATCCGGCCCACTCAGTGCCGAAAGCTGCGCGCAGTCGTCGGCGGCGATTTCCGGCGACACATCCTCGATGTAGCCCGCCGGCAACGCCTTGCCATAACGGGCCGCCAGCTTGAGGCCATCGTGCTCACCGTGACGCCGGATCAGCAGCTCGGTGAGTTCATCGTGCCAGTTGCGCACGATGCGCACGATCGATTGCTCCAGCGCGGTCACGTCGACCTCGACCGGCTCGCCGGTACGCGGCCGGATGATGAGGTGCAGTTGGGCCAGGGGCGATTCGCCGACCGCCACGGTCGAATCCAACCGCTCGCCCTTCAGCGCCTGCTGGAGCAGCCCGCCTATCCGCAATCTGACATCGGTGTTGAACCGGTCGCGCGGAATGTAGACCAGCGCGGAGAAGAACCGGCCGTAGCGATCCCGGCGCAGAAACAGTCGGGTGCGCACACGCTCCTGCAGGCTGAGGATGCCAAGGCAGGTGCGCAGCAGCTCTTCGCCGCTGGACTGGAACAGCTCGTCGCGGGGCAGGATCTCCAGAATGTGCCGGAGCGCCTTCCAGCTGTGACTTTGCGCGGCGAATCCCGATTCCTGCAAAACGTAGTTGTAGCGCCCCCGGACCAGGGGAATATCCCAGGGCCGACGGGTGTAGGCGCTGGACGTGTAGAGCCCGATGAAACGCTGCTCGGCCACCGGGCGACCGTCCGGATCGAAATGCAGCACGCCGATGTAATCCATGTAGCCCGGCCGATGCACGGTCGAGCGCGCATTGGTCTTGGTCAGGATGAGCGCGTCGACCGACCCGGACTGCGGCATGTAGTGCGCCGCCAGCGTGGCGAGCGGGCGCGGCCGGTGACTGTCTTCGCTGCGTGTCAGCAGGCCAAGACTGCTGCCCTTGACTGCGCGAAGCACTTCCTCCTCGCCGTCGCGGTCCACGACATACTCTCGGTAGCCCAGGAAGGTGAAGTGATCCTCCGCCGCCCAGCGCAGGAACGCCCGCGCCTCCTCGCGACCGGCGTCGCTGATGGGTATGGTGCGATCGGCAAGATCATCCACGATGACCAGCATGCGCTCGCGCATCGCCTGCCAGTCGCTGACGCACGCCCGGACATCGTTGAGCGAAGCCCGTACCGATTTTTCGATGGCCAGCATCCTACCGGGATCGATCTGACGGTCGAATTCGATGTGCATCAGCGATTCCCGCTGCGTGCCGCCGAAACCGGTCAGCCCGCCCTGCGGGTCGCGCTGCACCGCGGTCACCGGATGATTGATGGCGTGCAACTGGACATCGAACGCATTCAGCGCCATGGTCACCGAGTCGACCAGAAACGGCATATCGTCATTGACGATCTGAACGATGCTGTGGGTCGACTGCCATCCGTCGTGCGCGCTGTCGGGGTTGAACACCCGGACCTTGGTCTCGCCGGGCTGCCGCCGACGCGCGAAGTCCAACATGCCACGAGCCTGATCCAGCCACACAGGGGCTGGAAGCCCGGAGAACTCGTCTTCGCCGAGGCGAGCGAAAAACAGCCTCACGAAGCGCTCCAGTTCCGGGTCGCAGGCCGCCCCCCCGGAAGAAGATTCTTGCAATTCGCGCACCAGCGCTTCGATCACGGGAGACGGAGTTGAACGAGTACCTTCGAAAGTCATTTGGTGCGCCGGTGTCGAGTCGCGGGGAAGAACTGCGATTGTAGCGCCGGGGCTACCGGGGTCACCACCAATGGAGCTTTCGCTCCAATATGCGACGAACCGGGCGATCCGTCGCAATCTGTCCCACGCCCAGCTAACTTGACGGGCATCAAACCCGCTATTCTCGGATTCGGCCATGCTGGCGACCAGCGGCGAGGCCACATTGAGCCGCCTGACGCGAGGAGCACCCTATGCAAGGCGATGGTTCGCGATTTTCATATCCGGCGACAACCGAGCTCGAATTGAACCGAGCCGGGCAAAGCGCAGCCAGCCACGTCGCAATCGGCGAAACAGCTGCACCGCCACTGCCCGACTATCTGGTCCGGCATTACTGGTGGGCCTATATCTGGCCTCCGGCGGTGTGGTTTTTCGATCATCAGCCAATCATCAATTGCATCGTTTTTGGCCAGTACCGTCGCCTGCGCGACGAAACCATTCGCCTGCTGGACGGCGAGCGAGCCGGTCAGACATTACTGATCGCATCCGCTTATGGCGACGTGGTGCCGGCGATGGCCAGCTCGCTGGCGAAGAGTGCGCTCACGGTGATCGACGTGGCGCCGATCCAGATCGAGCGCGCCACCGCCAAACTGAAGGCCGCAGGCCTGGACGATGGCGTGGCGATGCATCTGATGGACGCTGAGCAGCTGCGCTTCGCCTCCGACAGTCACGATTCGACTGCGTTTTTCCTGCTGCTGCACGAGTTGCCGCCGCCAGTGCGCCGTCGCGTGGTCTCCGAGGCACTGCGGGTGACCCGGCCGGGTGGCCGGCTGGTGCTGGCCGAGTACGGTGACCGCACCCGCAGCCACTGGTTTCATCGCATGGCGCCGTTGCGCTGGGTGTTCGGTACCGCCGAACCGTTCCTGCCGACACTGTGGGATCTCGACCTGGACAGCCTGCTTGCCGAAGAAGCGGACAAGCTGGGCAAACGCATCGTGGTCGACGAAAAGGTCTCCATATTCCGCGGTTTCTATCGCGCCCACCGCTACTTCGTCGAGAGCGCCTGATCATGCACATAGTCGAGACCGATGTCGTCATCGTCGGTGCCGGAGGTGCCGGTCTGCGAGCGGCGATCGCCGTGGCCGAACAGAACCCCGGGCTGCGTATCGCGCTGGTCAGCAAGGTCTACCCGATGCGCAGTCACACCGTCGCCGCCGAGGGCGGCGCGGCCGGCGTGATCCAGGAGCCGGACACTCTGCACGATCATTTCATGGACACAGTGAGCGGTGGCGACTGGTTGTGCGATCAGGACGCGGTCGAGCTGTTCGTCGCCGAGGCGCCCAAGGCGCTCACCGAGCTGGAGCGCTGGGGCTGCCCCTGGAGCCGCAAGGACGACGGCCAGGTCGCCGTGCGTTCGTTCGGCGGCATGAAGAACGAGCGCACCTGGTTTGCCGCCGACAAGAGCGGCTTCCATATCCTGCACACGCTGTTTCAGACCACCTTGAAGTATCCCGGCATCGAGCGCTACGACGAGTTCTTCGCCCTCGACCTGCTGGTGGTCGACGGCAAGGCCGCCGGCGTGACCACCATCGCGATCGAGACCGGCGAGCGCACCGTGTTCGTCGCGCCCAGCGTGGTCATCGCCACCGGCGGCGCCGGCCGGGTATTTCCGTTCACCACCAATGGCGCCATCAAGACCGGCGACGGCATGGCCATGGCCTATCGCGCCGGCGTGGCGCTGAAAGACATGGAGTTCGTCCAGTACCATCCCACCGGCCTGCCCGGCACCGGCATCCTGATCACCGAAGGCGCACGCGGCGAAGGCGGCATTTTGGTCAATCGCGACGGCTATCGCTATTTGCAGGACTACAACCTTGGCCCACCCGATCCGTGGCCGCGGCGCAAGGCAATGGAGCTGGGTCCGCGCGACCGGCTCAGTCAGGCGTTCTGGCACGAACAGCGCAAGGGCCGGGCAATTTCCACTCCGGCTGGCGATGTCGTCCACCTCGACATCCGTCATCTGGGCGAAGCGAAGATCAACGAGCGCCTGCCGTTCGTGCGCGAGCTGGCCCGCGCCTACGTCGGCGTCGATCCGGTGCACGAGCCGATTCCAGTGCGCCCGGTGGTGCACTACACGATGGGCGGCATCGATACCGATATCGACGCGGCGACCGAATTGCCGGGCCTGTTCGCGGCCGGCGAATGCGCCTGCGTCAGCATCAACGGCGCCAATCGGCTGGGTTCCAACTCGCTCACCGAGATCCTGGTATTCGGCGCCCGCGCCGGACGCCATGCCGCCGAGCATGCCCTGGCCAGCGCACGACCCGACGAAGCGGCCTGGCGTGCACAGGCCGAGGCTTCATTCACGCGCGTGCAGTCCTTGCTCGACCGCCCGGCCGGACTGGAAACCCTGGCAGGCCTGCGCGACGAAATGCATGCGGTGATGGAGGGCTCGGCCGGAATCTATCGTGAAGACGGCCCGCTGCGCGAAGCCTGTGCCACCCTGTCGGCATTGCGCGAGCGTTATGGACGGGTCGGCGTGGCCGACAAGAGCCGCGTGTTCAATACCCAGCTGTTCCAGGCCATCGAGTTGGGCGCCCTGCTGGAGATCGGCGAGGCGATGGCGCATGCCGCCCTGATCCGGCGCGAATCGCGCGGTGCCCACCAGCGCCTCGATTTCACCGAGCGCAACGATTCGGAATATTTGCACCACAGCCTGGTCCGGCGCACCGGCGAAGGGCCACCCGCGCTGTCCACCCGTCCGGTGACCATCACCCGCTCGCCGCCCGGCGCGCGGGTCTACGGAGGCGCAGCCCATGACTGAGCGCATCATCCGGCTCGAAGTGTTCCGCTACCGGCCGGAATCCGACGCCGAACCGGGCTGGGACACTTTCATGGTGCCCTGCCAACCGGAATGGGTGGTGCTGGACGCACTGAACTATGTCAAGGATCACATCGACGGCACGCTGAGCTACCGCTGGTCCTGCCATATGGCGGTGTGCGGCAGCTGCGGCATGATGGTCAATGGCGAACCGGTGCTCTCGTGCAAGGCGTTCCTGCGCGACTATCCAGGCCACATACGGGTCGGCCCGCTGGACAACCTCGAAGTCACCCGCGATCTGGTTGTCCGCCAGGATCGGCTGATGAACAGCCTTACCACCGTCAATGCCTGGCTGATGCCACACCAGGCGCCGGCCGACGGCGCGCCGTTCCGGCAGACACCGGCCGAGCTGGCCCGGTTTCGCAATCTCAGCATGTGCATCAACTGCATGCTCTGCTACGCCGCCTGCCCGCAGGTGGCGCTGAACGAAAACTACCTCGGGCCAGCGGCTCTTGCGCTTGCCCAGCGCTACAACCTCGACTCGCGCGACGGTGGCGCCCGCGAGCGCATGGAGACCACCGCCAGCGATGATGGCGTGTGGGAATGCACTTTCGTTGGCGAATGCTCGGAAGTCTGTCCCAAGCATGTCGACCCGGCCGGCGCCATCCAGCAAATGAAGCTGGCCAGCAGTATCGATTGGTTCACCCGCCTGATCACGCCACGGGGAGCATCATGAGACACGGCCCGTATCGCCCCGTCCTGCCCGGCAACTGGTGGCTGAAGACCGCCAGCTACCGCCAATACATGCTGCGCGAACTGACCTCGGCACCGATCGGCGTGTTCGCCGCCCTGCTTACCGTGGGGTTGATCCGTCTCGGCCAGGGACCCGAGGCCTGGGATGGTTTCCGCCAAGCGCTGGCGACACCCGGCGGCGTCGTTCTGCTGGTGGTCATTCTGGCCGCCACAGTGATCCACAGCCTCAGCTGGTTTTCTTTGGCGCCCAGCACCATGCCGGTCTACATCGGCGCGCGCCGGCTGGCCGGCGCATGGATCGCCGGCGCCCACTATCTACTCTGGGCGGCGATCAGCCTGACCCTCATTCTGCTGGCCGGAGGCTGACATGGCACGCTCCAACAAACCGCTGATCTGGCTTCCGTTTGCGGCTGGCGGCATGTTGTCGGCCCTGTTTCTGCCGGCCATCGCGCTGATTCTGCTGGCCGATGCCCTGGGCCTCATGCCCGACCCGGCACTGGACCACGCGCGCATCCACGCGGCGCTGTCGTTCTGGCCGGTCGCTGTGGCACTGTTCGCGCTGATCGGCTTGAGTTACTGGCACGCCGCCCACCGGCTGCGCATGACCGTGCAAGACCTCGGCGTGCGCACAGCAGGCCCGCGCCGGGTGCTGGCGTGGGTCTGCTATCTGCTGGCCGCAGCCGGCACGGCGGCACTGATCTTCGCCGTCGCCGGATTGTGATCTCAGCAAACCAGCCCAAAAAGGGCCTTCGATCTACACAGGGCAGGCTTCGCGCTGGCTGGCTTGACCGGACCGGATCGGCGCACGGCGCCGACCCGGTCTGCGACTCAACTCAACGCACCGGCAGACTGATATTGGTGAGGCCACCCTGCTGCGATTCAATCAGGCTCTGCGCCAGGATCGCAACATCGGCGCTCAGGCTCAGCCGCCACTTGCCGGTGCCATCGCCCAAGCGACCCAACAAGCCCTTGGCGGCGTTGCCCTGCTCCAGGTCGGCCGCGCTCAGCTCCACGGCTGCATTGGCCGGCAAGGCCAGCAACGCCCCACCGGCCGGGGCCGGATCGCCGGCGTCATCGAAACCGGCAATCAGCACCGTGCCGTCCCGATCTTCGCGATTGACCACTCGCAGCACGCTCCGTTGCCCTTCGTTGCTGGCTGGATTGAATGTCCACACCTCAGCCTCGAACCGGCTCCGCTGCGGCGCCACCGCGCTCAGGTTGGCCAGGCTGCCGTCCGGGGTGGTCACCAGACTTTGCGCCTCAATGTGACTGCTCGACAGGTATCCGCTTGCGCTCACCGTCACCTGCCAGCGGCCTGCGCCATCGCCGAACGGACCGGCAAATCCCGGAATCAGGCGCGGGTCGCCGCTGCCCTGCTCCAGATCTGCGGCACTGAGCATGATCGTGCCGCGACCGTCGAGTTCCAGCACCTGGCCAGGGGCTCTGGTGCCGGCATCATCGATGCCTGACACCAGCAGGATATCGCCCGCCTCGGCCAGGCTCACGATCCGCACCGTGCTGGCCGGCCCTTCGCCAATCGGATTGACGATTACCTGCAGCCGGTCGGCGTTGTCGTCATTGGCCGCCCGTGGCGCGACTGCGCTGACATTGCTCAGCACCCCCGTGGCGCTGCGCAACAGACCTTGTACGGCCAGATTGCGCTCGGCCCGTACCTCGATGGTATGCGGCTGAGGGTCGAGGGCCAGATAACCGATGATG
>JAXMJH010000096.1:0-10855 GCA_034376725.1 Lysobacteraceae bacterium | reverse complement strand
ACGGCATTGCCGTTCGCGCTCGCCAGCGTTCTGACGATGTCGACGGTTTCCTCGATTAGTTCATCGGCATCGAAGGACTCCGGGTGCAGCTCGATCCGGTCGGCCTCGATCTTCGACAGATCCAGCACGTCGCTGATCAGGCTGAGCAGGTGGCGGCCCGACGATTCGATGCGCCGGATGTCCGGCACCAGATCGTCCAGATCCTGGTCTTCGGCTTCCTCCAGCAGCACCTCGCTATAGCCGATGATGGCGTTGAGCGGGGTGCGCAATTCGTGACTCATGTTGGCCAGAAACCGGCTCTTGGCCTCATTGGCCGCTTCGGCTTCGCGCCGGGCCTGCTCCAGGCCCTGGTGCAGTTGCAGTTTGCGCAGGATGCTGGCGACGAAGGCGACATGTCGGCCGATCGATGCGATGCCCTCTTCGCTGAGCTCGAACGACGCGCTCGAATGCGAAAACACCAGCACGCCAATCGGCTGATCGTCGATCAGCAGCGGAAAGGTGATCACCGAACGCGTCGGCATGCGTTCGTGAATGCGGGCATCGGCGGGCGACATCATGCCGCGCGCCTGTCCGATATCGGGAATGTGCAGTGGGCGGCGGCGGGCCACGGTCGCCGCGAAGATGCTTCCGGTCTCGCCCAGCGGCACCGACAGCCCGCTCAGGCTCGCCAGAAGCGAATCGCCATCCGTACCGATGACCCGGTCGAAGACCAGCCGACCGCCGCTGGCATCGATGAGCAGGATGCTCATCTGGTCGAACCGGAACACGCTGGCCATGCTCTGCTGCAATGCCCGCATGATCCGCTCGACATCGAGCGTGGCATTGACCAGTTGGGCGATGTCGTTGAGCGACTCGATCAGCTCGCTCTGCCGGGACATGCGGGCGTGACTGTCCTGCAGCTCCCTGCGGGTCCGTAACAGGTTCCGGCCGACGCGGTTGGTGAGGTAGGCGACGCACAGGATGTAGATGATCAGGATCGATGAAGCCAGCCAGAGCGCCGGGCCCTGGGTGTCGGCGTGGAAATCGGGCTCGACGAACAGCAGACCCAGCCCGAGAAGGCTCAGTGGCGGCAGGACGGCCAGCGCGGCCAGCCGCGGGCCGGCCATCAACATCGGTACCGAGAGTTGCACCACCAGCAGGGCGATGCTGGGAACCAGCGCGTAGCGCATGATCAGCACGAACGATGCGACCACCAGGCCGTCGAGAAAGAAGGTGGCCAGGCCAGCCCGACGCGAATCCGCGCTGTGGCGGGCGAGCAGGTACATCGCGGGCCCGTACAGCAGGCCCAGCGCGAGAATCAGCGCGGACTTCCCGGTGTTGCCCGGCGGCAGCGTCGAGACCGCCATCACCGATGCAAGGCCAATGACCAGCGCTCTGCCGATGGCGGTATTGCTGACGAACGGGTGCACGCGGGTGGAGTTTTCGACCGAAACTGACCTCATGCGAACGCATCTCCCAGAAGTCGGTCACCGGCGGCGACGCTAGCAACTCCACCAGCGAGGTGCAAGCGCAATCGTTGCGGCCAGGCCACATGGCCGGTCACCCATCGCCCGGCTGCCACTCTCCCTGGCCGCGCTTCGGGCTGGCGCCATGGGCCGAGACGCCAGCTCCATCGACCGGCCACGATGAGGGCAATGCCGGCTAGACTGGGCCGATCGGATACGGGTCATCAAGCATGGACAATACCGGCGAGACACCCACCGACGCGCAGTCGGACGTGGCCATCATTCTGGTGGTCGACGACAATGAGCTGAACCGCGATCTGCTTTCGCGCCGTCTGGAAAAGCGCGGATTCAAGGTGTTTCTCGCCGAGCATGGCCGGCAGGCGCTGGACTGGCTGGATGCCAATTTCTGCGATCTGGTGCTGCTCGACGTGATGATGCCGGGGCTTAGCGGCCTGGAGGTGCTGGAGGAGATCCGCAAGACCCGCGACGGCAGCGAGTTGCCGGTGATCATGGCCACCGCCAAGGTCGAGCAGGACGACATCGTCTCGGCCCTGAAGCTTGGCGCCAACGACTATGTGACCAAGCCGCTGCAATTCCAGGTGGTGCTGGCGCGGGTCAACGTACAGCTCAATCTCAAACGCGCCAACGACCGGATTCGCAGACTGGCCGCCGAGCTCGAGCGACGCAATGCGTTCATCCGGGAAGTGTTTGGCCGCTACCTGGCCGACGACATCGCCGACACATTGCTCGACTCGCCCGAGGCGCTGGGATTGGGCGGCGAGCGCCGCGAAATCACCATTTTGATGGCTGATCTGCGCGGGTTTTCGACGCTCTCGGCCAACCGCGACCCGCAGGAGGTGATGGCCATCGTCAATCACTTTCTGGGCCGGATGTCGGATGTGATCCTGGCCCACGGCGGGGTGATCGACGAGTTCATCGGCGATGCCGTGCTGGCGCTGTTCGGTGCGCCCAAGCCGCTGGCCGATCACGCGGTCCGGGCGGCGCACTGTGCGCTGGCGATGCAGGCGGCGATGGACGATGTCAACGCCCTCAACCGGGCTCAGGGACTGCCGGAGGTGTCGACCGGCATCGGCATCAACAGCGGTGAGGTGGTGGTCGGCAACATCGGATCGGCGCGGCGCGCCAAGTACGGCGTCGTCGGTCACAACGTCAATATGGCCAGCCGGATCGAATCGTTCACTCGTGGCGGCCAGGTGCTGGTTTCCGAGCACACCCGCGAACTGTGCGGCGACAGCGTCGCGGTGCGCGACGTGCTGACCGTGCGTCCCAAGGGCTTCGATCACGATATCCGGCTGTTCGATATCTGCCCGCGCGACCCGCCCTGACCGGGCGCTATTGATCCGGCAGGAACTGTCCATCCGGCCTGAGCCAGGCCACAAAAGCGCAAAGCCAATGTCCCGCGTAGCCCGGCACGAGCGCAGCGAATGCCGGGACCGCCGGAATCCATGAAGCATCTCGCGGTCCCGGCTTGCGGCCTTCGGCCTGAGTCGGGCCACCCGCTGGCCGCCTTTGGTCGCCGACTGCGTCCATTCGATTCGAGCACGCGTTGGGGGCGGGTGTATCTAGAGTCCGTGCGCCTTCCGGGGATTCCCGGCGGGCGGTCGGGATGCTGCGCTTCGCTCGGGGAGGCGATGACGAATGCTCTTCAATTCGCTCACGTTCATCGTGTTCTTCGCGATCGTGCTGGCCTTGCACAACGGGCCGTTTTCGTGGCGCAGCAAGAAGGGCATTCTGCTGGTCGCCAGCTACCTGTTCTACGCTGCCTGGAATCCGCCGTTCGTCATCCTGCTGTGGATTTCCACCGTGCTGGACTGGTGGGTGGCAAAGCGGCTGTTCGTCGAGCAGCGGACGTTCCAGCGACGGCTCTGGCTGGCCGCCAGCGTGTGCGTCAATCTGGGGTTGCTGGGGTTCTTCAAGTACGGCGGCTTTCTGCTGGAAAACTTCCAGGCGCTGATGGCGGCGATTGGGGTCGACTATCAGCCGGCCGAGTGGAGCATCGTGCTGCCGGTCGGCATTTCCTTCTACACCTTCCAGACCATGGCCTATTCGCTCGATGTCTATCTGCGTCGGGCGAAACCTGCCGATTCGTTTCTCGACTTCGCGTTGTTCGTGACCTTCTTTCCGCAGTTGGTGGCAGGCCCGATCGTCCGGCCCGCGCAGTTGATTCCGCAATTCGCCATCCCGAGGGTCGCCACTGCCGCGCAGCTGCGTTGGGGCCTGGCGCTGATCACGCTGGGCCTGTTCAACAAGATCGTGATTGCGGATGGCCTGCTGTCGAAGGCGGCCGACACGGTGTTCGGCAGCGCCGAGATGCTGCACCCGCTGGACGCCTGGCTGGGTACGCTGGCGTTTTCCGGGCAGATATTCTGCGACTTCGCCGGCTACTCGACGGCGGCAATCGGCATCGCGCTGTGCCTGGGATTTTCGCTGCCCGACAACTTCCGCTACCCGTATGCGGCGATCGGGTTTTCCGACTTCTGGCGCCGCTGGCACATCTCCCTGTCGAGCTGGCTGCGCGACTACCTGTACATCCCGCTGGGCGGCAATCGCAAGAGCGGTCTGCGCACCTACGCCAATCTGATGACCACCATGCTGCTGGGCGGCCTTTGGCATGGCGCGAGCTGGTCGTTCGTGGTCTGGGGTGGCCTGCACGGAGCGTATCTTGCCGCCGAGCGCTGGCTCGTGGCCCGGTTCGGGGAAAGCACGATCTGGCAGCGCTGGCTGCCCAGGGTGTTTCTCGGTCTGCTGACCTATTTTCTGATCAACATTACCTGGGTGTTTTTCCGCGCGCAGGATTTTCCGACTGCGTGGCGGATGCTGGACACCATGCTGACCTTCGAGCTTGAAGGCAAAAAGGTGCTGCCGACCATCGACATCGTGCAGGTGACTGCGGTGACCCTGGCAATGCTGGCGACGCATGGCCTGATGCGCAATCGCAGCCTGCATGAAGTGGCCGAACGCGCGCCACGCTGGCTGCTCGGTGCGGTTTGGGGCGCAATGCTTTGGCTGATTCTCATCACGCAGGGGGCGAGCAATGCCTTCATCTACTTCCAGTTCTGAT
Source organism: Lysobacteraceae bacterium (assembly GCA_034376725.1). Classification (GTDB taxonomy): domain Bacteria; phylum Pseudomonadota; class Gammaproteobacteria; order Xanthomonadales; family Xanthomonadaceae; genus UBA11164. Next base: position 6,328 of record JAXMJH010000096.1, on the reverse strand, counting down.
ATTTCGGGTGCTGAGCACGAGTCGGTCTATCAGCGGCCGCTGCCGGCATTGGGTGCTGCGGCATGGCTGGCGCTTGTGGTGATGGCGCTGTTGCTGGCCGGTTGGGAGGCCTGGGTGCGCACTCAGGGCGTGACGCCTTCGTACCGCAATTCCGACGCCTTGTGGGCCGAGCAGCGGCGGCGCATCGATCGGGGCGAGGGCGATGGCTGGGTGTTGACCGGATCATCGCGCACGCTGTTCGACGTGCAGCTCGGCGTCTGGGAACAACTCGACGGACGCAGGCCAATCCAGCTCGCCCTGGAAGGCACCAGCCCGGTGGCGGTGATCGAGAGTCTGGCCGACGATCCGGACTTCACCGGAACGCTGCTGATCGGGGTTGCCCCAGGATTGTTTTTTTCCGGCTACGAATACCGGCGTCCGGCGATCGATCGATACGCCACGCAGACCCCGGCCCAATGGCTGGGTCACCGGATTTCGCTGTTGGTCGAGCCCTGGTTGGCGTTCTATGAGTCCGACTTCGCGCTGCCGGCGATCCTGCGACGCCAGCCGCTGAGCAATCGCGATGGCGTCGAGTTCGACCCGGAGGTTCGCAAGCTGGTCAATCTGGAAAGGGATCGCAACGCCCGCATGTGGGATCGTCTCGAGTACGACGAGGGCTACAGGGAGTTGGCGCGGTCGATCTGGGCCCATGGCTGGAAGCCCCTGGCCGAGCGCCCGCCCGAGGTTCAGAAGCGCATCGCCGAGGCTCGGATCAAGCAGCTCGATCGCGCGGTGGCCGCAGTCGACAAGCTCACGGCCCGCGGGGTGCCGGTGCTATTCGTGCAGTTGCCATACGAGGGCCATTACGCCACGTCCGAGCCGGACATCGCGCCGCGCGAGTCGACCTGGGACCCGCTCATCGAACGCAGCGGAGCGATCGGGCTGCACTTCGAGGATCATCCGGAAATGCAGGGCTATTGGCTTCCCGAGTGGTCGCACATGTCTGCAAGCGAGGCCGACCGGTTCACTGCAAATTTCTACCCGCTGATCCAGCGCGAGCTGGCGGCCCGCGCGACAGGAGAACCCGAATGAAACTGTTGGTGGCCATCGATCTCTCGGCGGCGTCGACCAGGGTCATCGAAGTGGCGCGACAGGTCGCCCAGGCCACCCATGCCCAAGTGTACGTGCTCCACGTCGCCGAGCCGGAGCCGGACTTCATGGGTTTCGAGGCCGGACCGGACGTGGTCCGCGACCAGGTCGCCGCGGAGTTCCGTCAGGCGCACCGGGCGGTGCAGGCGTTCGCGGACTCGTTGCGTGAGGACGGCGTGGAAGCCAGCGCGCTGCTGGTGCGCGGACCGACTGCCCAGACTGCCCTGACCGAGGCCGAGCGGCTCGCGGTCGATCTCATCATCGTCGGCAGCCATGGCCACAGCGCGCTGTACGACGTGCTGGTGGGCAGCTACTCGGCGGCGATTCTGCGCAATTCCTCACGGCCGGTGCTGGTGGTGCCGAGCCGGTTCGTCTCGGAGTGAACGGATGAACGACTCGATTTCAATGCGACAAAAAGCGTCATCAATTGACAAAAATGTGAACGATGTCTCATTATTCGGCCGAGTTCGCATCCGCCGATACCGGTGGAATCGCTCCGGGGTGAGCTGCCTGGGTAGCTCGCCGGTCAGTCGGCGCGATGGTGTGGCGTTGGTCACGACATTTGGAGTGAGCGCCGGGGCGGGCGGGAAAGAAGCGGCCGCCGACCCGGATTTCATGGCGGTTTCCGATTCGGGTTGCTGGGCAGGAAACCGCAGGCGTCAACCACTGGGGGCATCCGCGTGAGCCGTTCTTTCTGGCAAGAGCTCAAACGTCGTCACGTCTATCGTGGCGCGGTCATGTACATCGTCGCCGCCTGGGTGCTGGTACAGGTCGCGACTCAGGTCTTCCCGTTCTTCGACATCCCCGATTGGGCGGTACGGCTGGTCGTCGTGGTCGCGCTGCTTGGCTTCCCCGTGGCCCTGGTGCTGCTGTGGATGTTCGATATCGTGCCGACCGATGATGAGGGCAACGTCATCGAACCTGGGCATTCCGGCGAGCAATCGGCCGCCGTCGTCGAGCGGATGATGAAAGCCGAGCGCGAGGCGCGGCGTAAGGAGAACGAGGCGCTGATTGCGGCCTTGACCCATCACCGACACGGTCAGGTGCCACCATCGCCGGTTGTCGTCCGCGCACAGGCGGCCGAGTCGCCCAACGCCCATCTCACCGGAAGCGCCGGTCCGCCGGCGCCTGAGCCTTCGCCTGCATCCAAGCGCGGACGTTCGATCCGCAATGCAGTGTTCGCGTTTCTGGCGCTGTTGATCGTCATGTCCGGCGTTTGGGTGTTGGTGGCGCCGCCGGCAGCATTCGCACCCAGTGTGGCGGGCGGCGAGTTGATCAAGGATGTCTCTTTGCCGGGCTTCGATCAGGTCGAAGCGATGGCGGTCAAGCTGCTTGCGCCGGTCCTGACCAAGCTCGGAATTCCGATCGCGCCGGAGCGGGTGTTCACCCTGATTCTGGTGATCGTCGCGCTGCTGGTGATCCGCGATTTCTTCCGCATGGTGGGCAGAAGTCGATCACGCAGGCTGGCGCGGGGCTGACGCCGCATTTTGAAAGCCCGCGTCCAACAGGGCGCGGGCTTTTGTTTGTCCGGGATTTCCCTACGCGCCGCGCGACTGCGTTTCAGGGTTCGTGGCCAGCGCATTCAGGGCGCCTGCAAACGTCCGGGGCGATTCCGAAAAGCCAGGAATTTTCGAATGTTTGACATTTTTGTAGTTAACGTTTCAAAATCGGCCGGCCATGGCGGTTCATTCGCTTGGCATTGTAAGGAATTGAAATCGTTGCCTGCATCGAGACCGGTCACCGGGTGGTAGCGGACGAAGAGCCGTACCACCCGGTGCCGACCGGGCCCTTGGGAGGGGGTTGATGTCGTGGTGCGACCGGTCTGGAGTCACGCTCTGCGCCGGTCGCGCCCGTCATCGTGCAGCGCTGGCTATCCCGATCCCGTAAGCGTCACATAAGAGGAAATCCGACAATGTCCGAGCGTACCCTGATTCAGAAAGTCACCGATGGAAAGCTTCTCGTCGCCGTCGTCGTTTACCTGGTCGTTGCCTGGCTGGTCGTTCAGATCGCCGTCCCCATGCTCGGATTGCCCGCTCTGGCTTCGCAGATCGTGCTGGTGCTGCTGGCGATCGGACTGATCGTCGTCGTGGTCAGGGGGCTGTCGGCATCCGGCGCTGCCGCGCCAGACCAGCCGCCCGTGGCCAAGCCGGCGACAGCACTGGCCAAGTCGTCACCAGCGCCGGTGGCCGATCAAGCCACGCTGCGGCGGGAGAATGAGGCGCGTATCGCCGCGCTGACCCAGCATCTCAGGGCCAAGCCGGCGCCCGCTCCGGCACCCGACCGGGAAACGCTCCGGCGCGAGAATGCGACTCGAATTGCCGCCCTGACGCAGCACCTGAGAGCCACACCGGCCGCACCGGCTGCCCCCGACCGCGAGACCCTGCGGCGCGAGAACGCGGTCCGCATCGCTGCGTTGACCCAGCACCTGCGCTGACCGCCGGACATCGCGCATCCGTCGGCACGGATGCGCGATGCCGCCTTCTGTTGTTGCATTCGTCGCGGATTCCCGCGCCAGACGCGTTGCCCGTCGATGAAAGTCGATGCTGAAGCGACTGCTCGCGCCGCTCGTGCTATCGCGCATCGGGTGGCTTCGCTACTATGCGTGATCAGGCCGATTCCTGGCCGCCAGAACGACATCAGCGGGGGTGGAAAATGAGCAAGGGGAAGCGTGGCAAGTCGCGCCAGCCACACGGCGCCGGGGACCGAAAGCCGGCGCATCCGGTGGCGGTCTCGCCCGACTATCTGGTGTTGGCCCTGGCCAGCGCGGGCGCGCTGATCGCGGCGTACCTGCTGATCGTCGCCGGTTCCGGCACGCTGCCGGCGTTCTGTGCTGCCGGTTCTTCCTGCGACCTGATCCAGAACAGCCGATTCTCGCGGCTCTTGGGCGCGCCGATCGCGCTGTGGGGCCTGCTGCTGTATCTCGTCATCGCTCTGGTTGCGTGGCGGATGCCGGCGCGCTTGAAGCGCTGGCGTGTGCTGTGGGGGCTGTCGTGGCTGGGATTGGCGATCAGTCTCTATCTCACTGTCGCAGGCGCCGTCGCCCTGGATGCCTTTTGCCTGTGGTGCCTTGTTTCGTTCGCCATCATGGTGGGTATTTTCGCCGCCGTCGTTGTGCGCCGGCCTTCGCTTGCGCCCGGCGTGCCGTGGCGCAATTGGCTGTCGAGCAGCGTAATTGCTGCGATCACGGTCGTGGTGGCGCTGCAGATTGTTCATAGCGGGCTGTTGCAGGGGCGGGAAGACCCGCGCGTGAGCGCGCTGGCAACCCATCTGGATGAGACCGGCGCCCGGTTCTACGGCGCGTTCTGGTGCCCGACCTGCCAGGAGCAGAAGCGTTTGTTCGGCGCGTCCGCCGAGCGGCTTCCGTATGTCGAATGCACGCCGAGCGGGCGCAACGGCCCGGTGGCCATGGCCTGCGTGGCCGCTGATGTGAGCGGCTACCCGACCTGGGTCATCCGCGGCCAGCGCTATCAGGAAGTGCTGCCGGTCGATCGACTGGAGCGGCTGTCCGGTTTCCGCTGGCAGCCGCCAGAGGACTAGCCCGGGCAGTCGATTGGCCTGGCAGGGATCTGGGGCACTTGTCGGGCGAAACCCTGTCTATCGAGCATGCACTCTATCGATCGCGCTGTTCTGATTCGCACTGCCGCGCTGGCGGCGTTGTTCATCCACGTAGGTTTCGCATCGGCAGCATGGGCTGCCAGTCCGGACGAACTTGCCGGGCGCATCGATGACATCCGTCGTCAGCATGGCGTCGCCTCGGCTTCAGTGGTTCTGGTCGATCGCCAAGGACTGGTGGTGCACCGTACTTTCGGGGTCGTCGATCTGGCCAGCGGTCGGCCAGCGGATTCCGAGACCCGCTACAAGGTGGGTTCGATCTCCAAGGCGTTCACCGGGCTTGCGCTGTTGCGCGCCGAAGCCAAGGGTGTGCTCGCACTCGACGCGCCGCTGAAAAAGGGCAGTGCGGGCGATCAGTACCGGAACCCGTGGGAGAGTCAGTCGCCACTCACCCTCGCCATGCTGATGGAGCACACCGCTGGCTGGCATGACATGAGCCGCGAGGAGTTCGATCATCCGGCCAAATCACCGATTCCACTCATACAGGCGCTTCGGGTTCGGCCCGCCTCGCGCGTCAGCAAATGGAAGCCGGGCGAGTTTTCCGAATACTCCAACTCCGGCCCCGGGCTGGCTGGCCACGTGCTGGAGCAAGCTGCCGGCATGCCGTTCGAGGCATTCGTCGAAAAAGAACTTTTCGGCCCACTGGGAATGACCACCGCCAGCTTCATGCCCGATGCCGCCACGCTGGCGCATCTGGCCCAGGGCTATGACCGCGATGGGCGGACGCCGATTCCCTACTGGCACATCCTCTATCGACCATCGGGCGGACTGAATGTGAATCCGCGCGATATGGCGCGCTTCCTGCGGTTGCTCATCGGACGTGGCGAAGTGGACGGGGTGCGGCTGTTCGATGCCGCGCAGATTGCCCGCTTCGAGCGCCCTGAAACCACCGCTGCCGCCCGCTCCGGGTTGAGCTTCGGATACGGGCTCGGCGTTCATGCCACCCAGCACGAGGGCCATACGCTGTTTACCCACGGCGGCGACGGCGATGGCTACCTCGCCCGTTTTGCCTACAGCGCGGAGGCGGGTCGCGGCTATTTCGTGGTCATCACCGCATTCAATCACACGCCCTTGAACGCCATGCGCGCGCTGCTGGCCGACTGGCTGGTGGCCGAGCTGGATCGACCCGAACCACCGGCCGAATACCAACTGTCCGAGCGCGAACTTTCCCGCTACGCGGGCAGCTACCGCGCGGCGACCGTGCGCTTCCCGCGACCGAGTTGGGATCGCAAGACTCTGAAAGTTCAAGCGCGTAACGGACGTTTGTACACCCAGGCCGAGGGCCAGCGACCGCGCGCGCTGATTGCCGTCGATGCGAAGCGCTTCCGGCGCGCCGAGGAGACGGTTGCCACTACCGCCTTCAGTGCGCTGGGTGATGGTTCTTTTGCGTTGCAGGGGCCGTTGGGGAATTGGTTGAAGGGGGGAGGGGAGTAGGGAAGGGGTGCTTTTTGTGGGGGGGGTGTGGTGTGCTCTGGTTTTGTGTTGATGGGGACGGCGTTGTGGGGTTGTTCTCGGATTCCAGAGCCAGAGCTTTCGCGGGCCCCTTCTGGTTTCTCAGGTCAAGAGCTGTCGCAGGCCCTTCGGGCCT
>JAXMJH010000095.1:0-57827 GCA_034376725.1 Lysobacteraceae bacterium | reverse complement strand
CAGCACACCCGCGCTGATCAGATGCGCCACATCCACCGTGCCTGGAAGGGATTTTCGTGTCCGTGCCATCGTCGCTCTCCGCCATGGGGTTGACGGAGAGCTATTCTGCCCTATATTTTTCTATCTGAACAGTATTGGGCTTAGGGCCCCAGGCCCGTAAGCCGGGGAATGCTCGCCGGCCACGAAGCGCCGTTGGCCGGAATGACCCGCGACGACCGGCACGCGGCGGTCCCGGATTTCCGCTGCGCTGCAATCCGGGCCACTCGAATGCTCCGCGTAGCCCGGCGTAGGGCCGCAGGCCCGTAAGTCGGGAATGGCGTGAGCTGGGCTTGGCCGTTACAGCCATGATGATCGGAGTGTTGGCGGTCCCGGCTTTTGGCCGCTACGCGGCAACGCGGGCTGCGCTGCAATCCGGGATATCCGGTGTTTGGCTACCCGATGCCGGGCTTGCGCGGAAGGCCGTCGTTGGGGTCCAGCGCCGCCCAGCTGACATGCGCAGCCCAGGACACGTGAGCCTGGGGCGTGCGATCGAGAGGCTTTGCGATATTGCCGACGCTCAGGTGCAATTCGCCCGGCCAGCGCGACGAGCGGAACGCCAGGCTGCTGCCGCAGCGGCCGCAAAAGCCGCGTTCGGCTTCCGGCGACGAGGCAAACCAGCGCAGCGAGTGATCCGGGTCGTCGATCCGGCAGCGTTCGGCCGGAAAGCCCACCCAGGTCACGAAGGCGGCTCCGTGCGCGCGGCGACACATCGAGCAGTGGCAGTGCGCCAGCCACAGGCTGGGCAATTCGGCGTGGATGCGAACCGCACCGCACAGGCACTGGGCACAGCCGTCTTCAGTCATGGCGGCAATCGCGGTTGGACGACCGCTTGAGCATATCCATTCAGTCGGGCCTGCGCCTGCCGCGACGCTCGCGCCAACGCGCTGCCAGGCGTTGCGCGGCGCTGGGCTCGGCGCGGCTGCCGGCGGCGTGGCCGAACAGATGCATCGCCACGCCGCCGAATTTCAGGCCGATCCGGCTGACCCGCTCGTCATCGAGATCGCGCACCACCAGCACTGCCTCGCCCAGCACCAGGCGGTCGCCAATCTGCGGCTGTTGATCGAACCGCTTGGCGAACAACTCGGCGGCCGTCCGGGAGCGGTAGCGCTCGGGAATCGGCAGCGAGTAGAAATCGGCCAGGTCGCCCAACGGAATGTCGCCGGGCAGGGTGAACGCGCCGAACACGTCGCGCTCGGCCTCGCGCGCCTCGGCCGGCTCGGCGAACAGCCAGTCCAGCCGAACCACGTTGCCCGGCGGCGCCAGAAAGTACGCGTAGTCCCCTGCCTGTAGATCGCCGCCCTCGGGTCCCAACAGGATATGTCCGTCGCGCACGCGTAGCGCCGCGCGCGCCCAGCTGGGCACCGTTGCGCCGGACAGCACCGCACTTCCGGGCGCTACGCGGTAGCCGACCAGCTCGGACTGAAGCTGGCCGGGCAGGTCGAGTTCCACCCGACGGATCGGCGGATCGCTGCGCGGCAGAGCCACCCCCAGCCAGGCCGCCGCCGGGCGCAGCGTCCAGCCCTGAATCAGCAGCGAGGCCATCACCACCACGAAGGCGACGTTGAACAGCGTTTCTGCCTGCTCCAGCCCCAGCAGCAGCGGAATGGACGCCAGAAAAATGCCGACCGCGCCGCGCAGGCCGACCCAGCCGATGAAGGCGACCTCCCGTGACTTGAAGCCGAACGGCGCCAGGCACGCGGCGACCACCACCGGCCGCGCCACCAGCATCAGGAATGCGGCAATCGCCAGCGAAGGCCAGATCAACTCAAGCAGGGCGCTCGGCCGCACCAGCAGGCCCAGCACCAGAAACATCACCATCTGCGCCAGCCAGGTGCCGGCATCCTGTACCGCCACCAGGTTGGCATAGGCACGCACTGGCCGGTTGCCCAACACCAGCCCGGCCAGATACACGCTCAGAAACCCGCTGCCACCGACCAGATTGGACAGCGCGAACAGCCCGATCGCCCCGGCCACGGCCAAAAGAGGATGCAGACCGGCCGGCAGCGCCAGACGGTTGAGCGCGGCGGCCAGTGCAATGCCGCCGAGCGCGCCGATGGCCACACCAAACACCGCCTGATGGAGCAGCAGCATCGCCACTTCCGACGCGCTGGGCGCGACATTCGCGCTCAGCCAACCGACCAGCAGCAAGGTCAGCAGCACGGCCACCGGGTCGTTGCTGCCCGACTCGATCTCCAGCGTCGAGGCCACCCGGCGGCGCAGATGCAGGCCACCGGCATGCAGCAGGAAAAACACCGCCGCCGCGTCGGTCGAGGCGATGATCGCGCCCAGCAGCAGCGCATGCGGCCAGTCCAGGCCCAGCACGGCCTTGGCCGCCAGCGCGGTCAAGCCGGCGGTCAGCAGCACACCCAGCGTGGCCAGCACCCCGGCCGGTGCCAGCGCACCGCGCACTTCGCCGATCCGCGTGCGCAGGCCGCCATCGAACAGAATCACCGCCAGCGCCAGCGAGCCCAGCAGATAGGCCAGCCGGAAGTCGTCGAACTCCAGACCGACCGGCCCCTCGCGACCGAACAACATGCCCAGCACCAGGAACACCAGCAGCAAGGGCGCACCGAACCGCCGCGCCAGCAGGCTGGAGCCGACGCCGGCCAGCACCAGAATCGCGCCGGTCAGCAACTGCACATTGCTCAGTTGCAGGCTTTCCAAGTACTCGTCCTGATATGAGCGTGGAAACCATCTTAGCCCGCAATCGGCGAACCGCGACCGGCGGTTGGTTGGAGCGGCTGGCAACGGATCGCGGTTTGCCTCGTCGCTCAGGCGCCGCACGGAATCCGGCAGCTGCGCGTGCCTGTCGGCCGGCGCATATGGCAATCCTGTTTCCGCGACTGTCCACCGTCTGGCGCCCAGCCCATACCCAACGCGCCAGCGCACGGGTCACCGCACCGCAGCGGCCAGGGCGAAAGACGGTAAGCTGTTGCCGATGCGATGCCATGCGATTGGACAGATGGGTGTATTGGAACGGCCCGGCAGGCTTGTTTCTGGCCGGCGATTCGCCTTTGTGGCGGGCCAGGGAAGTCGATCGCCGTGCCCGCAATCGCGCGGACGCGGCGCTGTGCTTCGGGTCGCAGCCCGTGCGTGAGCCAGCATTCCGAATCGCGCGCTTCATCCGGCAGCGAGTCGCATCGGTGATGACCAGGCGATAGACGTGCATACCGCAAGGGAAGGGCAGGCATGACGCCAGAAACCAAAGCGCGCCAGCGTATCGACAACAAGCTCGAACAGGCCGGCTGGATCATCCAGGACATGAAACAGCTCAATCTTTCGGCGGGCGCAGGCGTGGCCGTGCGCGAATACCCCACCGACACCGGCCCGTCTGATTACCTGCTGTTCGTCAACCGCCATGCAGTGGGTGTGATCGAAGCCAAGAAGGACTCTGCGGGCGAGAACATCACTGTCACCGAAAGGCAAACCGAGCGCTACGCCAATGCCACGCTCAAATGGCGCAAAGACGACACGCCGCTGCGTTTCCTGTTCGAGGCCACCGGCCAGATCATCCGTTTCACCGATGGCGCCGATCCGGTGCCGCGTTCGCGCGAAGTCTTCCATTTCTTCAGGCCGGAAACGCTGGCCACCTGGCTGGCGCAGCCCGACACCCTGCGCCGGCGGCTGGCCGATCGCATGCCTGCCCTGCCCGAACGCAATCTGCGCGATTGCCAGATCAGCGCCGTCACAGGGCTGGAAAAATCGCTGGCGCTGAACAGGCCCCGCGCCCTGGTGCACATGGCCACCGGCGCCGGCAAAACCTTCACCGCCATCACCTCGGTGTATCGCCTGCTCAAGTTCGGCGGCGCCAAGCGTATTTTGTTTCTGGTCGATACCCGCAATCTCGGCAAGCAGGCGCATCAGGAATTCATCGCCTACACGCCGCCGGACGATGGCCGCAAGTTCACCGAACTCTACAACGTGCAGCGGCTGGCCTCGCCCAACATCGATCCGCATGCGCAAGTGTGCATCAGCACCATCCAGCGCATGTACGCCATCCTGAGCGGCGAGCAGATCGACGAATCGGCCGAAGACCTGTCGCTCAACGAATTGCAGCAAACCGCTCAGCAGGAAAAGCTGGTCCGCTACAACCCGGCCGTGCCGGTCGAAACCTTCGACTTCATCATCATCGACGAGTGCCACCGCAGCATCTACAACCTGTGGAAGCAGGTGCTCGATTATTTCGATGCCAGCCTGATCGGCCTCACCGCCACGCCGGACAAACGCACCTTCGGCTTCTTCAACGAAAACATCGTCGCCGAGTACACCTACGAGCAGTCGGTGGCCGACGGCGTCAACGTCGGCTACGACGTGTACACCATCGAAACCGAAATCACCCGCAACGGCGCCGAGCTCAAGGCCAGGGAGTGGGTGGATCACCGGGAGCGGCAAACCCGCAAAAAGCGCTGGAGCGAAACCGAAGAAGACACCGTCTACACCGGCAAGGAGCTGGACCGCTCGGTCGTCAACCTCAGCCAGATTCGCCAAGTGATCCAGGCCATGAAGGCCGCCGTGGAAACGCGGATATTCCCCACCCGCAAGGAGACACCAAAAACCCTGATCTTCGCCAAGACCGACAGCCACGCAGACGACATCATCAATATCCTGCGCGAGGTCTACGGGCAGGGAAATGCCTTCTGCAAGAAAGTGACTTACCGCGCGGAAGAAGATGCCGACAGCATCCTCAGCGGCTTCCGCAACGACTACAACCCGCGCATCGCCGTCACCGTGGACATGATCGCCACCGGCACCGACGTCAAGCCCCTGGAAGTGCTGCTGTTCATGCGCGACGTGCGCAGCAAGGGCTACTACGAGCAAATGAAAGGGCGCGGCGTGCGCAGCCTGGATGGCGACAGCCTCAAGCGCGTGAGCAACAGCGCCGATGGCGCCAAGGCCCGCTTCGTCATCATCGATGCAGTGGGCGTTGAAAAGTCCCTCAAGACCGAAAGCCGCCCGCTGGAGAAGAAGCCCGGCGTGCCGCTGAAGGACTTGCTGCAAGGTGTGGCGATGGGCAGTCGCGACGACGACACCGTGCTCACGCTCGCCAACCGTCTGGTGCGACTGGCCAAGCAACTGGATGACAAGGCGCAGGCGCGCATCGAAAAGGCCAGCGGCGGCATCCCGATCGCCGAATTGGGCAAGGTCTTGATCGCCGCGCTGAACCCCGATGCCATCGTGCAGGCCGCGCTGGCCGCCGCCGAGGCCAAAGGCATCACCCGTTCGGAAGACACCCTGCTGCCAGAAGAGATCGAAGCCGCCCGCGCCGAGCGCGTGGCCGCTGCCTGCGCGCCGTTCGACAATCCCGAGCTGCGCGACGAGATCGAAAACGCCCGCCGCGAGCGCGAGCAGCTCATCGACCATATCAACCTGGATCAGGTGACTTTCTCCGGCTTTGCCGAACAGGCCGAAGCGCAGGCCAAAGCGGTCATTCAGACCTTTGCCGACTACATCCAGCAGCACAAGGACGAGATCGCCGCGCTGGACTTTTTCTACCAGCAGCCCTACCAGCGCCGCGCGCTGACCTTCGACATGATCGAAGACCTGCACGAACGCTTGAGCAAGCCGCCGCTGATGCTCACCACCGAGCGCCTGTGGAGCGCCTACGCCCGTGTGCAGGCCAGCCAGGTCAAAGGCCTGACCAGCCGCCGCCAGCTCACCGATCTGGTCTCCCTGGTGCGCTTTGCGCTGGGGCTGGATGGCGAGCTGAAGCCCTTCGCCGACGAAGTGGACAAGCGCTTCCAGTCCTGGATCTTCCGCCACAACGCCCAGCGCGGCACCGCCTTCACGCCCGAACAAACCGACTGGCTGCGACTGATGAAAGACCATATCGCCAGCAGTTGCAGCATCAGCCGGAGCGATTTTGACTACGCTGAGCTGGCGGACAAGGGCGGCCTGCAGAAAGCCTGGGGACTGTTCGACAAGGAACTGGATGGACTGATAAGCGAGATGAATGCGGAGTTGGTGGCGTGAGTGAAAATGTTCCGAACGGTTGGGCGCTTGCACTCATACGAGACTTGATCGCTGGCGATGGCCTTTTCACTGATGGTGATTGGGTCGAAAGCAAGGATCAAGATCCAGAAGGTGACGTTCGACTCATACAGCTTGCTGATGTCGGCGATGGCTACTACGTAGATAAATCCAACAGGTTTTTGACTCACTCTGCAGCAATTGAACTGGGCTGTACGTTTCTAGCGAAAGGCGATGTGCTTGTTGCCCGGATGCCGGACCCTCTCGGGCGTGCATGCATTTTCCCAGGCGATAAGAAGCTTGCGGTAACTGTCGTGGATGTATGCGTGGTGCGCGGAAGAAATGAGCACTTCGACCAAAGGTGGCTCATGTACTTTGTCAATGCACCAGAGTTTCGTGAGCGCATCAATGAACTTCAAAGTGGCTCTACTCGAAAACGAATTTCTCGGGGTAACCTAAGCACGCTGCAACTGCCAATTCCCCCTCGCTCCGAACAAACCCGCATTGTCGCCAAGCTCGAAGAACTGCTCTCCGACCTCGATGCCGGCGTGGCTGAGCTGAAAGCGGCGCAAAAGAAGCTCGCGCAGTACCGCCAGTCGCTGCTGAAAGCCGCCGTCGAAGGCGTGCTCACCGCCGAATGGCGCGCCAATAACCCGCCCACCGAGACCGGTGCGCAATTGTTGCAGCGCATCCTGCAAGAACGCCGCGCCCGCTGGGAAGCCAGGCAACTCGCCAAGTTCAAAGAGCAAGGCAAAGCCCCACCCAAGGACTGGCAGAAGAAGTACCCCGAGCCGGTGCAGCCCGACACCACCGACCTGCCCGCGCTGCCGGAGGGATGGGTGTGGGCGAGTGTGGAGCAACTAGGTCACGTACAGCTGGGCAGACAGAGATCGCCGAGCAAAGTCGGCAAGGCCAACCCAACACCTTACATTCGCGCCGCGAACATTACCGAAAGCGGCGTCGATTTGAGCGATGTGCTTGAAATGGAGTTTTCTGAAGTAGAGAAAGAAACATTCGCCCTCAAGGTCGGCGATGTTCTGCTCACTGAAGCCTCAGGAAGTCCAGAGCACGTTGGTCGACCAGCAATCTGGTGCCATTCCGATGGATTGTATTGTTTTCAGAACACGGTGCTTCGCTTTTCACCGACAGGCATAGGTTCTGAATTCGCTTTCTTTTCATTCTTGGCAATGCAAAAGCTTGGGGTGTTTCGCCGGCTTTCTGGCGGCGTTGGAATAAATCATCTGAGCGCTGGAAAATTTTCTAGGTTGCCGGTTCCGTTACCGCCAGTTGACGAGCAGCGGACACTCATCGAGAGCATCAAGGAGAGCTTTTCGAGGTGTGACGATCAGATTGCATTCAATGCACATTCCCTAAAACAATCCGCCGCTCAACGCCAAAACATCCTGCGCGCCGCCTTCGCCGGCCAACTGGTCCCGCAAGACCCGAATGACGAACCCGCCTCGGTGCTGCTCGAACGCATCCGCGCCGAGCGGGCGGCGCGGATCAGCACCACAAGAGGCCGCAGCCGACAAACAAAGGAGTCCGCGTGAGCCAAGTCTGGACGTTAGATGCGGTGCAGTCTCTGGCGGAAGACGCCGAGCTGGAGTGCAAGGCCGCCCAAGGCCGAGACGGCCGCGGCGAGCTGCCAGAAGACGTCTGGAAAACCTACAGCGCGATGGCCAACACCGATGGTGGCGTGATCTTGCTTGGTGTACGGGAGAAGCCGAACAGGCAATTCGAGGTGGTCGGCATCGCGGACATCGAACAGGTGCGCAAAGCGCTTTGGGACAACCTGCACAACCGCAAGCAGATCAGCAGCAACCTGCTGACCGAGCAACAAGTAGAACCGATCCTCGTCGATGGCCTGCAGATTCTGAAGGTTGTCGTGCCGCGCGCTTCGCGCCAGGTCAAGCCGGTGCACCTTGGAAGAAACCCGTTTGGCGGCACCTATTTGCGCCGCTACGAAGGTGACTACCTGGCCGACGATGAGGCCGTGCGGCGCATGCTGGCCGAACGGGTGGAAGATTCCCGCGATGACCGGGTGCTGAGAGACTTTGGCTTGGACGATCTGGACATGGACACGGTGGCCACCTATCGCAATCGTTTTGCGGCGGTGAAGCCCGGCCATATTTGGAGCGATTTGTCGCTGGGCGATTTCCTTGCACGCATCGGCGCCTGGGGCAGGAACCGGGAGGAAGGCTATTCCGGTCTCCGGATTGCGGGTCTTCTGATGTTCGGGAGGGCAGAGGTGATCCGTGATGCCCTGCCAAACTATATGGTGGACTATCAAGAGCGTTCCGAACCGAAGGCCGAAAAGCGATGGGTGGATCGGTTGGTGCCAGACGGCACGTGGTCGGGCAACCTGTACGACTTTTTTCGCCGTGTCTATCAGAAGCTGACGGCAGACCTGAAGGTGCCCTTCCAGCTTTACGACGGACAGCGTGTGGACGACTCGCCGGTGCACGAGGCACTGCGTGAGGCGCTGGGGAACACGCTGATCCATGCGGACTACTCGGGTCGCGTGTCGGTGTTGGTGGTCAAGCGGCCTGATATGTTCGGCTTCCGCAATCCGGGGCGCATGCGCATCCCCCCGGAGATCGCCATCCAGGGCGGCCACAGCGACTGCCGCAACCGCCGCCTGCAGACGATGTTCCAGCTGGTGGGTTATGGCGACCACGCTGGTTCCGGGCTGCCCAAGATATACACCAACTGGGCAGGCCAGCATTGGCGCAGCCCTGTGCTGCACGAATTGCCGGAGCCTGAGCAGACGCTGATGGAGCTTCGCATGAGCAGTCTGGTGCCTGAGGCCACGGTAAGTGAACTCAGTGATCGGCTGGGTCGATCTTTCCTCCGGCTGCCTGAGACTGCCCGACTGGCGCTGATCACCGCGCTGGTGGAGGGCATGGTCAGCCATGACAGGCTCAAGCAAATCTGCACTGATCACCCCGCCGACCTGACCAAGATGCTGGGTGCATTGGTGCGCGACGGGCTGCTGCAATCCGATGGCAGCGGTCGAGGCACGGTGTACTACCTGCCGTGGCTGCGACGGCCGTCGGCTGGCTTTGATCTGGTGGTGGAGGACACTGAACCGGCAGCAGCCGCCGTCAAATCACCGGAGCTAGCCACCGAATCACCGGAGCCCGGAAACAAAACACCGGAGCTTGGGCCGCCTGTAGCAGTGGACAGTGTTATTCATCTGGATTGGGACGCCATGCCGGATGCGCTTAAGGCTGAACTGACTGCATTGGGCCGGCGCGTGGCCGCAGCCGGCAAGGTGCCACCTCAGATGCTGCGGGAGACCTTGCTTGCCTTGTGCGCAGGCCGTTACCTGGGTCTACGCGTGTTGGCACGTGCCCTGCAGCGTGATGCCGACGATCTGCGCAAACGCACCCTGTCGGCTATGGTGAAGGAAGGCGTGCTGGTCACCGCCTACCCCGCCATGAAGGATCCCCGGCAGGCGTATACCGCCGCGCACGTCAAGGTAGGCCAGCGCTCGTGAACACCTCTTCCCTCGTTCAGGAAGTCTGGAATAGTTGCAACATCCTGCGCGCTGCCTTCGCCGGCCGACTGGTGCCGCAAGACCCCAACGACGAACCCGCCAGCGTGCTGCTGGCGCGCATCCGCGCCGAGCGGGTGAAGCACGATGCGCAAAAAAAGCCGCGTGGGCGCAAAGCCATGGGATCGGCATGAATACCTCAGACTCAGACTTCAAGTGCAACACCCCAACCTGTAGGGTGTCGCGATGTCCAGAACCTATCATCACATCAGTAGCGAAGAGCGCGCAGCGATCGTCATGAATGACGCATTGCTTTGAAAGGGTCCGCTTGATCTCTCGATCCCCTGGCCTTGCCCGCTCCTGCGTGGGCGATGGAGGCAAGGTGGGGCCGCGTTGTTCGCCGCTGTGTACGGCCCCGCTGCCCTCGGGGTTGTTATTCAATCCCTCCGGATAACAACGCGCATTGATTTCGTAACATATTGACCAACAAAGATTTACGCCGACGTTTATTATCTGCGAGGCCGCGAGTGAACACGTCCACCTTGGTCCAGAAAGTCTGGAACTTCTGCCACACCCTGCGCGACGACGGTGTGGGCTATGGCGACTATCTGGAACAGCTGACCTACCTGCTGTTCCTGAAGCTGGCCCATGAATACGCACAGGAGCCCTACAACCGCGACACCCATATTCCCAGGGGCTACGACTGGGCCAGCCTGAAGGCCAAGGTGGGCGAGCCGCTTGAGGCGCAGTACCTGGCCACGCTGCATGCGTTGGGACATGAGCCGGGCATGCTCGGCGCGATTTTCTTCAAGGCACAGAACAAGATTCAGGACCCGGCCAAGCTGTCGCGGCTGGTGCAGCTGATCGATGCCGAAAGCTGGATCAGCCTGGATGCCGACACCAAGGGCGACTTGTACGAGGGCCTGCTGCAGAAGAACGCCGAAGACACCAAGAGCGGTGCGGGGCAGTACTTCACGCCACGGGCGCTGATCGAGGCCATGGTTGCTTGTGTGCGGCCAGAACCGATGAAGACCATTGCCGACCCAGCCTGCGGCACCGGCGGCTTCTTCTTGGGCGCGTACAACTGGCTGACACGCCCGGGCGCCAATCTGGACAAGCGCCAGAAAGAATTCCTGCGGGACAAAACCTTTCACGGCAACGAGATCGTGCCCAACACCCGCCGCATGTGCCTGATGAACCTGTTCCTGCACAACATTGGCGAGCTGGACGGGGAGCCTTCGGTCGAGCGCTCCGATGCCTTGATCGCCGAGTCCAAACGCAAGGTGGACTACGTGCTGGCCAACCCGCCCTTTGGCAAGAGGAGCAGCATGACCATCACCAATGAGGAGGGCGAGGAGGACAAGGAGGCGCTGACCTACGAGCGGCAGGACTTCTGGGAGACCACGTCGAACAAGCAACTCAATTTCTTGCAGCACATCGTGAGCATGTTGAAAGTGGACGGTAAAGCGGCGGTGGTCTTGCCGGACAACGTGCTGTTTGAAGGCGGTGCCGGCGAGAAGATCCGCCGCAAGCTGCTGGAAAACTGCGATGTGCATACGGTGCTGCGGCTGCCGACCGGGATCTTCTACGCGCAGGGCGTCAAGGCGAACGTGGTTTTTTTCGACAACGCACCCAAAGACGGCCGTGTACACACGAAAGGGGTGTGGTTCTACGATCTGCGCACCAACAAGCACTTCACCCTCAAGACACGCCCCTTGAAGCTGGACGACCTGAAGGATTTCGTCGCCTGCTATCACCCGGAGAATCGCCATGAGCGCAGCGCGACCGAACGATTCCGGTGCTTCAGCTACGACGAGCTGATGGCCCGCGACAAGGCAAGTCTGGATATCTTCTGGCTCAAGGACGATAGCTTGGACAACCTCGACGACTTGCCGCCTCCGGATGTCTTGCAGCAGGAGATCATCGATCACCTGGAGGCGGCACTGGCGTCGTTCCGCGACGTTGCAGCCGGATTGCGGGGAACCTGAAAGCGCATGGATCATCGGAGGATTGCCGATGGCATGCAGCTGCGCCGGGCCGCTGTCGCCAGTCGCGCAGGCTTTGGCCACAGTTCGATTCCGGCCGCATGCAGTGGCTGCCGATGCCAACGTGTTGCGCTGAACGCGCGACCAGCTCAGCCGGTCGCCAGATAGGCGGAGGATTGACGGGCGCGGTCGAGGCTGCGGTAGCCGATGGCTTCGGTGATGTGGGCGGTGCCGATGGTTTCGCAGTCGGCCAGGTCGGCGATGGTGCGGGCGACCCGCAGGATGCGGGTGCTGGCGCGGGCGGACAGTTGCAGGCGGTCCATGGCGCGTTCCAGCAGGGCTTCGTCGTGCGTGCTCAGGCGGCAGGACTTTTCGATCTGCGCCGGGTCCATGCGGGCATTGCAGCCGCCCTGGCGGTCGTGCTGGCGCTGGCGGGCGGCCACCACGCGCGCCCGCACGGCGTCGGAGGGTTCGCCGCGCGCGGCATCCTGGCGCAGCTCGCCGCGCGCCAGTCGCGGCACGTTCAAGTGCAGGTCGATGCGGTCGAGCAGCGGGCCGGACAGCTTGGCCAGATAGCGGGCGACCTGATCGCCGCTGCATCGGCAACGCCCGGACGGGTCGCCGGCCCAGCCGCAGGGGCAGGGGTTCATGGCCGCGACCAGCTGGAAGCTGGCCGGAAAATCGGCCTGCCGCGCGGCGCGCGAGATGGTGACCTGACCGGATTCCAGCGGCTGGCGCAGCACTTCCAGCGCCGGACGCGACCACTCGGCCAGTTCGTCGAGAAACAGAACGCCGTTGTGCGCCAGGGAGATTTCGCCGGGCCGCGGCTCGCTGCCGCCGCCGGCCAGGGCGACGGCGCTGGCGCTGTGATGCGGCGCGCGAAACGGCCGGCGTCGCCAGTAGCGCGGGTCCAGCCCGCGCCCACTGACGCTGGTGATCGCGGCGGTTTCCAGCGCTTCGGATTCGGTCGCCGGCGGCAGGATGCCGGGCAGGCGCGAGGCCAGCATGGTCTTGCCGCAACCGGGTGGGCCGACCAGCAGCAGGTGATGACCACCGGCGGCGGCGATTTCCAGCGCGCGCCGGGCCTGGGCCTGACCGCGCACGTCGGCCAGATCGGGCGGCGGTTCGATCGGCGCGCAGTGCGACTCGGCCGGCACCGGCAGTTCGCGCACGCCCTGCAGGTGGGCGCAGACTTCCAGCAGGGTGCGCGCCACCCGCACATCGGCGCGGTCGACCAGGGCCGCTTCGGCGCCATTGGCCACCGGCACGATGAGGCTGCGGCCGGCTTCGGTGGCAGCCACCGCCGCCGGCAGTACGCCTTCCACCGGGCGCAGCTCGCCGGTCAGCGCCAGCTCGCCCAGGCACTCGCAGCCGGCCAGCGCTTCAAGCGGGATCTGCCCGCTGGCCGCCAGGATGCCCAGGGCGATGGGCAGATCGAACCGGCCGCCGTCCTTGGGCAGGTCGGCCGGCGCCAGATTGACGGTGATGCGCCGGCCGGGAAACTCGAACTGCGAGCATTGGATGGCGGCGCGCACCCGGTCCTTGCTTTCGCGTACGGCGGCTTCGGGCAGGCCGACGATGGAAAGCGACGGCAGACCGCCGCCCAGATGCACTTCGACCCGCACCGCCGGCGCCCGAACCCCGGCCCGTGCCCTGCTGTTGACCAGTGCAAGCCCAGGCATGGGACCGACTCAGTTCGACTGGGAACCGGACTGCCTGATGCCGGCTTCCAGCGCGGCCAGTTTCTGCTCCAGGATTTCCACCTTTTCGCGAGTGCGCATCAGCACGGCGCGCTGGACATCGAATTCCTCGCGGGTGACCACGTCCAGGTTGGACAGCCCGCTGCGCAGCGTGGCGCGAAAATTCTGTTCCAGATCGGCGCGGGCGTCGCGCAGTCCGGGAGGCACCAGCGCGCTAAGGCGTTGGGCGAGTGCATCGATGGCTTTGAGGTCGATCATGGCGATTCCGGGAAGAGGGGGAGAGTCGAGTGACCAGTGTGGCGGTTAACCGCGCCGGCGTCATCGGAAAGCATCCCGCCAAAGGGTAGGAAAAATCCTACCCCGGCCCGGCCCGGCGGCAGTCGGCGCAGCGGCCAGGGCAGCGGTCGGGGCTGCCGGGTCGGCCGCGATGGCTTATTCTTGGCGCTGATCGAATGGAGTGACTCACCGCGATGAAAATGATCATGGCCATCATCAAGCCGTTCAAGCTCGACGACGTGCGCGAGGCGCTGGCGGAAGTGGGCGTGACCGGCGTGACCGCCACCGAGGTAAAGGGTTTTGGCCGCCAGAAGGGCCACACCGAGCTGTACCGCGGCGCCGAGTACGTGGTCGATTTTCTGCCCAAGATCAAGCTTGAAGTGGCGGTGACCGACGATCAGGCCGAGCGCGTGAGCGAAGCCATCCAGCGCGCGGCGGCGACCGGAAAGATCGGCGACGGCAAGATTTTCGTCTACGACCTCGACCGCGCCGTGCGCATTCGCACCGGAGAACTGGACAGCGACGCGCTCTGAGCCGCGCTCGGCGGCGCGCCGCAGCGCGGGCGTGACGGGCAGGTGGCGCCGCGCTCAGTCGCGCAGCGCTTCGGCCACGAACGGCGGCAGTGCCAGCGCGGCCTTGTGGATGTCAACGCTGTAGTAGCGGGTGGCGAATGATTTCGACGCCGCGCCGCGCTCGCGAAAGCCATCCAGCTCGCCGCCCTTGCGGGCCATGGTGGCGCTCCACCAGCCGGTCGGGTAGCAGGGCTGCGGGAAGCTCAGCGTGCGAAACACGCCGAAGCCGGCCTCGGCCATTTCGTGGCGCATGGCCTTGATCAGCTCGATCTGGGCCAGCGGGCTTTCGCTCTGCTGCACCAGGATGCCGCCGTTGCGCAGCGCCTTGTGGCAACTGGCATAGAACGCGCGGTTGAACAGGCCCTCGGCCGGGCCGACCGGGTCGGTCGAATCGACGATCACCAGGTCCAGCGAGTCCGCCTCGGCATCGCGCATGTAGGCCACGCCATCGTCGAACAGCAGCTCGGCGCGCGGGTCGTCGTTCGACTCGCACAGCTCGGGAAAATACTGCTCGGCCAGCCGGGTCACGCGCTCGTCGATGTCGACCTGGGTGACGCGCTCCACCTCGCGATGGCGCAGCACCTCGCGCAGCGTGCCGCAGTCGCCGCCGCCGATGATCACCACCCGCTTCGGATTGGAGTGGGTAAACAGCGCCGGGTGCGACATCATCTCGTGATAGAGAAAATTGTCGCGACTGGTCAGCATGATCGCACCATCGATCACCATCAGCTTGCCCCAATCGGTGGTGTCCCAGATTTCGAGCTTCTGGAATGCCGACTGCTCCTCATGCAGCCTGGCCGTCACCCGATAGCCGATGGCGCTGCCGGTGGGCTGGAAGTTTTCGTGATACCAGGAGGTGTCCGACGCGGTCATATCCGTTCCATTCGCAACATTCGATCAAGCCCGCCATTGTAGCCGATGCCATCCGCCCGCCCTTCACCGCGACAGGCGTTGCGCCCGAGGGCGATACAATGCCGGGATGATTCTCTACTGGATATCGGCATGACCGACTGGTCGCTCGAGCACGCCCGCCGTTGTTATGCCGTTGCCCATTGGGGCGAGGGCTACTTCGATATAGATGACGCAGGACGGATCGAAGTCCGGCCAACCAACAGCCCCGGCCCGGCGCTGGCCCTGCCCGATGTCGTCGAGCGCGCCCTGGCAGATGGCCTGAAGCTGCCGCTGCTGGTGCGCTTCTCCGACGTGCTGGGCGACCGCCTGGCGCGCCTGCAGGCCGCCTTCGAGCGGGCCATGACCGCGCTCGATTACCACGGCGGCTACTGCGCCATCTATCCGATCAAGGTCAACCAGCACCGCGGCGTGGCCGGCGAGCTGGCCCGCCACGGCAGCGAGCGTTTCGGGCTGGAAGCCGGATCCAAGCCGGAGCTGATGGCGGTGCTGGCCCTGGCCCGGCCTGGCTCGGTGGTGATCTGCAACGGCTACAAGGACCGCGAATACATCCGCCTGGCGCTGATCGGCCTCAAGCTGGGGCTGCGGGTGTTCATCGTCATCGAAAAGGCGTCCGAGCTGGATCTGGTGGTGGAGCAATCGCGCGAACTCGGCGTCGAGCCGCTGCTCGGCGTGCGCATGCGCCTGGCCAGCCTGGGCGCCGGCAAATGGCAGAACTCCGGCGGCGACAAGGCCAAGTTCGGCCTCTCGCCGCGTCAGCTGCTGGAACTGGTCCGCCAGCTCGACAGCCACGGCATGGCCGGCACGCTGCGCCTGTTGCACTTTCACATGGGCTCGCAGATTTCCAACGTGCGCGACATCGCCGGCGGCATGCGCGAAGCGGTGCGCTATTTCGTCGAGCTGCAAAAGCTGGGCTGCAACATCAGTCATGTCGATGTCGGCGGCGGGCTGGGCGTGGACTACGAAGGCACCCGCTCGCGCGGCGGCTGTTCGATCAACTACGGACTGGACCAATACGCCGCCACCATCATCCAGCCGCTGGCCGAGGCCTGCGCCGAGCACGGCCTTGCGCCGCCCAGGGTGCTGACCGAATCGGGCCGCGCGCTGACCGCCCACCACGCCGTGCTGGTGGTCAACGTGTCCGAAGTGGAAGCCGCGCCGACCGGCCGGGTGCCGCCGGTTTCCGGCCACGAAGCCGCCGCCCTGCGCCACCTGCGCGAGCTGCACGAGGCGCTGGACACCCGCCCGGCGCTGGAGATCTATCACGAGGCTCAGCACTACCTCGCCGAAGGCCAGTCGCTGTTTGCGCTCGGCCAGATGGACCTGCGCGACCGGGCCCGGCTGGACGACCTGTTCTACGCCATCGCCCATGCCGTGCGGGCGCGCCTGACCG
This sequence comes from Lysobacteraceae bacterium, assembly GCA_034376725.1. Classification (GTDB taxonomy): domain Bacteria; phylum Pseudomonadota; class Gammaproteobacteria; order Xanthomonadales; family Xanthomonadaceae; genus UBA11164. The sequence continues at coordinate 41,490 of JAXMJH010000095.1, read as the reverse complement.
GCGTCGGCCCCAGCCAGCGCGCCGCGCTGGACGAGCTCGACCAGCGGTTGGTCGACAAGTACTTCGTCAATTTCTCCATCTTCGAGTCGATCCCCGATGTCTGGGCCATCGACCAGGTGTTTCCCATCGTGCCGATCGCCCGGCTGGACGAAGCCCCGACCCGGCGCGGCGTGATCGCCGACCTGACCTGCGATTCCGACGGCCAGGTCGAAATGTATGTCGGCAACGAGGCGCTGGACACCGCGCTGCCGCTGCACAGCCCGCTGCCCGGCCAGCCGTATCGGCTGGGCGTGTTCATGGTCGGTGCCTATCAGGACACCCTGGGCGACATCCACAACCTGTTCGGCGACACCGACGCCGTGGCCGTGCGCATCGACGGCGATGGCTACACGCTCACCCGCGAGCGCCAGGGCGACAACGCCGGCGTCCTGCTCGATTACGTCGGCTACGACCTCGCCGACCTGCGCCGCGCCTACCGCGAAAAGATCCAGGCCGCCAACCTGACCCCCAGCGAATCCGCCGCCTTCGAGGCCAGCCTGGAAGCCGGGTTGAATGCCTATACCTATCTGGCTGAGGTGGATTGAACGCCCCGCACGTCTCGACAGCCCTGTCGTTGCGCAGCGCAGCAGGGTCTGGGCGAACGGACATGACGCGCTTCGGACAAGCAAAAATCGCCGAATCGCAGCCAACGCAAGCGATGTGGACAGATCTACATCGATTGATATCAAGCGATAGTATGGGCACGTCATAACGTGCGTGACGCTTGCGCTCAGCTCCTGCTTGGGGAGGCCAATCCATGAACACCAGAGGAAGAGTCGGCCCTTCCCCGGAAGGGCAGGGGCAGTTGGAAGCGATTCGCCAAGCGGTCGTCAGGACGCTGGACAACAAACGCCGCCTGGGCCAATACGCCGAGAGCCGGCAATACGGCACGCCCGTCGTGAACGGAGGGGATGCTCCGGGTGCGAACGAGAGCGTGAGCTGACGTTCGTCTCATGGGCGCCTACCAGCCTCCCTACACCATCACCCCGGAGATCCTGAACCGGGTCGCCGCGATCAGCGAGGCCATTGGCCGGCTGGCCGTGCTCACCGATCAGGCGAAAGCCTTGCGGCTGCGGCGCATCAACCGTATCCGCACCATTCGCGGCTCGCTGGCCATCGAGGGCAATACCCTGAGCGAGGCACAGATCACCGCGATTCTGGACGGCAAGCGGGTCATCGCACCGCCCCGCGAGGTGCAGGAGGTGAAAAACGCCCTGGCCGCCTATGATCGCTTCGAAACCTGGAAGCCCGGGGCGGAAGAAGATCTGCTGGAGGCGCATCGGATACTTATGGCCGGCCTGATCGATGAGGCCGGACAGTATCGGCACGGTGGCGTGGGGGTGATGGCAGGCCAGCAGGTGATCCACATGGCCCCGCCCGCCGACCGGGTGCCGGATCTGATGACCGACCTGTTCGGCTGGCTGTCCGGCACCGATGCCCATCCGCTCATCGCCAGCTCGGTGTTTCATTACGAGTTCGAATTCATCCACCCCTTTGCCGATGGCAACGGCCGCATGGGGCGGCTGTGGCAAAGCCTGATCCTGGCCCGCTGGAACCCTCTGTTCGCCGGCGTTCCGGTGGAAAGCCTGATTTTCGAGCACCAGGCCGAGTACTACCAGGCCATACAGGAAAGCACCCAACAGACCGACGCCGCGCCCTTCATCGCCTTCATGCTGCGGATGCTCCATGCGGCTGTGGCCACCTCGGCCCCGGAAGTTGCACTGGAAGTCACCCCGGAAGTCCGATTGCTCTCGGTTCTTGTCGGAGAAATGACCCGGCATCAGCTCAAGGAGGCGCTTGGCCTGAGGGATGACGAGCATTTCCGCAAGGCCTATCTGCTCCCGGCTTTGGAGGCCGGTCTGATTGAAATGACCATCCCCGACAAACCGCGCAGCAGCAGGCAGAAGTACCGTCTGACCGACAGGGGCCGTCAGCGGCAGATGCAGCGGATGCCCGGATAACTGCGGGCGCAGACAGCGCGCCGGACCACTTCAGCTCAGCGCCGTGCTGTCAGGCTCGCTCGGCGTGTTGCTGAAACGGCGGGGAATTATCCGTCTGGAGATCCCTGGTAAACGGCGTCCCGGCTTGCGGCCGAAGCCGGGCTGCCCAACCGACCCGAGATCATCGATAGCGTCTGCCGGATCAATAGTAGCTGTGCGCGTGTCACGTCCGCTGGTGGCCGGTTTTGCCGACCGGTTACATTAGTGCCCCCTGTGGTTAGTGCCCCCTGTGGAGTGATGCGCATGAGCGAAGCGAGCGTTGGGTTCATCGGCCTTGGCGCCATGGGCGCGCCGATGGCGCGGCACCTGCACGGCAAAGGGCTGTTGGCGATGGTGGGCAACCGTACCCCGGCCAAGGCCGAGGCGTTGGCGGGTGAGTTGGGCGTGGTCGCTGGCCATGCGGCGGGCGATTTTGCCGGCTGCGCTGTGGTTGTGCTGTGCGTGCCGGCGGATGCCGATGTGCTGGCTCAGGCCGAGGCCTTGGCGGCGGTGCTTGCGTCCGGCGCGGTGGTGATCGATCACTCCACGGTGTCGGTCGATACCGCGCGGCACGCGGCGGTGGTGCTGGCGGCGCGCGGCATCGGCTTCATCGATGCGCCGGTGTCGGGTGGCGTGGAAGGCGCGCGCAACGGACGATTGTCGATCATGGCGGGCGGCAGCGCGACGGATCTGGAAATCGCCCGCCCGGTGCTGGAAGCCTATGCCGCGCGCATCGCGCATCTTGGGCCGGTGGGGCAGGGTCAGGCCTGCAAGGCGGTCAACCAGGTGATGGTTGCCGGCATCAACGAGGCGGTGTGCGAGGCGTTGGCCTTCGGCCGGGCGCTGGGACTGGCCCCGGATGTGCTGCTGCCCACCCTGTCGGCCGGCGCGGCCGCCAACTGGTTTCTCGACAAGCGTGGCGCCACCATGCTGCGCGGCGAGTTCGTGCCGGGCTTCAAGTGCGCGCATCTGCTGAAGGACTTGCGCATCGTCGAGGCGATGGCGCGTGAGGTCGGGGTGGATCATTCGGTGATCGATCAGGCGCTGGTCGACTACGCCAGGCTGGTGGAGCGCGGGCACGGCGACGACGACACCTCGGCCCTGCTGCTGCTCAAGACCGGCGACCCGAGCGCGAACCCGGCGGAGCGCAGCTCATGAAGCTGGCCCGGTTCGGCGCCAAGGGCCGTGAGCGCCCCGCTTTGGTCGATGCCCAGGGCCGGCTGCGCGACATCTCCGCCGTGGTCGAGGACTTCAACCCGGCCACGCTTTCTGCCGGTGGACTGGCCGCGCTGCGCCGGCTCGACCCCGATGACTTTCCGCGCGTACCGGCACGGGCGCGCATCGGCATCCCGCTGACCGGCATCTCCAAATACGTCGCCATCGGCCTGAACTACCGCGACCATGCCCGCGAGACCGGCTCGCCGATCCCCGATGAACCGGTGGTGTTTCTCAAGGCGATCAACTGCATCAACGGCCCCAACGACGCCATCGTGCAGCCGCCGGAATCGACCAAACTTGACTGGGAAGTGGAGTTGGGCATCGTCATCGGCCGGCGCGCCAGCCATGTCGCGCGCGCCGATGCGCTGAAGCACGTGCTGGGCTATTGCGTGCTCAACGATGTCTCCGAGCGCGCCTTTCAGAAGGATCGCGGCGGCGGACAGTGGACCAAGGGCAAGGGCTGCGACAGCTTCGGCCCGATCGGCCCCTGGCTGGTCACCCGCGATGAGGTGCCCGACCCGCAGAATCTGCGGCTGTGGCTGGAAGTCAACGGCGAGCGCATGCAGGACAGCTCGACTGCCGAAATGATCTTCGGGGTGGCCGAGCTGGTCAGCTATCTGTCGCGCTTCATGACCCTGATGCCCGGCGATGTGATCGCCACCGGCACCCCGCCCGGCGTGGGCCTGGGCCAGAAGCCGCCGCGCTTCCTGATGCCCGGCGACACCCTGCGTCTGGGCATCGACGGGCTGGGCGAGCAGCATCAACGCGTGGTGGCGTGGCGCTGAGCCGACGGTTCAGCCGCGCCGTCGCTCAGGAGAAATCCGCATCCAGCACGATGCGATAGTGCGCCTTGCCTTCGCGCAGGTGGTTCATCGCCTCGTTCACCTGGCGCATCGGGAAGTGTTCGGTCTGCGGCAGGATGCCGTGGCGGTCGGCAAAGGCCAGCATGGTGTCGATGGCGCCGCGCGAGCCGGTCGGTGAGCCGGCGATGGCGCGCTGGCCCATCAGCAGATCGAAGGCCACCACCGGGATCGGCTCCGGCACCGCGCCGACCACATGCAGGCGGCCCTTCGGCGCCAGGGTGGCGACCAGGGCGCGCCAGTCGAGCGCGGCATTGACGGTGACGATCAGCAGATCGAACGCGCCGGCCAGTTGCTTGAGTGCGACGCCATCGGTGCTCGATGCGACGCGGTGCGCGCCCAGCGCGCGGGCTTCATCGTGCTTGGCGGCGCTGGAGGTGAACGCGGTCACTTCGCAGCCCCAGGCAGCGAGAAACTTCAGCGCAAGGTGGCCCAGGCCACCGATGCCGACCACCGCCACCCGCGCAGTCGGCGGTACGCCGTGAATCAGCAGCGGCGCGAATACCGTGATGCCGCCGCACAGCAGCGGCCCGGCATCGGATGCCGAAAGTCCATCGGGCAACGGCACTGCCCATAGCCAGTGCGCACGCACCCGCTCGGCGAAAGCGCCGTGCCGGCCGACGATGGTTGGCTGGACGCTGTTGCACAGGTGCTGGTCGCCATCGATGCACGGGCCGCAGTGCAGGCAACTGCCGGCATTCCAGCCGACGCCGACGCGCTGGCCCAGACGCAGGCCCTTGGCCTGGTCGCCGAGCGCCACCACGGTGCCGATCGCTTCGTGGCCGGGCACGAACGGGTAACGGGTCATTCCCCAGTCGTTGTCCCACATCGACAGATCGGAGTGGCAGATGCCGCAGTGCTCGACCCGGACTTCGACTTCTTCGGGGCCGAGTGGGCCGGGGTCGAACTCGCGCAGGGCAAACGGCGAGCCGGCGGATTCGGCAGTCCAGGCGCGGATGGTGGTCATGTCGGTCTCCTTCAAGGCGGATGATCTGACCGCCATGCTGACAGGCCTGGCGGCGCAGTGCGACCGCAGCAGCGTCGAACCGGCGGCTAATCGAATTCCGACTCGAACATGTAGTAGCCGGCGTCGCGCATGCCCAGGCGGGTGTAGGTGCTTTGCGCGCCCGCGTTTTCCTTTTCGACGTACAGACGCAAACCGCAGACCTGGCCTTCGGCGCGCGCCAGCGCTTCGACGTGCCGGTAGAGCGTCTGAAATACGCCCTGGCGGCGGTGCGCGGGTTCGACGTAGACGCTCTGAATCCACCACCAGTCGGCGCAGCGCCAATCGCTCCATTCGGTGGTGATCAACAGGCTGCCGACCGGTTGGCCGGCGCGCTCGGCAACGAAGTAGCGCCCGCGCGCGGGTGCATCCAGCGCGGTGGCGACGCCGCGCCGCAGCGTGGCCGGGTCGAGTCGCTTGTGCTCGGTTTCCCAGGCCATGGCGGCATTCCAGCTCACCAACTGCTCCAGGTCGATGGTGGCCGCAGGCCGGACGGCGATATCGGGCAGGGTCGAATCGTTTGGCATGGCGATGGCTGACGGGTACTGACGGTGAGGAAACGGACCGACTTTGAGCGCTGGGTCCAGAGGCGTCAACCGTTGCATGAGGCCCCGGCGGCAAGCCCGGAGCCCGCCGTGCCGTCAGCCGCTGCGCCGCTCAGGCGTCTTTCGCGGGCGCGCGCCGCGAGCCGAGCTTGCGGGTCACCGTGTTGCGGCCCAGGCCGAGCAGTTCGGCGGCCTTCTGGCGATGGCCGTGGGTGTGGTCGAGCGCGGCCTGCAGCAGCGTCCGGTCGAAGGCCTCCAGCGCGCTGGCGTGCAGGCCCTTGCCGGAACGATCGGACGTGCCGGCGGCCAGCTCGGCGCGCGCCCAGTCGGCCAGCGACTGGGTCCAGTCGGGCGTGGCGTTGACCGTGGTGTCCAGGCGCAGGTGCTCGGCGAGCTCTGCCACGCCGATCCGCTCGCTGCTGGCCAGCGCGGCAAGCCGCCAGCACAGGTTCTCCAGCTCGCGCACGTTGCCCGGCCAGTCGTGAGCGCGCAGTCGGGCCAGGGCGGCATCGGTCAGGCGCTTGGGGGCTTGCTCCAGCTGGCGCGCGGCCTGCGACAGAAAGCGGGCGGCCAGCAGGCCGATGTCCTCGCGCCGCGCGCGCAGCGCCGGCAGGGTGAGCCGGGCGACATCCAGACGATGCAGCAGATCGGCCCGAAACCGGCCTTCGCGGACCAGATTCTCCAGGTCCTGATGGGTGGCGGCGATCACCCGGACATCGACCGCGATCAACTCGCGGCCGCCGACCCGGAAGAATTCGCCCTCGGCCAGCACGCGCAGCAGACGGGTTTGCAGCGAGGCCGGCATGTCGCCGATCTCGTCGAGAAACAGCGTGCCGCCATCGGCCTGTTCGAACCGACCGATATGCCGTCGCGTCGCGCCGGTGAACGCGCCGGCCTCGTGGCCGAACAGCTCGCTTTCCAGCAGCTCGGCCGGGATGGCGGCGGTATTGAGCGCCACGAAGGGTTTGCGCGCGCGCGGCGATTCCCGGTGCAGGGCGCTGGCCACCAGCTCCTTGCCGGTGCCGGTCTCGCCGATGATCAGCACGTTCAGCGGTGCCTGCGCCAGCCGGCCGACGGAGCGGAACAGTGCGCGCATGGCCGGCGCCTCGCCGATCAGGCCGTCCTCCTCGGCGGTCGGCGTCGGCTCGACGTCGTCCGGCTCCGGCTCCGGTTCGCTGAGGGTGCGCTGGGCCAGCGCCACGGCGTCGTCGAGATCGAATGGCTTGGAGAGAAACTCCAGCGCGCCGCCGCGAAATGCGCCGGCCGTGGACGCCACGTCGGTGTATGCCGACATCACCACCACCGGCAGTTCCGGGTGGTCGCGCTTGATCGCTTCCAGCAGTTTGAGTCCGTCCTGTCCGGGCATGCGGACATCGGTGAACACCAGGGCCGGCGGCGGTTCGGTGACGAAAGCGGCCTGCGCGGCGGCGGCGCTTTCCAGCGCCAGCACGTCGTAGCCGGCCTCGCGCAGCGCCTCGGCCAGCACGAACCGCACCGAGCGGTCGTCGTCGATCACCCATACCTGGCGGTTGTCACGCGCCATTCGCGATTTCCTCCTCGGTCAGCGCCGGCAGCAGCAGGGTGAATACCGTGTGCCCGGCGCGCGACCGGTAACCCAGCGAGCCGCCGTGCTCGCGCGCCACCTGTTGCGCCAGCGGCAGACCCAGCCCGCTGCCCTGGGCCCGGCCACTGACCAGCGGCAGGAAGATGCGCTCGGCCAGATCGTCGGGTACGCCGCGCCCGTCGTCGCCCACCTCGACCCGGATCACCAGTCGGTGCGCGACATCGCCGATCACCACATTGCGCTCGGCGCGGGTGCGCAGGCTGACCGTGCCGGCGCCCGATTCGAGCGCGTTGCGGACCAGATTCCACAGCGCCTGGATGAGCCGGTCATCGTCGCCGGCCACATCCGGCAGGCTGGGGTCGTAGTCGCGCACCAGCTTGACCGCCCAGCCCGCCTCGGCCTCGGCCAGCTGGCGAACGCGCTCCAGCACGGCGTGGATATTGGTTGCCCTCAACGGCCGGGGCGGCGCCGGATTGAGCAGGCGCTCCAGCAGGGATTCAAGGCGCTGGACCTCGGACTGGATCAGCGACAGCAATTGGCCGTCGCGGGTCTGCTCGCCCACTTCCAGGCGCCGGCCCAGCAGTTGAGCGGCGCCCTTGATGCCGGCCAGCGGGTTGCGCAACTCGTGGGCCAGACCCTTGAGCGCGGCCGAGAGCGCCATCGGCAGCAGGGTGGCCGGGTCTTCGCCGGGGAACTCCTCTGCCGGCTGCGCCTCGATCCGTACCTGGCCGCCGTCGTCGCGGCTCAGCCACAGGTCGGCGAAGTATTCGCTGCCGTTGAGCGCCTGCAGCCGGACGTGGCGGGCACGCAGCGGCTCGGTCTGATCGGGCAGCCGGGCCAGCAGCGCCGCAAACTGGCCATCATCGCCGCCGAGCAAGGTGAGTGGCTGGCCCGACAGCCGCCGCGCGCTGAGTCCCAGCCAGTTGGCGAAGGCGAAGTTGCAGCCGCGAATCCGGCCGTCGGCGCCGGCCCAGAGCACCGGCGTGGCGAGGTCGTCGAGGGCGGGGTTGGCGGGCATTGCACCAGTGTAGTGCAAAGTCGGCGAGTCGCTGTCGGCGCACGGTAAACTGAGCGCCCCGCCGATTCCCCGCCCCCGCATGAATCTGATCAGCCTGGCCTGCCAACCCGCCATGCCCGAGGCAGGGCAGCCGTTCGCCATCGAGGTGGAATTTGCGCTGGACGCGCCGATCAGCTTCCTTCCCGATGTCGGTCTGGAGCTGTTTCCTGGCGAGCTGGCGCAGGCGTGTTGGGCCGGCAACCTTCAGGCCCAGCGCCATACGCCCTGGCTGCCGCGCGGCCGGTACCGGGCGCGCTGGGTCTGCGGCGGCAGCGCGCATCCGCTGCGCGCGCGGATCAGCCTGCATCAGCGCGCGGCCATGGCCGAGCGCTGCATGGCGGCCGACGAACTGCGCATCCCCGTGCCCGAATGTGGCGGCGAGCAGGCTGCCGGGCCGGCGATCACCGGCCACTGGCAGCTCAGTGCCATCGACGGCACGCCCGCGCTGGAAACCCTGGGCTGGAAGCGCGGCCCGAGCGACTGGTTCTTCCGCCACTTCGATCATGCCGCCGGTACGGTGATCGAGTACATGCTGGGCAACTCGCCGCTGTTGCGTGGACGGGTGCTCGATGTCGGTTGCGGCGACGGGGTGACCGCGTTGGGGATCGCGCTGCGCTGTCGGCCGCAGGCGCTGATCGGCATCGATCCGTTCCGCGGCTTCGACCGGCTGCCGGAGATTCTCGCCGGTGCCGGGCTGGAGGCTTCGATCATCCCCGAATGCCTGAGTTTTCTGGACGCCGACGCCAACGCCATGCCGTACGCCGACGATCATTTCGACGTGGTGGTGTCCTGGGGCTCGCTGGAGCACATCGCCGGCGGTCACCAGCGCGCGCTGGCCGAAATCCGTCGCGTACTGCGCCCCGGCGGCCTGCTGTTCGTCCATCCGGGCCTGTACTACGGCAACTACGGCCATCATCTGGGCGAGTTCTGCGACGAGCCGCATTTTCATCTGAAGTGGCCGCGCGAGAGAATCCGCGAACACGTGCTGTCGACCTCGCCCGATTACATCGATCGGGCGGGTGAATTCTCGACGCCGGCGCAGTACTGGCAATGGTTCGAGGAACTCAACCCGATCACCGTCGCCGGTTTCGAGCGCGAATTGCGCGCGCTCGACTTCGAGCCGTGGCGGGTCGCCATCCGCACCGAGGACCGCATCGAATACACCCCGGAGCTGCAAGCCCACTCGATGCAGGACCTGGCCACGCTGGAACTCTACGTGAGCGCCTACAACCGCAAGCCTGCGGCCTGATCGGACTGCCCGGCCGGGACTGCGGCCGCACGCGCATCGGATGGGCCGGACGGCATGCCGACCGGAACCGCCCACTCGGGCTCCGGTCGGCCATAGTGGAGGCTGATCGCCAGCGACGCGCCGTCCTCGCCAACCCGCAGGTTACGCGCCCCGCCACCGCGCAGCGAGTCGGGCAGCTGGGTCAGGCGCTCGGCAAGGGGCAGCGCCGGATCGGTGTTGTCACGCAGCCACAGCACCGCCGCCAGCAGGCGCAGGCGCGCAGCGTGATCGACCTGACGGTCGGCGTATTGCGCATAACCTGACGGGGGGATCGACGCCAGCGTGCAGGTCACCCAGGCAGCGGCGCATTGATGGGCGGGCAGCTTCAGTTGTTTCGCAAGCGCCGACTGATCAATCGGCTGATCCGCGTCGGCGGCCGTGCGCGCCGCAGTGCACAGCAGCTGGTGATGGCGTGCGAGCCAGAGTCGGGCCAGTTCGTCGTCGACCAGCAGCGCGTGCAGAAAGCGGACGTGCGCGGCCGCGTCGGCGTCGGCAGCCTGCTCCCGCATGTGGTTCAAGGTGACCTGTGTCAGCTCGAACTCGAACGGAAGGGCGGGGCAGAAGTCGCTCTCCTCGGGCAGCGGGGCGGCGAAGGCGCTGCGGCAGTCGGTCGGAAGGTCGGCGTCATGCGGAAGTTCGCTCAGCAGGCCGGCGGCGATATCGGCCAGCTGAGCGACCATGGCCACATTGAGCATGCGCTGAAGAATGCTTGCCGGTTGCGCCGCGAAGCGCCGCCAGCCGGCGAGTTGCCGGCAGCTTTCGCCCAGCCCGGCCGCGACGCCGGCTTGCGTCGTGTGCAGGCCCAGTGCGATCGGTATCGCGGCCATCGCAAGTGTGGAACGATTGGCCAGCGAAGGCCCCCATGCATCGGGTGGAAAACGCTCCAACAGCACCTGATGGTCGGCCAGGGCCAGTGCGCGTTCGGCCAGCGCAGGGTCGCTGCTCAACGCCGCCTGGAATGTAGCTGGATCATGGCGCGCGGCGGCAAAGCAGTCGCGCGGCGCGGCGCACAGCGATCCGAGCGATTTTTCATCGAACGCCTGCGCGCGGGCATCGAATGCGCTCTTGAATCGCGGTATCTGCATGCCTTTCGAATCGCCATGAACGACCACCACGGCTTCGGCGAGGGCACCGCGCTCGCCCGCCCGCCGCAGATCCTCGGCCACCAGCGGCGCGATGGCATCGGCCGGCAGATCGTAGGGCAGCGCCCACAGCGCGGCGAAGGCATTGCTGCCGGCCGGCATTTCGTGGGGCTTCTCCAGCCAGGCCAGCGCCGCGCGGTCGCTCTGGGTGGGAATGATCAGGCGCAGCGCGAACACCGAGGCGACAGCAAGCAGCGCGAGCGCGGCGATTGCCAGCAGTGTCTTGACAAGCCAGTGCCAACGACCCTTTCCGTGCAGGTGAGGACTCCCTTCAAAATGGCGCGGTCGCCCCGCGCGGACTGCCGAAGGCGGTGCCGCCTTCGAGCTAGGTAATCTACATCACATGCCACAGCCCATACAGCAGCGCTGCGATCAGGGCGATCTTCACCAGCTTGTACAGCGGCCGATTGAAGTGCTTCAGCCGCCGGGCCAGTTGCTTGATGCGATGCACGCCGGTGTACAAGCGATTGACCGCGCCCAGACGGTCGCTGGCGACGTTCTGCGCCGCCGTGGCCCGGCCCAGTACCCGGCCGATGCCACGATTGATCCCGCCCAGCCAGGCCGGCCGCAGCGGCCGCTCGACATCGCAGAAAAAGATGATGCGTGGGGTGTCGGTGCGATTCTCCGCCCAGTGCACGTAGGTTTCGTCGAACACCACGTCCTCGCCGTCGCGCCAGGCGTAGCGCTCGCCGTCGACGTAGATGCAGCAGGCATCGGAATTGGGCGTGACCAGCCCCAGGTGATAGCGCAGCGAGCCGGCGAACGGATCGCGATGCGGGTTCAGCCTTCCGCCCGGCGGCAGCAGGGCGAACATCGCCGCCTTCACGCTCGGTACCCGGCGCACCAGTGCTACCGACTGCGGACACTGCGCCTCGGCCGAGGCCAGCGGCGCGTCGTACCACTTCAGGTAGAAGCGCCGCCAGCCCTCCTTGAAGAACGAATTGAACGCCGCGTCATCGTTGTTCAACGCCGCGCCCAGCCCCTGCCGCTCGGACAGACCCAGCGCCTCGGCGCGCAGGGTTTGCCAGTGCTCGCGAAACAGGTCCAGCTCCGGCAGCCGTTCGCGGTCGATATAGGGCCGCGCCGGCACCGCCGAAAACAGATACATGAACGCGTTGATCGGCGCCAGGAGCGAGGAGTGATTGAACACCTGCCGGCGCAGCGGCAGCCGCACCTTCCCCCGCCAGTGCATGAGCGCAATGCTGGCCAGGAAAACCGCCAGCACGATGAACTTGGGTTGTGCGATGTGTTCGAGCATGCGTGAATGGCCGAGAGAAGCCTTTGGCTCCGTGATTGGGGGTGATGAAGGTTTGAGATGTGGATCGGCAGGAGCTGCAAATATTGCGCGAGATCCCGCCGACGACAAATGCTGCGGCAAGCGCTAGTATTGCACCCACGCAGGGAGTCTCAATAATGGCCCGCAGCGATCTTCTGGTTAACCTAGTCAGCGCAGCATCTGCCGGCGACCAGGCCAAGGTTCGATCAATGGCCGAAGCGTTAGCTGCGGACGAGCGAGCGAAGAACCACCACCTACTCGCTGAGCGCTTGCAACGCGCTGCGACGAACGTCACCGTGTCCTCAAGCAGCCTGCGATCCGTTGCCGAGCGTGCCCACGGCCAGAGCCGCGAGGCGATCATCGAATTGCAGGCTCAGTTGCGGTTCGACCAGCTTCTGCTGCCATTGCCGGTTTCCGAAAGCGGCCGGCAGCTGGTCGAGGAGCACGCCCGCGCCGATGTGCTGCGGTCGCATGGCTACGAGCCCCGGCACCGCGTTTTGCTCTCCGGCCCTCCCGGCAATGGCAAGACATCCTTTGCCGAAGCGGTTGCCGAAGCCCTGGCCCTGCCGTTTTTCGTGGTCCGCTACGATGCTCTGATCGGCAGTTATCTCGGCGAAACCAATTCGCGCCTGCGCGGCCTGTTCGATTACGTGCGCTCCCGGCCATGTGTTTTGTTCTTCGACGAGTTCGATGCGATTGGCAAGGAGCGCGGCGACAGCCACGAGACCGGCGAGATCAAGAGAGTGGTGTCGTTCCTGCTGATGCAGCTCGATCAACTTCCAAGCTATGTGATCGTGCTGGTGGCGACCAATCACGCTGAACTGCTGGATCGCGCGGTGTGGCGGCGGTTCCAGATGCGGCTGTCGCTGCCGATGCCGGATCGTCGTGGCGTCGAGGCGATGCTCACGCGCTGCATCGCGCGTTGGCCGAACCGACCGAAGCGCTCGGTCGCACGGCTGGCGGCCAGCCTCGGGCCGGTCAGCTATTCGGAAGCGGTGGATTTCTGCCAGAACATCCGACGCCGCCAGATTCTCTCCCTGGGAGAACTCGGCATCGATCAAGCCATCGGCAAGGAGCTGGAGCTATGGACCACCCGTGTTCGCCCGGAGGCGCTGAATGACGGCCGACCCGAGCAAGCCGCTGCTGCGCGTCGAGCCAGAGCCGCCCGACAGACGAAAAAAAGGGAAAAAGAGAGCAAGGCCTCCACGACCTGAGGCATTCACCGCCCAACTGCAAACCGAGCGTTTCGGTCCAAAATTCGACCGTTTGGCCGAAGTGTTGGCCCGCGATTCAGAAGGCTTGAGCCTGCATGCCGATCCAACCGCACTGGCGCCGGAACGCCTGCTGGTGTTCGGGCTTCGCGGCGCGGTGGAGAACTTCCGCAACGCCATAATGAAAGTTCCTGGCCTCGACCTGATCGACGAGGAGGCTCTTGAAGGCGACGAAGCGGACAAGAATCCGGTGGTGTACCTTCTGATCCCGGACGCGAGGGCGCTGAAAGAGATCGAATCGCTGTGGCGGCGATGGCAGCGTGGCGAAGTCCTGAAGTCCGGGTGGACGCCCTGGCGGAATGTGTTCGCGCTGCTGCGCGATCTGCGCGTCTGGGGGCCGCAGGATCGTGTCGATGATGACGATGTCGACGTCCTGCAACATGCGATCGATGGCCATGCCGACGATGATCGGTTGCGACTGGAGCTGGAACTGGTGTTCCGTCGCGACCCGCACGGCGCGCAGGCTTCGGAACAGCGCCTGCTCAGCGAGATCGCCCATCGTAACGGTCAACTGATCTCGCGTTGCCGGATCGACGACATTGCCTATCACGGTGTGCTGGTTGAGCTTCCGGTTTCCGAAGTGCGCAACATCGCTGCCCGGTCGCTCACCGGAGTTGCCGGCATCGATGCGGTCATGCATATCCGTCCGCAGAGCTTGGCGAGCGGTGTCGACATCGCCGACGTCGAGCAGCAATCGCCCGATGCTCCATTACATGCCCACCAACTGGGCGCGCCGATCCTTGCCCTGCTCGATGGCGTGCCGGTCGCGCGGCATCCGCTGCTCGCTGATTTCCTCAGTGTCGAGGACTATTTCGAGCTCGAACGCGACGCGCTGGTGTCACAGCGTGTCCACGGTACTGCCATGGCGTCGCTGATCGTCCATGGCGACCGCAACCGCTCCGAACCTGCATTGCCTCGTCGAATTCACGTCGTTCCGGTGCTATCGGCAAGGGATGCCAATGGCGAGACCTTTCCGGATGATCGGCTGATGGTCGATGTCATCGACACGGCGATTCGTTCGATGCGCGACGGCGACAGGGCGACCGCGCCCGATGTCATCGTCGTCAACCTGTCGCTGGGCAATACCCGCCAATCCTTTCATGGCCGGATGTCGGCATGGGCGAGGCTGCTGGATCGATTGGCCTACCACCACGGCATTCTGTTCGTCATCAGTGCTGGGAATGTCAAGCAGGCATTCCCGGTGCAGGATTTTCAGACCCGGACGGCGTTCGAGGATGCGCAGGCTGAGGCCAGGTCCGTTGCGGTCTTGCAGGCCGTCGCCGCGCGCATGGGGAAGCGCCGGATCATCGCCCCGGCGGAGTCGGTCAACGGCGTTACGATTGGTGCCTGCAACCAGGACGACGTGCCGGCGCCGCATCGCCAGGCAGCGCGGTCGCTGATCGATTCTTATCCATCCTTGCCCATGGCCAATCCGTCCAGCCGCCTCGGTCCCGGCTTTGCGAACGCAGTCAAGCCGGACCTGCTGATGCCGGGCGCGCGTGAGCATCTCGCCATCCTCGCGAGTGGCGGTGCGGCCATCGAAGTGAAGCCCTCCGGCCCCAGTCGTGCTGCCGGTCTGAGAGTGGCGGCTCCGCCGCGGGCCGGCGACGAGGCCAACGAGGGCTATACCAATGGCAGCAGTGCCGCTGCCGCGTTGGCATCGCGCACCTGCCACCGTATCCACGACGCCTTGGAGCAGGCGTATGGCGAGTCGTTCCTGCAACTCTCCGCGCGACAGCGTGCCGTGTTGTTGAAGGCGTTGCTCGCGCATACCGCGCGATGGCCCGAGGATACGGCTGATCTGATCAAGCGGACGCTTGGACCCAGCGATGGCAGGCAGCACGTCCGGCAAAAGGACAACATCCGACGCTTCCTGGGTTACGGCATGGTTGATGCCGATGCTGCCGTTGCCTGCGCTGACGATCGCGCGACCTTCTGGGCGGTAGGCGAACTGTCCGGCGATGGATTGGTGCGCGTACCGGTTCCGGTGCCGATGGCGATCCATGGTAAAGCCAGGCCGCACACGGTCTCCGCTACACTGGCATGGCTCACCCCGGTGCGGGCAGGCAGCAGGACGTACCGCTGCGTTCGTCTAAAGTTGTTCAAGCCGGACGAAATCGGGACGCTGGGATTGGATGGCCCACATGGCTTGCAACCCGGCCAGCATCAAGGACGCCGAGGCACGCTCTGTAGCCAGCGTTGGCAAGGCGAGAAGGCGCCTGCTATCGACGAAGACATGGTGCTCCGCCTCCTGGTGCAACGTGAACCCGATCAAGGCGGCAGTCGAATCGACGAGCCGGTCCCGTTCGCCCTGGCAGTGACCCTGACCATGCCCGGCGAGCTAGAAATCTACGAACAGGTCCGGCAGCGGCTCGGGATTCGGCCACCAGTCCAACCGCGTTGATCTGTCGTGCGGACAGTGCTTGCAAACGGGTCGGTCGGTGCTTTCGTTAAGCGAAAGGGTATACAGCAGTCATGATCGACGATTCCGATAACAACCCCCACATGTCTTGGCTGCACCGCCTCCTGCACGACCGGCGCTGGCCGTTCGCGCTGCTGCGCATCGTGGCGCTGGTCGGGCTGGGCTGGCTGGCAATTCAGGCGTTCATGCCGGATTTTCCGGAGCCTGGCGAGCTGCAGGCGCTCTGGCCGGAGACCGATTTCAGCCGGCACGCGGTGCCGCTTCGCGAGATCGAGCCGGGCGGGCCGCCGCGCGATGGCATTCCGCCGATCGACTCACCGCGTTTCGTGGCAGCCGATGCGGCGGACTGGCTGGCCGATGATGCGCCGGTGATCGCCATCGAGATCGACGGCGAGGCGCGCGCCTATCCGCTGGAAATCCTGATCTGGCACGAGATCGTCAACGTTGTCGTGGCCGGTCGGCCGGTGGCGGTGACGTTCTGTCCGCTGTGCAATGCGTCACTGGCGTTCTCGCGCGTGGTCGACGGCCGGACGCTGGACTTCGGCACCACCGGCTGGCTGCGGATGAGCGACCTGGTGATGTACGACCGGCAGACCTTCAGCTTCTGGCAGCAGCTCAGCGGCGAGGGCATTGTCGGCGAGCTCACCGGGGCGCGGCTGACCGAAGTGCCTTCGGCCATCGTCGCCATGGCGGCGTTCCGCGAGGCCTATCCCGAGGGCCGGGTGCTGAGCCGCGACACCGGGCACTGGCGCAGCTATGGCCGCAATCCCTACGTCGGCTACGACCGCATCGACGACAACCCGTTTCTGGCCGTCGGCGACGGTCGCCTGGCGCCGATGCAGCGGGTGCTGGCGGTGCGCGGCGACGGCAGGCAGCGCATCTATCCGCTTCGCCTGTTCCAGGATCGCGACCTGATCCAGGAGCAGGTTCACGATATTCCGGTGCTGGTCATCGGCGGCCGGCAGGTGCGTTCGGCGCTGGATGCCGGGTCGATCGACCAAGGCCGGCACGTGCCGACCGCCATCGCCTTCGACCGGCGCATCGACGGCGAGGCGCTGGATTTCGTATTCGATGGCCAGACGCTGCGCGACCGTCAGACCGGCAGCCGGTGGAGCCGCCTCGGCCGCGCAGAGCACGGCCCGCTGGCCGGCCGCGCACTCACGCCGCTGCCCGGCGGAGTCCACTTCGCCTTCGCCTGGCTGGCGTTCAACCCGGACAGCGCAATTTACCAGGGCGAGTAGCTACCGGCCGCGGAACCGCGTGCACCGACCGGCCGGCTGCCACTCAGCGGGTCAGAAAACGCACCAGCCAGTCGGCCAGCTTTCGATACGGTGGTTTGAACAGCGCCATGCTGCTCAGGCGCGCCTGGTGAAACACCGGCATCTGCTTGGTGAAGGTCAGGAAGCCCTCGCGGCTGTGGTAATGGCCCATGCCGCTGGGCCCGACGCCGCCGAACGGCAGGGTGGGCTGGGCGATGTGCATCACCGTGTCGTTGATGGTGACGCCGCCGGCCAGGGTTTTCGACAGCACCTTCTCGGTTCTGGCCCGGTCGTGGTCGAAGTGGTACAGCGCCAGCGGGCGGTCGTGCGCGTTGACGTAGGCGATTGCTTCATCGATATCGGCATAGCCTTTCACTGGCAGGATCGGGCCGAAGATCTCGTCGCGCATGATCGCCGTGTCGTCGGATGGATCGAGCACCACGGTGGGCGGAATGATGCGCTCGGCTTCGGCGCGGGCCGGGTCGACCGGGGCCAGCGCGATCACCTGATAGCCGCGCGCGCGGGCCTCGTCGAGATAGCCGCGCAGGCGCCGGAACTGGCTCTCGCTGGCGATATGGGTGTAGTCCCGGTTGTCGTCCAGCGTCGGATAGCGGGCGGCCACGTCGCGGCGCAGCGCATCGACGAAGGCTTCGCGCTGGCTGGCGTGCACCAGCGCGTAATCCGGCGCGATGCAGGTCTGGCCGGCGTTGAGAAACTTGCCGGCCGCGATGCGCGCGGCTGCCCTCGCCAAGGGATAGCCATCGCCGATGATGGCCGGGGACTTGCCGCCCAGTTCCAGGGTGACCGGAGTGAGATTGGGCGCAGCGGCGGCCATCACCTTGCGGCCGACGGTTGTCGAGCCGGTGAACAGCAGGTGGTCCAGCGGCAGGCCGGCGAACGCGGCGGCGACGTCCGGCCCGCCAAGCGCGACCGCGACCCGGTCCTCGGGGAACACCTCGGCCAGCAGGTCGCGCAGGAAGGCGCTGGTACGCGGGGTGTGTTCCGACGGCTTCAGGTAGACGTGATTTCCGGCGGCAACCGCGGTGGCCAGCGGCATCAGGGCCAGGTTGACCGGATAGTTCCACGGCGAAATCACCCCGACCACGCCAAGCGGCCGAAAGCGCACTTCGGCCCAGGCCGGAAGGAACAGCGGATCGACCGGCCGGCGCTGGGGGCGCATCCAGCGCGCCAGATGCGCCAGCAGGTGATTGATCTCCTTGAGCACGGTCATGCCGTCGGTGAGCAGCGATTCGTGCCGGCTGCGGTGGCCGAAGTCGGCCGCCATCGCCTTGGCCATCGGCTCCAGCCCGGCCTTGAGCCGGGCGCGCAGGCGGGTCAGGTCATCGCGACGCTGGTGATAGTCGGGCTCGTGGGCGCGGTGGGCGCTGCGAAGCGTATCGAGCGTGGTGTGCAGCTCGGCGATCGGGGTGTCGGTGGCGATGTCCATACGGTCTAGTTTAGCGCCGCATGGGTAGGTGGCGGGCAGGCGTGACGTGCGGTGAAGACACCGGTCAGCGCCGGCCGGCTAAACTTCGGCCATGAACCTCAGACCCTACCTCGACAAACTTCCCACGCTCGGCGCCCGCGTCTACGTCGACCCGGCCGCCACCGTGATCGGAGATGTGAGCCTCGGCGACGATGCTTCGATCTGGCCCGGCGCGGTGGTGCGCGGCGACGTCAACTTCATCCGCATCGGTGCGCGCAGCAACATCCAGGACGCGGCGGTGGTGCATGTCGCCCACGACGGGCCGTTCACCCGGCCGGGCGGTTACCCGACGCTGATCGGCGAGGGCGTCACGGTGGGCCACGGCGCCGTGGTCCACGCCTGTACGGTTGGCGATTACTGCCTGATCGGCATGCACGCGACGGTGCTGGATGGCGCGGTGGTCGAAAAGTACGGTTTCGTCGGGGCCGGTGCGGTGATCGCGCCCGGCAAGACCGTCGGCGAAGCCGAACTGTGGCTGGGCAACCCGGCCCGCCGCGTGCGCCGGCTCACCGACAAGGAGATCGAGGCGCTGCATTACAGCGCCGACCATTATGTGCGGGTCAAGGACCGTTATCTGGGCGGCTGACCCGCCTGCGCTCAGTCGCCAGTGGCCAATTTGTCGTGGCGCGCGATGAGCAGCGCATGCACTTCGTCGGTGTCCGGTCGCTTGCCGTGCCACAGCTCGAAGCTCTCGGCGGCCTGCTCGACCAGCATGCCGAGGCCGTCGAAGGTGTGGCCGCAGCCTGACGCCCTGGCCCAGGCCAGAAACGGAATCGCCACTTCGCCGTAGCTCAGATCCACAGCCGCGCTCAGGCTGTTGACCAGGGCGCCGGGCAGTTCGAGCGTGGCGCTGCGCCCGGCCGAGGTGGCGTTGACGATCAGCTCGAATGTGCCAAGCGCGCCCAGGTCGTCCCAGTAGCGCGAATGGGCGCGCGCCGGCTCGCCCAGGGTGTCGGCCAGCTGGTCGGCGCGCTCGGCGGTGCGGTTGACGATCACCAGTTCGGAGATGCCGGCGTCCAGCAGGGCCGGCGCCACGCCGTGCGCGGCGCCGCCGGCACCCAGCAGCAGCGTGCGTCGGCCACGAATATGCAGCAGGTGACGGGCGGTGAGGTCGCGCACCAGGCCGATGCCGTCGGTGTTGTCGCCCCACCAGCCATCGTCCCGGCGCATGACGGTGTTGACCGCGCCGGCGCGCCGGGCGCGCTCGGAGACCCCCGCGCCGCACAGCGCCAGACCGGCCTGCTTGAGCGGCAGGGTCAGGTTGGCGCCCTGTCCACCGTCGGCGGCAAACGCGGCCAGCGCATCGGGCAGCGCTTCAACGCTGGCGTCGATGGCGACGTAGCTCAAATCGATGCCGAGCTGGCGGGCGAACGCACTGTGGATCTCGGGCGATAGCGAGTGGCTGATCGGGTGTCCGAAAACGGCGTATTTCAGGGTCATCGTCGAGCTCCTTGAAGCGGAAGGCGCGGTCGGGCAGCGGAGGTGGCGGGGGTCAGTGCCGCTCGCGCAGCCAGCGGGCGGCGTCGAGCGCGAAGTAGCTGAGAATGCCGTCGGCGCCGGCGCGCTTGAACGCGGTCAGCGCTTCCAGCGCGCAGCCGCGCTCATCCAGCCAGCCGTGGCCGGCGGCGGCCTTGAGCATGGCGTACTCGCCGGATACCTGATACACGAAGGTCGGCGCACCGAAGCGCTCCTTCACCCGGCGCACGATGTCCAGATAAGGCATGCCCGGCTTGATCATCACCATGTCGGCGCCTTCTTCCAGATCGAGGGCAACCTCGCGCAGGGCTTCGTCGCTGTTGGCCGGGTCCATCTGATAGCTGTACTTGTTGCCCTTGCCGAGGCTGCCGGCCGAGCCGACCGCGTCGCGGAACGGGCCATAGAAGCTGGAGGCGTACTTGGCCGAATAGGCCAGGATGCGGGTGTGGATGTGGCCGGCATCTTCCAGCGCCCGGCGGATCGCGCCGATCCGGCCATCCATCATGTCGCTGGGCGCCACCACATCGGCGCCGGCTTCGGCATGGCTGAGTGCCTGGCGGACCAGAGCGGCGACGGTTTCGTCGTTGAGCACATAGCCAGTGGCATCGATCAGGCCGTCCTGGCCATGAGTGGTGAACGGGTCGAGTGCGACATCGGTGATCACGCCGAGGTCTGGGAAACGCTGCTTGAGTGCGCGCACGGCGCGTTGGGCCAGGCCGTCATCGGCCCAGGCGGCGCGGCCATCGTCGGACTTGGCATCGGGGTCGGTCACCGGGAACAGGGCCAGTGCCGGAATGCGCAATTCGCTGGCCTGCTCGGCGACGCGCAACAGCTCGTCGATCGACACGCGCTCGACGCCGGGCATCGACGCCACCGCCGCGCGACCGGGCGGTTCGTGGACGAACACCGGGTAGATCAGGTCGTCGACGGTCAGCGCGTTTTCGCGCATCAGCCGGCGGGAGAACTCATCGCGGCGCATGCGCCGGGGGCGGGTCAGGGGATAGGGCATGGGGCCTCCTTGAGACCCTATTCTAGCCACCGCTGGCCAAGGCCGATTGATTACGATCAGCCAGAAAAAGACCGGCGCCGTTTCCGGCGCCGGTCGATGTGTTGCTGTACGCGTTGGATCAGCGGGTGCCGCAGCGCATCATGGTGCCCGCCTGGCTGAGATTGATCAGGCCGGCGCTGCGCAGTTCATTGGCCTTGCGGATCACGCAGGACTTGGCTGCGGTGATGCTGCTGTTGGTGTCGAAGCACAACTCCATTTGAGCCACGGCGTGGGCGCCGACGATGATGCCGGTATCGTCGACCGCTTCGATGCCGATGCGACAGCCACGGAACCGGGCCGGACCCGCAGTCAGCGTCCAGCCGATGTCCTGCAACTGGAACGGCGTCATGTCGATGTCCAACTGCGCGTTCAGAGTGCCGGTGATGAACGGCTCCATCAGGGCATTCGGAGTCGCGGTGACATCGAAGTGCGAGAACGTCGATCCGGGAGCGACGGCCACCGGTGCGTACAACTTGACCCGACCATCGGCATCGGCACCGGCCAGCAGCGAGGCATCCGGACTCACACCATTCACCGTCACACCGGGCAGATTGCTACGCATCGCCGCGCCATCGGCCTGGCTGACGCCGACCGACGGGATGCTGATGGTCGGATCGGCGCCGCCCATGCCGGGCAGGCCGGCGGAGACGTTGTTGGCGATGATCACACCGACCGCACCGGCTGCCTGGGCATTGGCCACCTTGATGGTGAACGCGCAGGTGCCGCGATCGACCAGCGCGATGTTGCCGGCCACATCGGTGCCATTGATCAACGGATTGCAGCCCTGGGTGTCGACGCCGTCGTCGGCCGCCACCACGTCGCCGATCATGTTGCCGGCATTGGCGAGCGGACCGAAGCTGGCCAGCTGCACGGTCTTGCCGCCGGCGATGCCTGCGGGCGCGGTGACCTGGAGCGCGACCTGGTTGTCCAGGAAGTTGGCCGCCACCTGATTCACGCTGGGGCCGATCCACACCGTGTTGCCGTCATCGCGGAACGCCGCTGCACGCTGGCCGTTGGTGAGGGTGGTGTCGCCGATCACCGCGTCAAGCGTGTTGTTGAACGCATTGAGGTTGTAGATGTCCGGGAAACCCGCCAGCAGGGCGCCGGTGGTGACGTTGGCGAAGCCGGAGAAGCCCAGGCCGTGGCCGATCTCGTGCATTACCACGTTGAGGAAGTTGATGCTTCCCGCCGGCGTGTTGCCATCCAGGCCGTAGTACCAGTCCTGACCGGTCAGGCAGTTCGGGTTGACGCCGATGTCGCCGTTGAAACGGGTGACGATTTCGGGTGCGGCGCCATTGATCTCGAAGCCGAGGATGGCCTCGGCCAGAGCCACATGAAACAGCGTGTCGGGGAGTCCGCCGCCGCTGAGGATGAAAATCTGGTTGGCGCCGGCCGAACCCAACGTGCCGGTGGTCGGGGTGCAGGCCAGCGGCTGGAAGGTTGCCGTCACTTTCACCGGCACATTGCTCTGCAGCACCGCGCCCCACAAATCGGCAGCAAACTGATAGGCGATGCGGCGCTGCTCGCCGAGCGTGCGGCCCGGATTGCCGCCAACCGCGCGACGCGCCGAGGGGTCGTCGAGGCCCAGACCTGTGCCGACGTCGAGATTGATCAGCTGGATATCAGCGGCCGATACCGTTGCGCTGGCGCCGAACAGCGCGGCGAGCACAGCGCCGGTGAGCAGATGCTTAGTTTTCATGGCTGGCCTCCGCAGGATCGCTGTGCTTGACCGAGATCGATCCGTCGGCGTTGACCGTCGCGGTCAGTACGCTGTGCAGGTTCGCCGGCACTTCCATGCCTTCGTAGCCGCTCGGGAAGCGCCGCAGCACGCCGGGCGCGGTCTTCGCGGCAGATTGGGCAGTGGAGCTGAAGCCAGCCGCGTCGAGCGACTCCAGTTTCTCGCGCTGGGCGGCGGTGACCGGACGCAGCGTGCCGGTCTTGCTGTCGACAGCGACGCGCATGGCGCTGTCGTTGGATTTTTCGGCCGCTTGCAGCGGTGCCGCGATCAGCCCGAAGGCAAAAAGCAGGCATGCCAAAGCCCCATGATGAATGGTGGACATTGAACTCTCCTGAATCGTGTGATGTAGCGCGTTATTTAGGAGCGGCGTGTGGAAGGAACACCCGGCCGCATCGACGCCCCCTGTGGTCGCCGACACCGCGAAGTAAGTCACACTTCCGGAAAAAATACCAGTCACTTAACGCATGTTCAGGAGTTCGTCGCATTGGCCCAGGTCACGGGCCTGGGCGCGGCCCGTTGGCTGCGACTCAGAACAACCCGCCGCCGAGCGAAAGACGGACGACGCCGGCCACCAGCGCGACCAGATTGAGGATCAGGCCGGTTTTGGCGCGCCCCTTGCCGTCACCGGCAGTCAGGGCCTGGGAGATCACGCTGAACAGGGCGCCGGCGGCTGCGAACGGAACCACCAGCCAGTTGCCCCAGCCGAGGAACGGCAGAAAGGCCACCACCATCACGATCAACGAAACGATGCCCCAGAGCAGGCTCAAGAGTCCCATGGCGTATTTCCCCTCAGTGCGTTGGCGTGAAGTGCGTGGGCCGCATTATGCCTTGTCGTGGCCGTCGCGTCGGCGGTGCAGGTGATGGTTCGCTGTAGCGGCACTGAGCGTTGATCCCTGGCAGAAGTCTGACGCCGTCTCGAATCAGGAGTCGACGAAAGCACACAAGGCACGGGTCGATGCTCAGCGTGATCGGCAAAGGCCAGGCAGGCTCTCTCAGCAAACCGCTAAAGGGCAGCCCGGGCCGGTCGATAGAACCAGAGACGACGGGAATAGGCTCGGCCGGTTCATCGTGCAGTTGGCCGGGTTGTCGTAAAGTTTTCGTTACAACCAGTGTCGGTTTACGTCATAAACCTCATCCAAAACGCTGTTCCGGAAACCAATACCGTCATGGCCTCGGCCCCTCCATTGTTCGCGTTCCTGCTGCTCGTCGCCGTGGCCTTGGCGTTTGCCGGCCTGCGGCTTGTGCCGTCGGGCCGAGTGGTGACGGTGCACCGGCGGGGGCGTTATGTGCGCACCTTGATGCCGGGTCTGCACTGGGTGCTGCCGGGCATCGACCGGATCGCCTGTGAGGTTTCGCTGATCGGGCATCACCTGACGCTGCCGGCGCGTCCGCTGGGCAATGCGACCGCCCGAACCGACCTGTATTTCCAGATCCTGGAGCCACTGGCGGTCGGCGAGCGACTCGAACAGGTCGACGAGCTGGTGCATAGCCAGGCCAGTCAGGCGCTGGACGCCTTCGAGGCCCAGGCAACGCCGCTGCCCTCCGGCCTGGCCGCAGTGGCCGAGTCGTTGAAGGCCGAATTGAACCGCCGGGCGGTGCTGCAGGGCCTGCGGATCATTCGCTGTTCGATCAGCGCGAGCGCCTGAGGCCCGCAATCGGCGATACTTCGCGGCTGTGACTGCCGCGACCGACCAATCCAATGCCGACCGACTGCTTGCCGATGGCCTGGCGGCGTTGGGTATTGCCGATGCCGCGCTGATCGGGCGACTGTCGCGCTATCTGGATCTGATCGAGCGCTGGAACCGCACCTACAACCTGACCGCCGTGCGCGATCGGCAGGAGATGGTGACCCGGCACCTGATCGATTCCCTGGCGGTTCTGCCGTTCATTGAACAAGGCGCGCTGGCCGACCTGGGCAGCGGCGCCGGGCTGCCGGGCATTCCGCTGGCCATGGCCCGTCCGGGACTCGCGGTGACCCTGGTGGAAGCCAATGGCAAGAAGGCCCGGTTCCTGCGCGAGGCCGTGCGGCAGCTTGACCTTGGCAACGTTCGTGTGGCCGAGTCCCGGGCCGAGTCGCTCGACGAATCCGGCCGCTACGACTGTCTGACCGCCCGCGCCTTCGGTACGCTTGCCGAACTGATTCGGGTCGGCGGCCATCTATTGTCGCCGACCGGCTGCCTGCTGGCACTCAAAGGCCAGCGGCCCGATCAGGAAATCGCCGGCTTGCCACCGGGCTGGCGGGTCAGCCGGATCGAGCCGCTGGCCGTGCCGGGGATGGACGCGCAGCGCCATCTGGTCATCGTGGAACGGGACACTCAACAGGGCGCCGCCGGTCGCGGCCAGGGGGCACCATGACTCGAATCATTGCCGTCGCGAATCAGAAGGGCGGGGTCGGAAAAACCACCACGGCGGTCAATCTGGCGGCCGCGTTGGCGCAGACTCCGCGCAAGCTGCTGCTGGTCGATCTGGATCCGCAGGGCAACGCCACCATGGCGGCCGGCGTCAACAAGCGCGAGCTGGGCGCCTCGATGCTGGAAGTGCTGCTGGGCGAGGCGGACGCCCGCGAGGCGCTGGTGCAGGTCGATGAGGGTTTCGATCTGTTGCCCAGCAACATCGACCTGACCGCCGCCGAAATTCAGATGATGGATCTGCCCGACCGGCAGGATCGGTTGAAGCATGCCTTGGCCGGTGTGGTCGGCGACTACCAGTACGTGATCATCGACTGCCCGCCGGCGCTGTCGCTGCTGACCGTGAACGCGCTGGCGGCGGCCGATTCGGTTCTGGTGCCGATGCAGTGCGAGTATTTCGCACTGGAGGGCATTTCGGCGCTGATCGATACCATCAATTCCATGAAGCATCGGGTCAATCCGGCGCTGGAGATCGAAGGTGTGCTGCGCACCATGTACGATGTCCGCAACAATCTCACCACGGCAGTCAGCGGTGAACTGACTCGGCACTTCGGTGACCGGGTGTTCCGCTCGATCATTCCGCGCAACGTGCGGCTGGCCGAGGCGCCGAGCCACGGCCAGAGCATTCTTGCCTACGACCGTACCTCGCGGGGTGCCGTGGCCTATCTGGGGCTGGCCGGCGAGATCCTTCAGCGCGAACGGTCCCGGACAACCCGTGGGGAGAGGGCATGATGGCAACAAAGAAGCGCGGATTGGGTCGCGGTCTGAGCGCCCTGCTCAGCCAGGACGAACCGGATACGGCTGCGGACCGGCCCGATGGCGGATTGCGCACCGTCGATGTGTCGGCGCTCCAGCCGGGCCGTTACCAGCCGCGGACCGGCATGGACGGCGAGCGGCTGGCTGAGCTGGCCGATTCGATCCGCGCCCAGGGCGTCATCCAGCCCATCGTGGTGCGTGCCCTGAGCAATGACCGCTACGAGATCATCGCCGGCGAGCGGCGCTGGCGCGCGGCGCAGCTGGCCGAGCTGCGCGAGGTGCCGGTCCTGGTGCGCGATGTCGACGACCGCGCCGTGGTGGCGATGGCGCTGATCGAGAACATCCAGCGCGAGGATCTCAACCCGCTCGAGGAAGCGCAGGCCCTGCGGCGGCTGATCGAGGAATTCGCGCTGACCCACCAGCAGGTGGCGACGGCGGTCGGACGATCACGGGCGTCGGTATCGAACCTGCTGCGTTTGCTGGAATTGCCGCCGTCGGTCCGCGAGCTGCTGGAGCAGCATGCGATCGAGATGGGCCATGCCCGCGCGTTGCTGACGCTTACCGCTGAACAGGCCCAGACGCTGGGCCGCGAAGCGGCCGAGCAGGGCCTGTCGGTACGCCAGGTCGAGCAGCGTGCCCAGCAACTGGCCCGGGGCGAGGCGGCAGGTGGCACCAGGAAACCCGGCAAGGCCGGGAGCAGCGCAACCGACCCGGATATCGCCGCGCTCGAACGCGACCTTTCCGAATCGCTCAACGCCAGGGTGGGCATACAGCATGGCCGCGGCGGGCGCGGCAAGCTGGTGATCCATTACCACGGCCTGGACGCGCTGGACGGTGTGCTGGAGCGGCTCGGCCTGAAGCGTTGAGCATGACCACACTGGTGACCGGAGCGGCCGGTTTCATCGGTGCGCATGTCTGCCGCGCCCTGCTGGCTCGCGGCGAGCGGGTCCATGGTGTCGACAGCTTCTCCGACTACTATCCGGTTGCGCTCAAGCGCGACCGGGTCGCGGCGCTTTGCCCGGACTTGCCGCTGACCGAGGTCGATCTCGCCGACCGCGACGCGGCTTCGGCCCTGTTCGCTTCGGTCAAGCCGACCCGGGTCATTCATCTGGCCGCGCAAGCCAGTGTGCGGCACTCGCTGAGCGCCCCCCACGATTACGCCGACGCCAATCTGGTCGGGTTTCTCAATGTGCTGGAGGGCTGCCGTCGGGCCGAGGTGGCGCATCTGGTCTACGCCTCCTCCTCCTCGGTTTACGGCGGCGGGGTGCAGCCGCCGTTTCGCGAAGATCAGCGCATCGATCGCCCGCTTTCGCTGTATGCCGCCACCAAGGCCGCAAATGAGCTGATGGCGCACAGCTACGCCCATCTGTATCGGTTCCCGTGCACCGGACTGCGCCTGTTCACCGTGTATGGTCCGTGGGGACGGCCGGACATGTCGCCGGTGCTGTTCGCCCGGGCGGTGCTCGCCGGTCGACCGATCGCCGTGTTCAACGCCGGGCGCATGCGACGGGATTTCACCTATATCGACGACATCGTCGCCGGCATCGTTTCCGCGCTCGATCGCCCGCCCGACGTCGACCCATCGCCCCAGGGCGCGGCGCCCTGGCGTATCTTCAATCTTGGCAATCACCAGGCCGTCGAGCTGGAGCGGTTCATCGCGCTGATCGAGACGGCCGCCGGGCGCACCGCTGTCCGTGATTACCTGCCGATGCAGCCGGGCGATGTGCCGGAAACCATGGCCGACATCACCGCCGCGCGTGCGCTCCTGGACTTCGAACCGCGCACCGACGTCGACCAGGGCATTCCGCAGGTGGTCGACTGGTGCCGCGCCTATTATGGCGATGACCTGCGGCAGCCCTGAGCGCCAGCTCGGCACGCTCGAGCATTCCGGCTCGGGCCACGTAAACAGAAAGAGGACAGTACCGCCGTGCCCAGCGATCCGATCGATCTTGAACTCAGCGTCGTCATCCCTGCGCTGGACGAGTCGCAGAGCATCGGCGCCCTGCTCGACGAGGTGCTGGCCGCGCTGCGTGGCCGACAGCGGTTCGAGGTGATCGTGGTCGACGATGGCAGCACCGACCCGATGCCCGAGGTGCTGGCCGGTCGGCTGGCCGACACGCCGGAGCTTCGGGTGCTGCGGCACAGCATTCGCGCCGGGCAGAGCACGGCGCTTCGGACTGGCGTCAAGGCCGCACGGGCGCCGTGGATCGCCACCCTGGATGGCGACGGTCAGAACGATCCGGCGGACATTCCGGCGCTGCTGGCGGCGCGCGATGGGGCCGATGGCGAAGTAAAATTGCTGAACGGCTGGCGTATGTTGCGCAGGGATTCGGTCACCAAGCGATTGGCGTCGCGAATCGCCAATTCGATCAGACGCCGGCTGCTGCGCGACCGGACGCCGGACTCGGCCTGCGGCATCAAGCTGTTCGAGCGCGCGGCATTTCTCGACTTGCCGTACTTCGATCACATGCACCGCTTTCTGCCGGCACTGTTCCAGCGCGCCGGATGGCGCAGCCTGAGTATCCCGGTCAATCACCGCCCGCGCGCCGCCGGGCGATCCAAGTACGGCAACTGGCAGCGGGCATGGGTGGGTATTTCGGACCTGTGGGGCGTGAGCTGGCTGATTCGCCGGTCGCGCCGGGTGCGATTCGAGGAGGTGGAGAGATCATGAACGCGGAAATCGTCTGGCTGGCCTGGACCGGGCTGCATGTAACGCCCTGGAAGCTGATCGGCTACACCGGGGCGCTGATGTTCGGAGCGCGTTGGCTGGTTCAGTTTCTGGCGTCCCGGCGGGCCGGAAAGCCGGTGATCCCCCGGCTGTTCTGGTACATGAGCCTGCTTGGAAGCCTGATGACCCTGAGTTATTTCAGTTTTTCCGCCAAGCAGGATTCGGTCGGCGTACTGCAGAATCTGTTCCCCAGCTTCGTTGCCGGTTACAGCCTGTATCTGGATATCCGCAATCGCGGCTGGCGGCCCTCGCGCAAGCCACCTGCCCCCGAACTCACACCCTGACCAGCGATCCGCTGGCCTGCTGGCGGCTGAACGGCAAGGTTGCCGGGCTGCGGGGCTATTGCTACGCTAGTCCGCTTTGTTGCGGTGCCTCTCGGCCTGTCCGGCGCCGTCTGCACTCGGGCGCCAACGCGGTCTGGCTTCGGCTGATCGCCTTCGCGCGTTGGTCTGGCGGGTAATGGCGGGTCGGGCATGGCAAAGCAGTACACTGACTCCTCCCCCTTTTGCGGCTGACCCCTCCCGTCATGTTCAAGAGCCTTCGCGGCCTGTTTTCCAATGACCTGTCCATCGATCTGGGCACGGCCAATACGCTTATCTATGTCCGCCGCCAGGGAATCGTGCTCAATGAGCCCTCGGTGGTCGCCATCCGCCAGGATCGCACCCCCGGTTCGGCCCGCTCGGTGGCGGCCGTCGGCACCGAGGCCAAACACATGCTGGGTCGCACGCCCGGACACATCACCACGATCCGTCCGCTGAAGGACGGGGTGATCGCGGACTTCACCACCACGGAAGAAATGCTCAAGCACTTCATCCGCAAGGTGCACAAGTCGCGACTGCTGCGCCCCAGCCCGCGGGTGCTGATCTGCGTGCCGTGCGGCTCGACCCAAGTCGAGCGCCGGGCGATCAAGGAGTCGGCCGAGGAGGCCGGCGCGCGCGAAGTGTTTCTGATCGAGGAACCCATGGCGGCGGCGATCGGCGCCGGGTTGCCGGTCACCGAGGCGCGCGGCTCGATGGTGATCGACATCGGTGGCGGCACCTCCGAAGTGGCGGTGATCGCGCTCAACGGCATCGTCTATTCGCAGTCGGTACGGATCGGCGGCGACCGGTTCGACGAGGCGATCATCAACTACGTTCGCCGCAGCCACGGTACGCTGATCGGCGAGGCCACGGCGGAGCGGATCAAGATCGAAATCGGCTGCGCCTATCCGCAGAAGGACGTGCTGGAAATCGAGATTTCCGGCCGTAATCTTGCCGAGGGCGTGCCGCGGATGATCACCATCAACTCCAACGAAGTGCTCGAAGCCCTGCACGAACCGCTGTCCGGCATCGTCAGTGCGGTCAAGCACGCGCTGGAGCAGACCCCGCCGGAACTGTGCTCGGATGTCGCCGAGCGCGGCATCGTGCTGACCGGCGGCGGCGCGCTGCTGCGCGATCTGGACAAACTGATCGCCGAGGAAACCGGCCTGCACGTGTTCGTGGCCGAAGACCCGCTGACCTGCGTCGCGCGGGGTGGCGGCCGGGCGCTGGAGTTCATCGACATGTACGGTGGCGAATTCTTCGCACCCGAATAAGAGGCCACGCGCGCTGTGCCGAAGATGACGCAAACAGGCACGCTCGGCGCCAGCCGGATTGTCGAAGGCAGTCTGGAAACCCTCAAACTCATGGCGCTGCTGATCGTCGGCGTCATGCTGATGGTGGGCGATCATCGCAGCGACTGGCTGGCCCGCATGCGCTATCAGGTCGAATCGGCGATGACCCCGGTTTACCAGTTGGTGTCGCTGCCGTCGCGGTTGATCGACGCCGGCCATGATGTCTTCGCATCGCGCAGCCACCTGGCCCGCGAAAACCGCCGTCTGGTCGAGGAAAGCCTGCTGCTTCAGGCGCGTATCGATCGTCTGGCCACCTTGCAGCACGAAAACCTGCGCCTGCGCGAGCTGCTGGGCGCGACGCGCGGGTATCAGGTCGACGTGCGTCTGACCACCATTCTCGACATCGATCTGGATCCGTTCCGCCACCGCGTGGTGATCGACCAGGGCGAGCGCCAGGGCGTTCATGCCGGACAGGCGTTGATCGATGGCGGCGGCGTGTTCGGCCAGGTGATAAGGCCGGCAGCCAATCAGGCCACGGCCCTGCTGATCACCGACCCGGACCATGCCGTGCCGGTGCAGGTGGTGCGCAGCGGCCTTCGCTTGCTGGCGTTCGGCACCGGCGAGCGCGATCGCCTGGAGTTGCGCAACATTCCGCAGAGCGGCGACATCCGCGAGGGCGATCAGCTGATCACTTCGGGCATCGGCGGCACGTTCCCGGCCGGCTTCGCGGTCGGCACAGTGTCGGCACTGGCCGACGACCCGGTCCGCCAGTTCCGCATCGGCAGCCTGGTGCCGTCGGCCGCGCTGGATCGCAGCGGAGTGCTGCTGCTGGTCTGGACCCGGGTTGTCGATCCGGAGCCGGCCGGACCGCTGCCCCAACCGGATTCCGTCACTGGCCCGACGGGGAGTGGCGGATGAGCCGCAGGACGCCGTATTCGCTGATCGCCGCGACCGCGTTGCTGGCCGTGTTGCTGGGCATGGTGGCGCTACCGGACTTTCTGATTCCGTGGCGACCGTTCTGGCTGGGCCTGGTGGTGGTGTTCTGGCTGCTCGAAGCGCCCGAGCGGATCGGGCTGACACTGGCATTCGTGCTGGGCCTGGCGGCCGATATGGCTTATGGAACATTGCTGGGAGAGCACGCGCTGCGCCTGTGCGTGCTCGCATTCATCGTCCAGCGGTTCCGGCCACGGCTGCGTTTTTTCTACCCGTGGCAGCAGGCGCTGGCGATCCTCGCCCTGTTCTACAACGACCGGTTGATCTCGCTGGCGGTGCGCCTGGTGTCCGGCGAGGGGCTTGCGCCGGCCAGCTACTGGCTGGCCCCGATCAGCGCCGCGCTGCTGTGGCCCTGGCTGTTCGTGCTGATGGACGGCCTGCGTGCGCGCTGGCGCCAGCGGGAAAGCTGAGCAACAGATGCGCCGATCCGCCAATCGACTGGTCAAAAACCCGCGCGCCGAGGCCTACACCTTCCGGCGCCGTGCCGCATTGGCCTTTGCGCTGGCCACGCTGGCCGTCGTGCTGATGATGCTCGGGTATTTCCGCCTGCAGGCGCTCGAGCACGAGCAGTACAGCACGCGAGCCGAATCGAACCGGATCAAGGCCCGGCCGATCGTCCCGGCCCGCGGGCTGATTCTCGATCGCCACGGCGAACTGCTGGCCGACAACCGCCCGGCCTACCGTCTGGAAGTCATTCCCGAGCAGGTCGGCGACATGCCGGCGCTGCTCGACGGGCTGTCGGAATTGGTGACGCTCACCGCTGACGATCGCGAGCGCTTCGAACAGGCGCGCGCGGGCGGCCGCGGATTCACCGCCGTGCCGCTGCGCTTTCGTTTGAGCGAAGCCGAGGTGGCCCGTTTTGCGGTCAACCGCCACCGGTTTCCGGGTGTCGATGTGGTGCCTTACCTCAGCCGTCACTATCCGGGCCGGGAACTGCTGGCTCACGCGCTGGGCTATGTCGGCCAGGCCAGCCCGGAGGATCTTCAGCGACGCGGCGCAAACGCCTACGCCGCGATCGGCGAGGTCGGCAAGGCCGGCATCGAGCGTCAGTACGACGATCTGCTGCGCGGTCAGGTCGGTTTCGAGCGGGTTGAGCAGAACGCCCGCGGCCGGGATTTGCGGGTGATCGAGCGCATCCCGGCAAAAGCCGGAGCCGATCTGGTGCTGTCGATCGATCTCGCGCTTCAGGCCGCCACTGTGGCGGCCTTCGAAGGGCAGCACGGCGCCGCCGTGGCGATCGATCCGGCGACCGGCGAAGTGCTGGCCCTGGTCAGCCTGCCGAGCTTTGATCTGAATCTGTTCATCGGCGGCATCTCGCGCGCCGACTACGCCAGGCTGCTCAACGCGCCCTCCCGGCCGCTGTTCGACCGGGCTGTCCAGGGCGGTTACGAGCCCGGCTCGACGATCAAGCCGTTCATTGCCCTGGCCGGCCTGGATTCGGGCCTGCGGCGCGCCGATCAGCGGGTGTTCTCCCGCGGTGCCTACACATTGCCCGGCCAGCAGCGCGAGTATCGCGACTGGAAACGCGGCGGGCATGGCTGGGTCGATCTGCGCGAGGCGCTGGCTCAGTCGGTCAATACCTACTTCTATGATCTGGCGGTCGATCTGGGCATCGACCGGATCGCCGATTATGGCCAGCGCTTCGGATTCGGCGCGGCGACCGGCATCGATCTCGCCGGCGAGGCGGGCGGCATCGTGCCCAGCCGGGAGTGGAAGCGCGCCCAGCGCAACGAGGTCTGGTTTCCCGGAGAAACCGTGATCAGTGGCATCGGTCAGGGTTTCTGGGTCACCACGCCACTGCAATTGGGGCAAGCCACCGCCATGCTGGCAGCCGGCGGCGTGCTGCATCGGCCGCATCTGCTGACCGGAGTCCGCCCGGGTTCCGGCCGGCCGGTGGAGCCGGTCGCCCAGTCGCCGGGCAGGCAGGTCGTGCAGCGCCCGGAACTGCTGACCCCGATCAACGAGGGGCTGGTCGCGGTGATGCATTCGGCAACCGGGACCGCCCGCAGCAGCGCACCCACCGATTACTTGATGGCCGGCAAGACCGGCACCGCTCAGCGGGTGACCCGGCGCGGCACCGAGAGTCTGGTGCTGGAGGATTTACCGTTCGACCTGCGTCATCGCGCGCTGTTCGTCGGCTACGCTCCGGCCGACGCGCCGGATCTGGCCCTGGCCCTGGTGGTGGAGAGCGGCGGCTCGGGGTCGCGGGCGGCAGCGCCGGTGGCCCGGCGCATTTTCGATGCCTGGGTCGCCCGCAACGAGGCCGGCCGATGAGGCTTCTGCTCAACGCGATCGGACAGGTTGTCGCGCGGTTCGGCTCGCGCGTCGATCCGGTGCTGCTCGGCCTCCTGCTGGTGCTCATGGGCGTCGGTCTGGCGGTGCTGTTCAGCGCCAGCGGCGGCCGGGAGGTAGTGCTCAGAGGGCAGGCATTGCGCTTTGTCATCGGGCTGGCCGCCCTGCTGGCCGTTGCCCAGATACCGCCGGCGCGGCTGCGCACCTGGACGCCCTGGCTGTATGCCGCCAGCCTCGCCTTGCTTGCCCTGGTGCCGGTTTTCGGCAGCGGCCGCAGCGGCCAGCACTGGTTGAATCTGGGCGTGTTCTACCTCCAGCCGGGCGAGCTGCTGAAGTTGACCGTGCCGATGATGGTGGCCTGGCTGATGCACCGGAATGCGCTTCCGCCCAGCCCGAAAATCGTGCTGGCCGCGATGCTGCTGGTCGGCCTGCCGGCCGGGATGATCGCGCTTCAGCCAGACCTCGGAACCGCCGTTCCGGTCGCCGCCAGCGGGGCGCTGGTGGTCGTGCTGGCGGGGCTGTCGTGGCGCTGGATCGCCGGATTGGGTGGCCTGGGGCTGGTCATGGCGCCGCTCGGCTGGACGCTGCTGAAGGAGTATCAGAAGCAGCGCATCCTGACCTTCATGGACCCCGAATCGGACCCGCTGGGCAGCGGGTGGAACATCATCCAGTCGAAGATCGCGGTCGGCTCCGGCGGGCTGTTCGGCAAGGGCTGGACCGCCGGCAGTCAGGCCCGGCTGGAGTACCTTCCGGAGCAGACCACCGATTTCATCTTCGCGGTGTTCGCCGAGGAATTCGGTCTGGTCGGGGTGGTCGCGGTATTGCTGCTGTATCTGGCGATCCTGGCGCGCTGCCTGTGGATCGCGGCCCAGAGCCGGGACGGCTTCGGGCGCCTGCTGGCCGGCGCGCTGGCGCTGACATTTTTCCTGTACGTGCTGCTTAACGGCGGGATGATCGCGGGTCTGCTGCCGGTGGTCGGCGTACCGATGCCCCTGCTCAGCTTCGGCGGGACCTCGGCGCTCGCGTTCCTGATCGGCTTCGGGCTGATCATGTCGGTTCACAGCCATCGTAAAATCCTGGGTCATTGAGTCCTGGCTGAACCGTTTTGGCCACCACAGCCGTCGGCGTGTCGAAGCCCGGCCGCTGCGTGGTAGATTTTCCCCATTCCGCAGACGGGTTTGCCCATGACATTTCGCGCCCTATGGCTCGCGCTTCTCCTGCCTGCCGCCAGCGCATCGGCCGATGAGAAGGCCACGTTCATCACCGAGACAGCCGCGCAAACCGGCATCGACGAAGCCGAGATCCGCTCGCTTCTGAGTCAGGCCACGCGCCAGGAGCGCATTCTGACCGCGATTTCCCGGCCCGCCGAGGCCAAACCGTGGCATGAGTACCGGCCGATCTTCCTGGGCGAGGCGCGGATTGCTGCCGGTCGCGCCTTCCTGCGCGAACACGCCGGCCAGCTCGCCCAGGTGGAGGCCGAGACCGGCGTGCCGGCGTCGTTGATCACCGCGATCATCGGCGTGGAAACCAACTACGGCGGGAATACCGGCAGCTTCAAGGTGCTCGATGCGCTTTACACGCTCGGTTTCCACTACCCGCCGCGACAGGACTTCTTCCGCCGCGAGCTGGCCCATCTGTTTGCGCTGGGTCGGGCCGAGGGTCTGGATGTGAGCGCGCTCAAGGGCAGCTATGCCGGCGCCATGGGCTGGGGGCAGTTCATGCCGTCGAGCTATCTGGCCTACGCCCGGGATGGCGATGGCGATGGCCGGCGCGATCTGTTCGGCTCCTTGCCCGATGTATTCGCATCGGTGGCCAATTACTTCGTCGCCCACGGCTGGCGGCGCGGCGAGCCGATCGTGGTGCCGGCGTCCCGCGCGGCCGATGCCGAGCCGTTCGAAGTGGCCAGTCTCGAACCCGACTTCACCGTTGCCTCGCTGTCCGGGTTGGGCTTCACTGCCGCCGATGCAGCGCTGGCCGACGACATGCCGGCCAGTGCCATGACCCTCGACGGCGCCAACGGGCCGGAGCATTGGCTGACCTTCCAGAACTTCTACGCGATCACCCGCTACAACCGCTCGCGCCTGTACGCGTTGGCGGTCTTTCAGCTGGCCGAGGCGATCGGCGCGGGCGAAGGCCAGATCGCGCCGTGACCCGAGGCATGCTGCGTGGTGCGGGCGTCGTGCTGCTGGCCATAATGCTGGCAGCCTGCGGCGGCAAACCCGCCAAGCGGCCACCGCCGCCAGACCCGGATTACACGCCCGGCGGGCTTTACAAACCGGGCGTGCCCGACAGCGGGCCCGACGGGACCCCGGACATCAGCGCCATTCCCGAGCCGGTGCCCCGCAACGAGCCGCGCGCGCGCTATGGCAACCGCTCGCCGTACACCGTTCTGGGCCGCAATTACTACGTGATGGACAGTGCCGAAGGCTACGTCGAGCGCGGTACGGCATCCTGGTATGGCAACAAGTTTCACGGTCGGGCCACCTCCAGCCTCGAACCCTATGACATGTACCAGTACACCGCCGCGCACAAGTCGCTGCCGCTGCCGTCCTATGCGCGAGTGACCAATCTGGACAACGGTCGGAGCGTGGTGGTGCGGGTCAATGACCGTGGTCCGTTTCACGGCGATCGGTTGATCGATCTGTCCTACGTGGCGGCGGTCAAGTTGGGCATGCACATCGCCGGCACCGCGCCGGTCGAGGTGCGCGCGCTGATGCCCGGCGATGAGCCTGTGCTGGCCCGGCAAACGTGGGTGCCGGAGGCCGCCGGCGGTCACCACCCGCCGGCCTGGCTGCAGGTCGGTGCGTTCCGGGACAAGGACAATGCCCGCCGGGTCGAGCGCCAGCTGCGCGATGCCGGAATCGACGAGGTCCAGTTGCGCAAGACCCGGGTCGAGCGCGATACCGTCTGGCGGGTTCGGGTCGGCCCGATATCGGCCGATGCGCTGAATTCAGCGATGCAGCAGCTGATGCAACTCGGCTTTTCCTCAGTTACACCGGTCAGCGACTGACCCGCGCAATCACCCTGATTTCTGTCGATCATCGATCGCACCGCTTGGAGTATCCGAATCACATGAAGCTTCGCAATGCACTGGTTGTCCTGGCACTCCTGTCCCCCGCGATCGCAATCGGCCAGCCGGTGCCTGCGCCGCAGCCGTCGCGGCCCGAGATCGCGCCGGCCCCCGCGCCGCCCGCACCCCGGCCGGAGGGCACCGCCTGGCTGCTGATGGATCATGACAGCGGCCAGATTCTGGCCGGCGAGAACATCGATGCCCGGGTCGAGCCGGCCAGCATCACCAAGGTGATGACCTCCTACGTGGTTTCAGCCGAACTGGCTGGCGGGCGCATCGGTCGCGACGATGAAGTGTTCATCAGCGAGAACGCCTGGCGCGGCGGCGGTGCGGGGACCGATGGTTCGACCAGCTTTCTGCCGGTCAACAGCAAGGTGAAGCTCGATGACCTGCTCCACGGCCTGATCATCCAGTCCGGCAACGATGCCTCGATCGCGCTGGCCGAGCACATCGCCGGCAGCGAAGCGGCGTTCGCCGCGCTGATGAACGGCTACGGCGAGCGACTGGGCCTGACCGGAACCCACTTCGTCAACGCCCACGGCCTGCCGCATCCGGAGCACTACACCACCGCACACGACATCGCGCGCATCTCCCAGGCCTTGATCCGACATTTTCCGGAAGACTATGCCTACTACGCGCTGAAGGAATACACCTTCAACGGCATCACCCAGCACAACCGCAATACCCTGCTGTGGCGCGACCCGACCGTGGACGGCATCAAGACCGGCCACACCTCGACTGCCGGCTACTGCCTGGCGGTGTCGGCCAAGCGCGGCGAGCAGCGGCTGATCTCGGTGGTGATGGGCTCCAGCGGCGAGAAGAAGCGCGCCGACGACAGCCAGGCGTTGATCAACTGGGGTTTCAGCTTCTTCGAGGGACACACGATCTACGGTGCCGATCAGCCGGTCACCGAGCACCGGGTCTGGCGCGGCGAAGCCGACACCGTGGCCCTGGGCCTGACCGAAGCGCTGCGCCTGAGCGTGCCGCGCGGCCGCTATGCCGAGCTTCAGCCGGCGATGGACGTTCCAGCGCAGTTGCTGGCGCCGGTCGCCAAGGGTCAGGTCATCGGTACGCTGCGCGTCCGGCTTGGCGATCAGCTGCTGGCCGAGCGACCGCTGGTGGCGCTGGCCGATGTGCCGGCCGGCGGCATCGTCAAGCGGGTGTGGGACGACATCCGCATGTGGTGGGAGTCGGAGTAACGCGTCTGGCGGCGCAGCGAGCCGCCTCGCCGCTGGTTGCTGGCGATTCGCTGCGCGGTCGCTTTGTCGGGATTGCCGTCGCCGGATCATGCCGCCGGGTGCCCCGGCTATTGCCCCTGTGGGCCGGCTTTGCCTAAAGTCGGCGTTCCGCCCTCAGCAAAACCGGCCTGGCGCCGGCTCCGATGTCACGCCTTCTGGTCTGCCAACACGTCGCCGCCGAGCCCCTGGGCACGCTCGATCCGTTGATCCGGCGGCGCGGCCACCGCATGCGCTTCGTCAACTTCAGCCGCGATCCGGACGCCCGGCCCAGCCTGGAGCGCTATCGGGGTTTGATCGTGCTCGGTGGCCCGATGAACGTCGACGAGCAGGCCCTGCATCCGCATCTGAAGACCGAGCTGGCGCTCATCGAGCAGGCGCTGACCGAGGGCAAGCCGGTGCTCGGCATCTGCCTGGGCGCTCAGTTGCTGGCCCATGTGCTGGGTGCGCCGGTGCGGCGGCATCGCTGTCCGGAAATCGGCTGGTACCACCTGGAGACCACCGAGCACGGTCGCCGCGATCCGGTGCTCGAACCGCTGGGCGACGCCTTGCCGGTGTTTCAGTGGCACGGGCGCACGTTCGATCTGCCCAGCGAGGCAGTGCATCTGGCACAGACCCAAACCTGCGCCAATCAGGCTTTCCGCTGGGGCGAGGACGCCTACGGCTTCCAGTTTCATCTGGAAATGGACGAGGCGCTGATCGAGCGCTGGCTGGCCACACCGCTGTATCGCGAAGAGCTGCGCGACTCCGGTCTCGGCCACGACGAGCAGGCGATTCGTCGACACACCCGCGAGCATATCGGTGCGATGCGCAGTGCGGCAGATGCCGTGTTCAACCGCTTTCTCGACCGGGTCGGACGGCCGGCCCGGCGCGTGGTGCTGCCGTCGCGCTGACCGCCGGCGCGACGCAGGAGCACAGTTCCGCCGGGTTTTGGTGCAGAA
This sequence comes from Lysobacteraceae bacterium, assembly GCA_034376725.1. Classification (GTDB taxonomy): domain Bacteria; phylum Pseudomonadota; class Gammaproteobacteria; order Xanthomonadales; family Xanthomonadaceae; genus UBA11164. Next base: position 2,805 of record JAXMJH010000095.1, on the reverse strand, counting down.
AGAACAAAATGTGCCGAGGCGGGAAAAAAACGCTTGACAGGCTGTTGCGATGCAGCATAACGTTCGGTCATGCCAATGTTGAACGCCACCGCAACGCTCTTCGCCACCGGGCTCGTCTCGGGGCTAGCGCTTGTACTCGTACTTCTTATTAGCCGCTCACGGTGCGGAATGGCGACTTAGGCCCAGCGAAAAGCTAACCCTGAATCCCAAACCCCGCACCGGGCAACCAGTGCGGGGTTTTTGCGTTCAAGGGCCAGCGATTCTGGTCGAGTCGTAAAGGACGGAATGAATCATGCGAAGCGATGTCATCAAACACGGCCCCGACCGTGCCCCGGCGCGAGCCATGCTGCGCGCCACCGGGCGCGACGATGAGGCGATCGCCAAGCCGCTGGTGGCGGTGGTGCATTCGTGGTCGGACGTGTCGCCCTGCAATCTGAACCTGCGCGATCTGGCCGAACACGTGCGCGCCGGCATCGAGTCCTCTGGCGGCACCGCCATCGAATTCAATACCGTAGCCGTCACCGACGGCATCGCGATGGGCACCGAGGGCATGCGCGCCTCGCTGGTCAGCCGCGAAGTGATCGCCGACTCCATCGAGCTGGCGGTCAACGGTCATTGTCTGGATGCGGTTGTGGTGCTGTGCGGCTGCGACAAGACCATCCCGGCGGCCGCCATGGCGCTGGCCCGCCTCGATCTGCCCGGCCTGATGCTGTATGGCGGCAGCATCCTGCCCGGTTGCCATCGCGGCGGCGACATCACCATCCAGGAGGTCTTCGAAGCGGTCGGCGCGCACGCCGCCGGGCGGATCGACGATGCCGAACTGGCGGCGGTGGAAAAGTCCGCCTGCCCCGGTGCGGGTGCCTGCGGCGGTCAGTTCACCGCCAACACCATGGCGGTGGCGACCACCTTCCTGGGCCTGGCGCCGATGGGCCTGAACGACATCCCCGCCACCGACCCGGACAAGGCCGCCGCCGCCCGCGCCTGCGGCGTGCGGGTGATGGACCTGTGGCGCGAGGGTCAGAGCGCGCGCCGGTTCATCACCGAGGCCACGCTGCGCAACGCCGCCATCGCGGTCACCGCGACCGCCGGCTCGACCAACGCCATCCTGCACCTGCTGGCCATCGCCCGCGAGGCCGACGTCGATTTCGCGCTCGATGAGTTCGACGCCATCAGCCGGCGCACCCCGGTACTGGCCGACCTCAAGCCCGGTGGCCGCTACATGGCGCCAGACATGTACCTGGCCGGCGGCTCGCGGCTGCTGGGCGCGCGGCTGCGCGAGGCGGGGCTGATCGCCGACAGCGCCACGGTCAGTGGCCACAGTCTGTTCGAGGAAATCGATCGCGTGGTCGAGCGCGAAGGCCAGCAGGTGATCCGTGCGCTGGACAATCCGGTCAAGGCGCGCGGCGGGTTCGGCATCCTGTACGGCAACCTGGCGCCCGAGGGCTGCGTGGTCAAGCTGGCCGGTCATGAGCGGCTGAGCTTCTCCGGCCCGGCCCGGGTGTTCGATGGCGAGGAAGCCTGCTTTGCCGCCGTGCAACAGCGCCAGGTCAAGGCCGGCGATGTGGTGGTGATTCGCGGAGAAGGTCCGGTCGGCGGCCCCGGCATGCGCGAGATGCTGGCGGTCACCGCTGCCCTGATCGGTCAGGGCCTGGGCGGCGAGGTGGCCTTGATCACCGACGGCCGTTTTTCTGGCGCGACCCACGGCTTCATGGTCGGCCACATCTGCCCGGAAGCGGCTCTCGATGGCCCGCTGGCCCGGCTGCGCGATGGCGATCCGATCACCATCGATGTCGATTCGCGCACCCTGTCCACCGAGGCCGACCTCACCCGGCGCAGCGCCAACTGGCGCGCACCGCGCCCGGCACCCGCGCGCGGCGTGCTGGCCAAGTACGCCTACTCGGTCGAGTCGGCCTCCAATGGCGCCGTCACCGCATTTCCGGGTCCGCGAGCCAGTGAATCGGGCAGTTCCGGCCCGACCGCCAGGCATGCCGCGCGGGCGTCGTCCAGCCGCACCGAAACCGAAAGCGAAAGCGAAACCGCACTATCCCACCAGTTTGCCGCCATCTGGCTGCTTTGATCCGCACTTTCTCTCCGCCCACATTCCATCAGGAGCTTCACCATGAGTCAGCAATCCACCACCACCGACAAAGCCGGCGACGCCCTCAAGGGTCGCACTGTGGTCATCTTCGGCTACGGCAGCCAGGGCCGCGCCCATGCCCGCAACCTCAACGATAGCGGCTTCAATGTCGTCGTCGCCGCCCGTCCGGAAGGCGCCAGCTTCAAGCAGGCGCAGGCCGATGGTCTGGCGGTCGACACGCCCGAGCGCGCCATCCCGGTTGCCGACCTGATTGCCCTGCTGACCCCGGACATGGTGCAGCCCGAGCTGTACGTCAAATACATCGCGCCGCTGGCGCGCGAGGGCGCCGCGCTGCTGTTTGCGCATGGCTTCAACGTTCACTACGGCGAGATTTCCCCGCGCGCCGATCTGGACGTGATCATGATCGCGCCCAAGGGTCCGGGTGCGCTGGTCCGCCGCCAGTACGAAGAAGGCCGCGGCGTGCCGTGCGTGCTGGCCGTGCATCAGGATGCCACCGGCAAGGCGCGCGATCTGGCGCTGGCCTATGCCTACGGCGTCGGCGGCACCCGCGGCGGGGTGATCGAGACCAGCTTCGCCGAGGAAACCGAAACCGACCTGTTCGGCGAGCAGGCCGTGCTGTGCGGCGGCGCCGTCGAGCTGATCAAGATGGGTTACGAAACCCTGGTCGAAGCCGGCTACGCGCCTGAAATGGCCTACTTCGAGTGCCT
>JAXMJH010000094.1:0-5462 GCA_034376725.1 Lysobacteraceae bacterium | reverse complement strand
CGCGCCGCTCCAGTTCTTTTCGTTGCTCTTGGGTGAGTGTGATCGCAGCAGCCGGTTTCATCATTCGCTCCAAGGGACAGACACGAATATGACCGTGGCAACACCTAATAGTTCACGTATTTCGCAAGCACTACACTAGCCTATGGCGAAAACGAGCCTCCCCTTACGCCACCAGCACGGCCATCCGACGCAGCGCATTGCGGGCAGGCGCTCTCCATCCCGGAAATCTCGCGATTACAATCCGGCCATTGGACCAGCGCCGCGACCACCCCACTCTGAACCCTACTTTTTCGTCGCGGCCGAGGCAGCCTCGGTGGCCACCTCCACCACCCGGCCTCCTTGCCACCGATAGTGCATGGTCTTCTCCAGGCTGGGGCAGCAACGCGCATCTTTCGCGCCGGGCCACCGCGACTTCACCTGGATCAGGCCATCCGTGACGCCGATGCCCTCCACCAGCCCAAGCGGTTCTTCGCTCTGCGCAACCTTCCACAGGCCGTAGCCGGCCTCGACGAAAACCACCAGACGGCCGTAGCTGGTGCTGCCCATGTACCAGTTGATTTCTGCCACCACCTCCGGCTTGCCATCGCCGTCCAGGTCGGCAACCACACTGCGCTCCACCCCCGTATGCACCCCGTTGGCCGCCGAGGACTGGGACGCGGCATAGGCCTCCAGGGCCTCTTGCTGCGCGGGGCTCGGCTGCGCCGCTGCAACTGCGCCGGCCACCGCCACCGGCACCGCTGAATCGCCCTGCGTCCACGCCGTGGATGCAAGCAACAACGTGGCGATGCCAAGGATTCCAGCAAACCTGACGACTTTCATCGCTTACTCCCCTTGTCGGTGCCGCGCTATTTCCCGCGGATGTCCTGCAAAGCATCGTTGATCTTGAACAGGACGATCATAACTTCACAATAGATGCGCGCCAGCAGCGCCAAGAACAGGAACACGACGGGCGCGACGATGGCGATGCCCAGACCCGCAAAGAACGAGTACCGCATCGTGCCGAGCCCGCTGAACAGAATCACCAGCCCACCGATCGCGGAAGCGGCCAGCAACGTCCAGTAGATGAAAACGATGATCCTGGGTGTCACCATCGAATCGAAGAAGAGCAAGTTGCGCATGATGCCTCCGGATGTGTGGAAAGGTCGGCTTGATCGACGAAATGACCGTATCGCAACCGTCTGAATCAACAGATCAATAAGGCGAACGCCAACCGTCGCTGGTCTTGACCAGTGTCATGCTGCTCTCCACCGGTTCGACTGCACCTTCGACCCCGGCGAAATGGGACGGCTCCACCCACTTCGGTGCATCCTGGAGCGTCCATGTATAGGTCACTTCGGTGTAGCGCACACCATCGTCGTCGGCCGGCTCGGTCCAGCGCACTACCTCGTGCACGCGCCGGCGACCAATGCACAGACCTTTCTCTCTATCCCAGGCACCAGCCTTGCGGCCCTTTTCGGTCAGGTCGATGGCCCACCGGTTCCTGGATGCATTACCGATGAGCAACTGCTGGCCCAGCGGCAGCTGGCTGTTCGGATTCTGCAGGTCGAGGATGCCCGCCTCGACCGCTCCAACGAGAACCGGCTCACGTGCAGGCGAATCGAGTCCGAAGTCCACGTTCACCGGCCAGGACACGCTATTGTCCCGCAGCGACCAGCAGACGGGTTCATGGTGCTCTTGCAGTCGGGCGTCGATGATATGGCCCAGCGAGCCCTTGGACAGACCGTCTCCGCAGCCCGTCAACGCCAGCGCGGAAAGCAGCAGGATTGCAGCGTTTGCGGTCTTCATGTTGCGTTCTCCGGATCAAGGGGCGGGTTATCAGCAGGGTGGTCGGCTGGAACCGAGGCGTTGCCAGTCGTGGACAGCACCCTCGTCTTGGCATGGAAGGCAGCCAGCACGGTTGTATTCATGCCGATCCTGTCCCGAACCTGCCGGCAATGTCCTCATGCAGGCTTCAAGAAACCTTCAAGGGGGTCATGAACCATATTCGCACCCACTGGATCCCGTACTTGGCGCGCAGGCTATGATGCGCTCATGCACGCCTCTAACCAGCGCGAGAACCTGTATCGCTGGCGCTTCGGCGCCGTCGAATTCGACGAGGCCCGCTACGAACTGCGAGTGGCGGGCCTGCCCGTCGAGATCGAGCACCGCCCGCTGCAGGTGTTGACCCTTTTGTTGCGGCATGCCGGCGAGGTGGTGACCAAGGAGGAGTTGTTCGAGCAGGTCTGGTCTGGCCGCGTCACCGTGGACCACGTGCTCGCCACCGCGATCGGCAAGCTGCGCAAGGTACTCGACGCCGGCGGCAAATCGTGGATCGTCACCGTGCCGCGGATCGGCTACCGCCTCGACGGCCGGGTCGAGCGAATCGCGGTTGGCCAGCGCCCCGGCAGCGAGCTCAGGTTCGAGCCCGGGCAGCCGGTGCCAGGGCGCGAGCACTTCCTGCTCGAACGTCCGCTGGCCCGGACCTTGGGCAGCGAGGTCTGGCTCGCGCGTCAGCCGCGCAGCCGCGAGGCGCGCGTATTCAAGTTCAGCCTCGACGGCGAGCACCTGTCCGCGATCAAGCGCGAAGCTACCCTGACGAGGGTGCTGCGTGACACCCTCGGCGAACGCGATGACTTCGTGCGCGTGTACGACTGGAACTTCGAGTCCCCGCCCTTCTTCCTGGAGTGCGAGTACGGCGGGCTGGCAATGCCTGAATGGGCCAAGGAGGGCGATCATCTGGCGGTAATGGCCCGCGGCGAACGAATCGAGTTCTTCGCCGAGATCGCCGATGCGGTTGCCGCCGCGCACGGCGTCGGTGTCCTGCACAAGGACCTCAAGCCGGCCAACATCCTCGTCGCTCGACGCGGCGACGGCTGGCGGCCGCAACTCACCGATTTCGGCAGCAGCCGCCTGCTGCAGCCGGAGCGGCTGGCGGAACTGGGCATCACCTGCCTGGGCATGACCGTCGATGACACGACCGATTCGGATTCGGGCACGCCGCTGTACTTGGCACCGGAACTGGTTGCCGGGCAGCCGCCCACCGTGCGCAGCGACATCTATGCCTTGGGCGTGGTCCTGTACCAGTGGCTGGCCGGCGACCTGCGCCGGCCAATGGCGCCCGGCTGGGAACGCGAGATCGACGATCCCTTGCTGCGCCGCGACATCGCCGAGGCTACCGACAACGACCCCGCTGTTCGCCTCGCCGATGCCACCGAACTCGCCGCACGCCTGCGCCGCCTGCCGCAACGCCACGCCGAGCGCGAACGCCATGAGGCCGACGAACGCGCCGCCGAAACCCTGCGCCAGACGCTGGAACGCAATCGCACCCGACGTCCGTGGCTGATCGCGGCGGTGGTCGTACTCGGCGTGGGTGCGATCTGCAGCAGCCTGCTGTGGTGGCAAAGCGAACGGCAACGGCACATCGCCCAACAGCAAGTTGCGCGCACTGAAGCGGTGCTGCGTTTCCTAGACCATGCGCTTGGCACGATCAGCACAGGCAACCGAGGCCACGGAAACAATGCGACCATCAGGGACATGCTGGAGTACGCCTCGGCACCCGACAACGAACACCTGTCGGATGATCCGCAAGTGCGCGGCGACATCCACGCTTTGCTGGGACGATCCTGGCGAAACCTGGGCGATTCCTCACGCGGTGTAGTGGAATACCGCATGGCAGTGCGCGGTTACGAACAAGCTCTCGGCGAAAGCCACGAACTGACGCTGCAAACCCGTTACGCGCTGGTACGCACGCTGGCCTACATGCAAACAGCGCAAGCCTTTGCCGAGGCCGCTGTATTGCTGGACGAAACCGACCGGCTGGCAGGCGCGCGCCTGCAGCAAGAAAATTCACTCGCGCTGCAGGCGGCACTGGAGCGCGGCATATTCCACCTGCGTCGGCTGCAGATGGGGCCAGCGTTGCACGCGTTGCGCCGCGCCGACCGCCTGCAACGCAAGGTAGAACCGGACGATGCCGGGATCGCAGCGCTGATACGCAGCAACATCGCGGATGCCTTGCGACGTTCCGGCGAAGCGGAGAAGACCCTCGACTGGCTGCGTGACGCACAGTCCGATCCGTTGCTTGCCACCGGACGCATCGGTGAGGTCGGCACGGCGCTAATGCAATCCGCTTCGGCCAACGCGCTTCACGATCTTGGGCGCCACGCAGAAGCGCTGCCGCTGGCGCAGACAGCGGCAAAAAAAAGCGGGAAGTTCCTCGGCCCTGACGACTACCTCACCCTGACTCAGCTGTCCACGGTCGCCAGTATCGAGGGCGCTTTGGACAACTGCCCCGCAGCACTGCCCCTGGCGCGCGACGTGCGCGAACGAATGGCCCGGCGCTTCGGCGAGGGTATGCAGGCCACGTTGATAGCAACCGGAAACCTCGGGAAAATCGAACTCCGCTGTGGCAGCCGCGATGGCGGGCTGACGTACATCCGCAGTGCCGAACGTGGTCTGAGCGCACACTTCGGAGAGGCGAACGTCGCCGCACACAGCTTCCGCTACTCGCTGACGCTCGCGCTGATCGCAGAGGGCCGCAACCGAGAGGCACTGGAAACGCTCGACGGCCTACGCCTCGAGGCGCTCAAGGCGGGCGGTTCGGGTGCCGCTTGGGAACACCGCCTGAGCGCGCTGCGCGGCGAGATCCTGATCGGCAGCGGTGACACGCGCGGGGGACGCGAACTGTTGTCCGCCGCGCTTCCCCGACTGACCATGCTGGACCCGGCAAGCACCGAGGAAGTCGCACGGCTGCGCCAACTGCTCGACGACACCACAATCCATTGACCCGGCCCCATTGCAGGAGCGGCCCATGGCCGTGATCGGCGGGCGTGATCCGCGCCCGATCTCGGCTTTCGGGAGTAGTGGACACCCCGTGATGGTCGGCAGCGGCGGTGACCTGCCCTTCCTCATCCATCTGCACCACCAACAATACCCGAGCACCGATTCCGCTCCTCGTTTCCTCATCGGGATTTCGCGGCGGGTGCATCCGGTACGACACGACGCGGCGGACGCCTGCCCGGCAGGTTCGACGAACTGCACCTGCTCGAATCCCAGCCGCAGGCCCTCCACCCCTGGATACCGTATCGCCACCAGGCCCAGGCTCATCGTCGCCCCCGCCCGGGCCGGTCGGCCGTCCGGCACACAAACTGCTCGACATCGCCGACCAGCTCAACATCCAGGAAGGCGTGGCGCGGATGCGCAAGCAGGACGTGATCTTCGCCCTGCTCAAGGTGCTGACCCGGGTCGGCGACGGCGTGGCCGGCGAAGGCGTGCTGGAAATCCTGCCCGACGGCTTCGGCTTCCTGCGCTCGGCCGACGCCAGCTACCTGGCCGGTCCGGACGACGTCTACATCTCGCCCAGCCAGATCCGCCGCTTCAACCTGCGCACCGGCGACGAGATCGCCGGCCGCATCCGCAGCCCCAAGGACGGCGAGCGCTACGTCGCCCTGGCCAAGGTCGACACCATCAACCATGAGCCGCCGGAG
>JAXMJH010000093.1:0-39899 GCA_034376725.1 Lysobacteraceae bacterium | reverse complement strand
CCGGAGACCGCAAAACCGGCAGTTGCCAAGACCCCACAAAACCCCTGAAACTGCACCCCGTTCGAGACCCGTTTTCCGGAGCCTGCAAGTGGCTCCATTAAGCCGATCATGGGTGGCTCCAATGGGGCGGTCGGTGACAGTTGGCGCGCCCGACGGCGCAAAGCGCCGCGTAGGCGCCCTTCGGACAGAAGCCTCCCGGTTGTCGAAAATGTGGCGCGCCCGACGGCGCGCAGCGCCGCGTAGGCGCGATCCGCAGATTCACAGCTCAAGGGAGGGTTGGCGCGCCCGACGGCGCAAGGCGCCGCGTAGGCGCCTTGCGGAAAAAGCGAACAAATTTTAGAGAGGTTGGCGCGCCCGACAGGATTCGAACCTGTGACCCCTACCTTCGGAGGGTAGTACTCTATCCAGCTGAGCTACGGGCGCATTTTTGGGTTGTGCCGGGAAAGCCGATGAGTATCCGGCCGACGCGTAATCTTCGCGGTGCACCGACAACAGGTCGCTCAAGTATACGCCCGCTGAAAGGCGCTGGTAAGCGGTTCGATGCCGGTCTTCGGTCACTGCTGACTCGGCTTCCCCGTCGCTGCCCTTGGTTCGGGGCCGCGAACACTCCGAACGTTTGTGGGCCGCAGTGCATCCCCGCCGACCTGGGAGATTTTAGACAAGTCGCTACATAATCTGTGATCATGGCGCGCATCTCAAGCCTGTGGCCAGCGGCCGGGATTGATTGCGTTGAAGGGTGGGTGACCCGGCTTTCCGAACCGATACCAAGCTTGGCAGTTACCCGGACGTGACTGCCGGCACTCGATCTGCCGTTTCGCTCGGGTAAGCTGCCTCATCGATATGAATGCGGCCGAGGGCCCGAACGGAGTCTGTTTTTTGCGCGACTTACTGCAAACCTTGGTCTCGCTGATGCCGAAATGCGCCCTGGTGGCGTTCGATGCGGAAGGCGTGTGGCTGGATGCCAGTCCCTACGCCACAAAGCGACTGTCGAACGAAACGTGGGTCGACGCACTGAAAAGGCAGGTCGCCGAGCGCCTTTCGACGGACAGCGGCGGGGAGTCTTGGCGGCTGTTCGATCCGTTCGAGACGCAATGCCGGATGTGGTCGCTACCCGCCCACGATGGTGGCGAATTGGGCTATCTCGTTTCGCTCTCGGAAATTGCGGAACCTGTGTCGCCGAGCCCTGAACCTGATGACCTACGCTGGAACTATGTTCTCGAAAAGGCGCCGGATGCTTTTTGGGACTGGGACACGGTGTCCGGCCTCGTGTTCTATTCGCCGCGATTCGAGGCGATGCTCGGCTACCAGCCGGGAAGTTTTGCGCCCGATGTCAGCGAGTGGGTCGCCCGTCTGCATCCGGATGATCGCGAGCGCTCACAGGCCGCTCTGCGCCAGCACATGGCGAATGAAAGCGCGCAGTTTTCGGTCGAACATCGACTGCGACACCGTGACGGGCGCTGGCTGTGGACCCATAGTCACGGACGGGTGGTGCAGCATGACGGCTACGGCGCTGCACTGCGTTTGATGGGTACGCTGACCGACATCAGCGATTACAAGGCCCTTGAAAGCCAGTTGCGCGAGCGCGAGGCGCTGCTGCTCGAAGCGCAACGCATCGGCGACATCGGCGCATGGGCCTACGATCCGGATGCCGACGAATCGTGGTGGTCGGAGCAGATGTACCGGATTTACGGTTTGTCACTGGGCAGCAGTCAGCGCACGCGCGCCGAACATCTGGCGATGTACACGCCAGACTCGCGTGCCCGGCTTGAGGCTGCCACCAACAACGCCGTGTCGACCGGTCAACCGTACTCGCTGGAGTTGGAGTTTGTCCGAAGCGATGGCAAACCACGCTGGATTCTGGCGCGTTGCGAGCGACTGATCAGCGATCTGGGCCGGCCGCGGCTGGTGGGCGTTGTACAGGACATCACGGCGCGGCGCCATCAGGATGCGCAGTTCCGCTGGCAGGCGAATCTGCTGGCGCAGATTTCTTCGATGGGCCGCATCGGCGGTTTCGAATGGGACTTGCGAAGCCGGCAGCTTTTCTGGACCGAGGAGGTCTACCACATCCACCGGATCGACCCGGGATCGACCCTCGATCCCGATCGACTGCGCACACTTTACGACAGCGCTTCGCAGCACAAGATCGAGGAAATGTGCGAGCGTTTACGCACTGGCCAGAGCGAGCAGGATTCGGCGGAGCTGTGTCTGTTCACGCTCGATGGGCGCAGGACCTGGCTGCGCTGTCAAGCCCGCGCCGTGCGCGAAGGTGACGAAGTGGTGAGGATCTCCGGCCTCCAGCAGGACATCACCGCCGAGCGTGAGGCCGCCGAGCTGATCGAACAGCTGGCGCATTTCGACGGCCTCACCGGCCTGCCCAACCGCTTTCTGTTTCGTCAGCGGGCCCAGGCCGTCATCTCCGACGCCCAGTCCCAGGGTCGTTCGGTCGCACTGCTGTTCATCGATCTGGACCGATTCAAGAACGTCAATGATTCGCTCGGGCATGTGGCCGGCGATCATCTCCTGTTCGAGATGGCCGGGCGACTTCGCGGCTGCGTGCGATCCACGGATCTGGTCGGGAGACACAGCGGAGACGAGTTTCTGGCCTTGCTCAATCCAGTCAGCCGGGCCGAGGATGCCGGCATCGTGGCGAGCAAGATTCTGGAGGCCATCGGTGCGCCGGTCAGCCTGGACGAAACCGAGTTGCAGGTCGGTTGCAGCATCGGCATCGCCGTATTGGACGACTCGATCCACGATCTCGATGGCCTGCTGCAAGCCGCCGATACCGCCATGTATGCCGCCAAGGAAGCCGGGCGCAACACGTTCACCTTCTATTCGGAGGCCTTTCGCGCCCGTGTACATCGTCGGGTCACTCTGGAGGCCGAGCTTCGACAAGCGGTCGCGCGTGGTCAGCTGCATCTGGCCTATCAGCCGACCGTGTACCTGAAAAGCGGGGCGGTTGCCGGCATCGAAGCGCTGCTGCGCTGGACCGGCGACGATGGCGAACAGCGGTTTCCGGACGAGTTCATCCCGATCGCCGAGGAGTGCGGAGAGATCGTTCCGATCGGCGACTGGGTGCTGCGCCAGGCGGTGCGTGATGCCAGGCAGTGGCGCGATCAGGGGCTGAATTTCCAGCGCATAGCCGTGAATGTATCGGCGGTGCAGCTGCGAGACGCGGAATTCGCCAATCGGGTGGTGCGCATCTGCAATGAGGAAGGCTGGGACCCGAAATGGCTGCAACTGGAGCTGACCGAATCGACGCTGATGCGCGAATCGGACGTGCTCGCCAAGGCGTTCGACCTTTTCGAGGCGCACGGGATCTCGCTCGCGGTCGACGACTTCGGAACCGGATTCTCCAACCTGCATTACCTGAACCAGTTTCCAGTCCAGGTGTTGAAGATCGACCGCAGCTTCACCGAGGGAATCCTGACCGATGTCGGGAAGTTCGAGCTCTCGCGCGCCATCATCGGGCTTGGCCACGCACTGGACATGCAGGTGGTCGCCGAGGGCGTGGAGACTCAATCGGTTCATGAACTCTTGCGCAGTCAGGGCTGCGATGAGTCGCAGGGCTATTATGTCGCCCGGCCGATGGATGCCGAAGCGCTGGTCGGCTGGCTGACTGGCCGCGATTGAGAACTGTGCCGCGCTTTGTCGGGCAAGGCTTTGTTACCGTGACGTGTGAATGCTGATCGAGCAGCGGAAAGCCCGACTGACCGGCCCAGAGGTCGGGTCGCTCGTGCAGGCGCTGCGCGTTCGGCTGTTCGGCGCGGTTTCCGCCGGTTCGGTGTCGGAGCGTGCCCTGATTGGCGATCGCGGCCATCAGCGCTTCGCTCCCGAATGACCGCACGGCAGCCGCCCAGAGCCACGGTCGGTTGATGACGAGTCTTTTCTCGGAAAATAAATGAGTTACGAGCGATACGCGCCGCCGCTTCCGCCACCTCCGGCGTCTATTCCGTCGAGATTGCAGCCTTGGTGGCGGCTGATCCGGGGCGATCGCCCGATTGGCGCGCTGCTGCTGCTATGGCCCACCTGGTGGGGTCTGTGGCTGGCCGCCGACGGCGTTCCGCCGCTGGATGTGCTGGCGATTTTCACCGCTGGCGTCTGGCTCACCCGATCGGCCGGCTGCGTGATCAACGACTACGCCGACCGCTGGCTGGATGGCCAGGTCGAGCGCACCCGGATGCGACCGCTGGCCACTGGCGAAATCTCCCCGCAGGGGGCGCTGTGGCTGTTCGCCGGACTGATGCTGATCGCCTTCGGCCTGGTGCTGATGACCAATCGGCTGACCGTCTATCTCAGCGTGGTGGCTGTGGTTCTGGCGGCGGTCTATCCGTATCTGAAACGCCATACCTATCTGCCGCAGGTGTTTCTGGGGGCGGCCTTCGGCTGGGCCATTCCGATGGCCTTCGCGGCGGTGCAGGGTAGCGTTCCGCTGCTGGCGTGGCTGCTGTTTCTGGCCAATCTGCTCTGGGTCACGGCCTACGACACCTGGTACGCAATGGTCGACCGCGAGGACGATCTGCGCGCCGGCGCCAAGTCCACTGCCATCCTGTTCGGCTCGGCCGATCTGGTCGCCCAAGGCGTGATCTACGCCTGTTTCATGCTGGCCCTGCTGTTGCTGGGTCACCGGGCCGGCTTGGGGCCGCTTTACAGTCTCGGGCTGCTGGTCTCGCTGGTGCTGATCGTCTGGCAATTCAGGCGTGCGCGGCACCGCGACCGGGAAGGCTGTTTTCGGGCCTTTCTGGCCAACAACTGGGTCGGCATGGCGGTGTTCGTCGGGCTGGCGGCGGATCTGGGTTCGGGTCTTCGCTGGTCCGAGCTTCCGCGATTGCTGGAAGGTCTGCTGCGCTGAGGCGTCGGCTCGCAGGCACGGCGATCACGGCGCGCGCGCCACCACCCAGACATCGACCCGGGCGACTCCGGCCCGCTTGAGGACGCGGGCGCATTCGCTCAGCGTTGCGCCCGTGGTCATCACGTCATCCACCAGCGCCACATGGTCCGGGAGCGTGCGGCCGCGAACCGCAAACGCCCCGCGGACATTTCTGCGTCGGTCCAGGGCGCCCAGCTCGCTCTGCGCGCGGGTCGGCCGGACCCGTTCGAGCGCGTGCGGCGCCAGCGGAATGCCGAGCTGCCGGGCGATCGGGCGCGCCAGCTCAAGCGCCTGGTTGTAGCCGCGCTCACGCAGCCGCGCCCGGTGCAGCGGCACCGGGATCAGGGTCGCTGGCCGTGCACCGGGCGCCGCGCTGGCTGCGGACAGCAATGTCGCTGCGAGCAGCCGGCCCGCGGCCAGATCCCCGTGAAACTTGAACCGCGGCAGCAGGCGATCGACCGGGAAACCGTAGATCAGCGGCGCCAATGCGGCATCGAAGTCCGGCGGCCGGCGCAGGCAGCGACCGCATTCGGTGGCGGGTTCGGGCAAGGGGATGGCGCAGCGCGTGCAGCCGCTGCGATTGAGCGCAAGCTGATTGGCGCACAGCGTACACAGGTCCTGATCACGCTCGCCCCTGGCGCCACAGACCAGGCAGGTGGCCGGCAACAACCAGCCGCCGATCGCGCGGCAACCTCGCCATCCCGCTGTGGCCAGGCCAGACAGCCTCACCTCAGCCGCCCGCGCTCAGTAAGCATTGGCCGCTCCGGATTCGCCCGAGGCGACCCTCGCGGCTGCCGGTTCCACCCGCAACCGGCGACAATGGAGACTTCCCTGATCGATGTGCGCCATGACTGCCATCTTCGACACCCGTGCCCAATACCGCAACTGCCAGCGCGCCGCCGAGGGCTACGGCAAGGCGCGGGCGCTACAGGCCGAGGTCCAGGATCGGCTGCTGGACTCGCTGAGCTACCTCGATGACCGGAAGCCGGCTGTTGCGCTGGATATCGGCAGTGGCCCGGGCCACGCCGCCGCCCTTCTGGCCAGTCGCTGGCCGCGCGCCCGCGTGTTCGCCGTGGACTGGTCGCAGGCCATGCTCGCCCAGGCCGAAACGGGCCGCTGGTGGCGTCGCCGGCCCGCTTTTGATCGGGTCTGTGCCGATGCCGGCGCGCTGCCGTTCGCCGAGGCCAGCGTCGATCTGATCGTGTCCAATCTCTGTCTGCACGCAATCGCCGACCTGCCGCCGGTGTTGCAGGGGTTTCGACGCGTGCTGCGGCCCGGTGGGCTGCTGCTGTTCTCGCTGCTCGGTCCGCAAACCCTTCATGAACTGCGCGACGCGTTCTCGCAAACCGGTGCGGACGATCCGATTCATCCATTCCCCAGCATCCAGCGCGTTGGCGATGCGCTAATGGCGTCGGGCTTCCGCGATCCGGTACTCGACCGCGAGCCGCTGACCGTGACCTACCGCGCCTTTGCCGACCTGCTGAACGATCTGCGCGCCAGCGGCGGCGCAAACGCGCTGGTCGGGCGACGCAAGGGGCTGGGCGGTCGGCAGCGCCTGGCCGCAGCCGAACACGCCTATGAAGCGTATCGGCGCGATGGCGTGTTGCCGAGCACGTGGGAGATCATCTACGCCCACGCCTGGGCGCCCGCGCCGGGTGCGCCGCGGCAGGAAGGCGCGGTGCAGATCGCCAGCGTCCCGCTCGACACCATCGGCATCCGACGCAGGCGCAGTTGACCATGCACCGGTCGGCCCGCGCCGGTCACTCGACCCGGCAGAACACCGCCTTGAGGTATCGGCTCTCCGGCACGTGCGACAGGAACGGGTGATCGGCACCCGCGCCCGAAACCTTCAGCACCTGGGCTGTGCGACCGGCATAGAACGCCGCCCGGCGCAGCATGTCGAGAAACTGCTCCTCGCTGACCAGGCCGGTGCATGAGCAGGTCAGCAAGACCCCGCCGGGCTTGAGCACGCCCATCGCCAGCTTGTTCATGTCGAGGTATTTCTTGAGTGCGGGAATGACCTGCTCCCGGTCGCGGGTCATCTTGGCCGGGTCGAGGACGACCACGTCGAACTGTTCGCCCTTGGCCGCCGCATCACGCAGCCAGGGAAAGATGTCGGCCTGGATGAAGCGCACCTTGCAGTCGTTCAGCCGGGCGTTGCCCTGTGCGACCTCAAGAATCTCCTCGTCCAGATCGACGCCCACCACCTCATTGGCCTCGCCGCGCACCTTGGCGTAAAGCGCGAAGCCGCCGGAATTGCAGCACAGGTCGAGCACCCGCTTGCCGGCGCAAAAACGCGCCAGAAATTCCCGATTGTCGCGCTGATCTGCGAAGAAGCCGGTCTTGTGGCCGCTGCCCGGCTGGACCCGGAACCTGACGCCGTTCTCGCTCACGATGCTGGGTTGGGGCGGCTCGGGCGATCGGAAGTCGAAACTCTCCTGCTTCTGAACGTGCTCTTCGGCGAAGCTGTAGAACCGGCAGCCGGGAAACAGCTCCGACAGCGCGGCGTAAACCCACTCGCGATAGCGGAACGCGCCGGCGGAGAAGAACTCGACCACCAGCAGGTCGCCATAGCGATCGATCACCAGACCCGAAATGCCATCGCCCTCGGAATGAAACACCCGCCAGGCATCGGATACATCATCGAGCCGCAGCAACTCCCGGCGCAGGGCAACCGCCTGGCCGATCCGCTGCGCGAACCAGGCCGCGTCGATGGTCTCATCCGGCTGGCTGGAGAGCACGCGCAGGCTGATCCGCGAGTGCCCGTTGTAGAAACCGCGACCCGCCCACTGGCCTTCCACGTCGAACAGGTCGACGATGGTTCCGGGCTTGGGTCGTTGTTCGGGTTTTTCCAGCATGCGCTGGAAGATCCAGGGGTGGGTGCCACGCCGTGGGTGTTTTAGCCGGACTGCCGGCAGATCGGATGCGCCATTCATCCGACCATGATAGCCGGGACTGCGCTCACTTCGCCGATCAGGCCCGCCCGGCGACGTTCTCCGGCTCTGCGCGCATCACCCGATTGCGGCCATCGTGTTTGGCCGCGTACATGGCCAGATCGGCGCGCCGGAGCAAGGGATCGATCTGCACGTCGCGGGCCGACCACTCGGCGACACCGATCGACACGGTGAGCGTCACCGACTTGTCGCCGAACAGTATTTGCGACGAAGCGATGCCGGCCCGCAACCGCTCCGCCACCGCACAGGCCTCATCCATCCCGGCACCGGGCAACAGTGCGACGAATTCCTCGCCGCCGAGACGGGCCAGAATGTCCTCCTCGCGCAGCGAGTCCAGCAGGCGCGCGTAAAGTGTGGTCAACACGGCATCGCCCACCGCATGCCCGTGAACGTCGTTGACGCGCTTGAACTCGTCGGCATCGATCAGCAGCAACGACACTTTGCGTCCGGTTCGCTTGCTGCTGGCCAGCACCCGCTGCGCCGCGCTCTCGAAGCCGCGCCGGTTGAGCGCCCCGGTCAGCGGGTCGGTAATCGCTCGCTGGGCCAGGCGGGCATTGGCGCGGCTGGCCTGCATCAACAGAAAGCCCAGGCTGGCGAAGATCGGCACATTGGCATAGACCATGAGGGCCAGTTGCTGAAACAGCGATTGCGTAACCGGCAGGTCAGGATGCAGCAGCGTATCGGCCACGCGCAGCAGCAGGGCGGCGGCGCCGGCCAGAAACACCAGCGCGACGATCCGGCTGGCCCGATCCAGTCCCGGCTCGACATGGCTGCGTATCGAGAACGCCACCCAGAGCATCAGCGTGGCCCCAGGCAGCGAAACCCACATTACCCGGGCATCGTAGTCGGGCGCGATCAGGCCAAACCAGACATTGGCGAGCGCCACGCCGGCCACCACCGAATACAGTACCGGCCCGCGTGGCGAAAGGCCGATGAACTGCCGGATCGCCCTGACGTATTCGGCCATCGCCCACACCGACAGGGTGTTGAGCACGACCAACGAAATGACCGCCGGCAAGCCCCGGCCGAACACGAACAGCAGCCAGAACGCCGCCTGCACCGTGATCGCCCACAGCCAGATGCGCAGCGATCGGCCGTCCCTGTCCTGCCCCCGGCTGGCCGGCCAAAGCGCATACGAGAGACCCACCGCCAGCAGCAGCGACAGCGTCACCGCGAATGCAAGCAGGGTGTTGATGTCAAAAAGCACCGCAAAGCCTCCTGTTCGAGGTGGTCGCACTACTCGGCCGGTCGTTCAGCACCATTGGCAGAGACAGTGAAGGCCTATCGGGCAGCATGCTGGCACGAACGAGCTCCGAGCGAGCGGACATCGGCTCAGGCAGCGCTCGACTCGACGGGCGACAGGGCCGCCTGGACGATATTGCGCCCGGCGGCCTTGGCGGCGTACATCGCGTCGTCGGCCCGGCGCAGCAGTCGCTCGAAGCTGGCTTCGCCCGGCCCGCGCTCGGCAACTCCGATGCTGATGGTCAGCGGAATCTCCTCTTGTCCGTGAATGAAGTTCTGCCCGGAAACCAGCAGCCGGATGCGCTCGGCAACCTGGATGGCTTCATCGAGCGGCGTGCCCGGCAGCAGCACCACGAACTCCTCTCCACCGATGCGCCCGACCGCATCCTCGAGCCGCAGGGTCTGCTGGATGCGTTGCAACAGCTGGCACAGCACCGCATCGCCCGCCTCGTGGCCGTAGGTGTCGTTGACCAGCTTGAAATGATCGGCATCGATCATCATCAAGGCGGCCGGTCGGCGATGCCGGCGCGCTTCGGACAGCAACCTGCCAGCCAATTGCTCCAGTGCCCGGCGGTTGAGCGCCCCGGTCAGCGAGTCGGTTGCGGCCAGCCGCTGCAGATCGGCATGCACCCGGTCGGCATGCATCATCATGAATGCGAAACTGGCCAGCACCGGATAGACCGCGATGTAGGTCAGCCCGGCGAAATGGGCCGCGTCTTCCAGCGGACTGGCCTGCGCCAGGATCAGGACCGCCATGCGGATCGGGATCAGCGCAACGCCGGTCACAGCAATGGCCTGAAGCAACCGCCTGGCCTCGCCGCCGTGGACGATGACTCGCCGCCTCAGGGTCAGCGCCACGCCCGACAACGTCGCTGCCGCCAGCACCGCGATGATCGCCACCCGGGCCGGGAACGCCTGTTCGTCCGGACCCAGCCAAAGGTTGGCGGCGAACACCAGGAGGAGCACCGCTGCCGTCGGCCAAAGGGCCGAAGAGCGCCCGGCGAACAATCTCACCGCATGCCACTGGACCATCAGCGCGGCCACCAGGAAGGTGTTCAATGCGGCGGAAAGCAACGGACTGCGGTTGCCTTCAACGACGTGAAACAAGGCCCAGTAAAGGGTGATCACGCCCAGTCCGGCGACCCAGGCGACCACGCTGGCGCGGGACTTGACCGGCAGCGAGCGAAGCGTCAGCCCCATCGCCAGAGTGACCAGCAGCGACAGCACTCCGCCGAGCAAGATGAGAGTGTCGAGGTCCATGGGCCTTCAGTGCACCGGGAGATAGGGGCAGTGACTCATGCCGAAGTGTAGCGCACGGCGCCGAGCCGCTGGCTGCGAGCGCTGGCACAATGCGCGCATGACCGAACGAAACTCTGCCCCGCTGGTGGTCCGCTTCGGCTCGCTGGGCGATATGGTGCTGCTTACCGGTCTGCTGAACACACTGCATCGGCGGTTCGGTCGGCCCTGCGATCTGCTGTCCGGCACCACGTGGCCGATGGCGCTGCTGGACGGGCACCCGGACCTTGGTCAGGTCTATCGCATTGCCAGCCGGAGTCGACCGTACTGGACCGACCCGGAACAGTGGCGACTGGTGCGCTGGCTGCGGAACCGGCCGCCCGGTCCGATTTTCGTTTGCGATGATCTGCGCCGGCACAAGCTGGCCCGATTGCTGCGCCGGGCCGGAATCGACCCGGCGAACTGCGTGTATTTCAGCGACGCCGAACTGAGCGCCCGCCGGCACTGGTTCGATCGCCTGGCCGACATGGCGCAGCGCGTCCCGCAGGCGTTCGCCGATGCCGGCCTGCCGACCGTCGCCGGACCCGACCATCCGCTGCTTCCGGTATCCGCGGCGGCACGCGCGGACCTTGCGCGCTGGCAGGCGGAGAACCGGCTCGACGGGCCACTGGTCCTGATCCAGCCGGGCAACAAGCGCACCCAGCGGCGCGGTGGCCTGAACCGCACCGATCACCACAAATGGTGGCCTCCGGAGCGCTGGCAACAGGTGATCGCCGCCGTGCTCGAGCGCTTGCCCGATGCGCGGGTCATCCTGTGCGGCGCGCCCTCGGAGCAACCGCTGCTGCTGCAGATCAGTGCCCTCGCCAATGATCCGCGGGTTCGCACCTGCGGGCTGGAGCTGCCGCTGCCGCGCTTGATGGCGCTGTGCGAGGTGGCCCACAGCCTGATCGCCGTCGACAGCGGCCCGGCGCATATCGCCGCTGCGCTGGGCTGTCCGAGCGTGGTTCTGTTCGGCGCGGCACCGCCGTGGCTGTGGCAGCCGAGGGCACCGAAGGGTGTGACCATCACGGTCGTCGGCGGCGAGCCGGACGGATTGAACCGCATCGACGCAATTCCCGGCCTGACGGTCACTTCGGCCTGGCGCGCGCTGCCCGGCCGAAGCCGGACTTGAACCGGCGGCGGATCGGCCCGATCTGTTGTCAATGGATATTCCGAACCACGCCCCGTCGCCCGATCCCGTTGCCCAGCGCCGCGCTGATCGCGCACGTCTGCGACGGGCTGTGCTGATCAGCGCCGGATTTGTCGGTCTGCTCTGGTGGATCAAGCTGTTCGAGCACTGGCTGGGCGCGTTTTCCGGATTGAGCCTGCGGCCGGGCGAATGGCAGGGCCTGATCGGCATCCTGACCGCGCCCCTGCTGCACGGCTCGGTCGGCCATCTGGCCGCCAACACCCTGCCGCTGCTCGTGCTGGGCGCGCTGTCGCTGTCGGTATATCCCAAGGCCAGCGTCCGGGCGTGGCCGCTGATCTGGGTGCTGTCCGGCATCGGCGTGTGGTTGGTCGGCCGTCCGCCGGCTCACCTCGGTGCCAGCGGGCTGTCGCATGGCCTGATGTTTTTTCTGTTCGTGCTCGGACTGGTGCGCCGCGACCGGGCCGCCATTGCAGCCGGCATGATCGCGTTCTTCCTCTATGGCGGCATGCTGATGACGGTGTTTCCGCGCGAACAGGGCATCAGCTGGGAATATCACCTGTTCGGCGCGCTGGCTGGCATCGGCGCGGCGGTGTGGCTGCGCGCCGCCGATCCGCCGCTGCCGCGAAAGCGCTACAGCTGGGAAGACGAGGACGACGGGGCGCCCGCCGATCCCGACGCGGAAGAACTGCGGTTGCCCAGACCGCACGGCGTGCCGGTGCTTTGGCAACGTCCGGACGACGATGAGCGCGGGCAAGTGCTGCCATTCCGGCCCAGACGCCCGCCCGAGCCGCCTGGCGACTGAGCCGCAGTCGGCCGCCCGGCGCGCAGCGGTTACACTTCGGCGGTGCCCATTGCGGAACCGACCATGCGAATCGCACCTTTCCTTTGCCTTGCCCTGATGCCGCTGCTGCTGACCGCCTGCGGCGACGAGCCAGCGCCCGAGATCAACCTGGCGCCCGATGCCCGTCGCATCGAGGCCGATGTACGTTTTCTGTCCGACGATCTTCTGGAGGGTCGCGAAGCGGGCACGCGGGGCTACGACATCGCCGCCGCCTACGTCGCCAGCCGGTTTCGCGCGCTGGGGCTGGAGCCGGGCGGCGATGACGGCAGCTATCTGCAGACCGTGCCCTTGCTGCAGGGCTGGATCGAGCGCGATGGCGCCCGTCTGGAATTAGTGCGCGACGGGCGGATCCGGGCGTTCGCTTTCCAGCAGGAGTTTCTGCCCGGCATCAGCTACGGCCAGAGCGAGGTGGCGCAGGCGGCGCCATTGGTGTTCGTCGGCCAGGCGGTTCATGCCCCCGAATTCGGCGTCGATCACTTCGCCGGTCTCGATGTGGAAGGCAAGATTGCCGTGATGCTGGGCGGCGCGCCGGCCGGGCTGTCGGCCGATCCGCGGGCGTTCTATTCGTCGGGTCGGGAAAAGCTGCGCGCCCTGGCCGATCGCGGCGCGATCGGGGTGATCTCGCTGCCCGATCCGGCCCGGGCCGATCGCTATCCCTGGGAGCGCATGGCGCGCAACTGGGACCGCCCGGGCATGCGCCTGCGCGATGAGTCGGGTCAGCCGATCGACGAGTTTCCCGGCCTGCGCGCCAGTGCCCGGATGAGTCTGGAAGCGGGCCGGGTGCTGTTCGAGGGCGCGGCCATGGATTTCGACGCGGTGATCGCCCATGCCGCCGCCGGCACCCTGTCGGGCTTCGACCTGCCGGGTAGCGCGGTGCTGGCTTTGCGCAGCCGGATCGAGGCCATCGACAGCGTCAACGTGGTTGCCCGCCTGCCCGGCAGCGACCCGGCGCAGGTCGACCAGCACGTGGTCTACAGCGCCCACCTCGATCACGTCGGCATCGGCGCGGAAGTCGAGGGCGACGGCATCCACAACGGCGCGCTGGACAACGCCATCGGCGTGTCGATCATGCTGGAGGCCGCGCGCCAGGCCGCGGAGGCCGAGCAACCGGCCCGACGCTCGCAGGTGTTCATCGCGGTGACGGCCGAAGAAAAGGGACTGCTCGGCGCCGAACATTTCGCCGCCAACCCCTCGGTGCCGGGCACCATGGTGGCCAACATCAATATCGACATGCCGATCCTGCTCTGGCCGCAGATCGATGTCGTGCCGATCGGCATCGAGCACAGCTCGCTGAAGGCCGATGTCGAAGCCGCCGCCGAAGCCCTGTCGATCGCGCTGTCGCCCGATCCGCGCCCGGAAGAAGTGGTGTTCATCCGCTCCGACCAGTTCGCCTTCATCCGTCAGGGCGTGCCGGCGGTCTACCTCAAGGGCGGCCTGGAGCCCGCCGACGGCGAATATGCCGGCCGGGCCGAGGCGTTCCTGCTCAAGCACTATCACCAGCCGTCGGATCAGGCGGATCTGCCGATCGACTACCCGACCGCCGCGCGCATGGCCCGGCTCAACGCCGGCATCGGCCAGCGGGTGGCCAATGCCGACAAGGCGCCGCGCTGGAACAAGGACGATTTCTTCGGCGACCGTTTCGCCGCCGACTGAGGCCGCCGGCCGGTCGTCAATCGCCCTGCCGGCCGGGCATGGCCCGGCGAGTAGCCCGGCTTGGCCGAAGGCCGTAAGCCGGGACCGCTGCTTGCAAAGGTTCTCGCGATGGATACTTCCTGCCGGGTCAATCAGGTCGCCGGCCGGCCGCGAATTGCCATGCCGGCCGGGCATGGCCCGGCGCTGCGCACCAACACGACTCGCTGCCCAGCCCGGCTGTATCGCCGGCTCAGGTTTCGCGCAGTTGATCCAGCGGCAATGATCGCCGCGTCTTGATTTTCCGCAGCACGAAGCTGGAATTGACGTCGGTGACCCCGGCGTCGTTCAGCAGCCGGTCGAGCAGGAAGCGCGAGAAATGCTCCAGGTCCTCGACCATCACGTGCAGCAGATAGTCCATCTCGCCGGTCAGCGCGTGACAGGTCACCACCTCATCCCACAGCTGCACCCGCGACACGAACCCGTCGACCACGGCACTGCTGTGGTCGCGCAATTGCACCCTCACGAATGCCTCCAGGCCCAGTCCGACCTGCTTGGCATCGATCAGTGCGGCATAGCCGGCGATTACGCCGCCAGCTTCCAGTCGCTGCACCCGACGCAGGCAGGCCGAGGCCGACAGGCCGATGCGTTCGGCCAGCTCGGCGTTGCTGATCCGGCCCTCGCGCTGAAGCACGGTGAGGGCGGCGATGTCGGTGGCATCGAGCCGGATGGTCATTTTGCCTCGTGTTTCCCTTGAGTTACGCAATTATCTTGCGCCGATCTGGCAATACAAGGCAATAACCGAATCTTTTTGCGCTTCCCAAGGCCTAAGCTGTAGGGGAGTCCGCCAGCCAGGCCAGGTTTTGCCATGGACAATGCCGTCACCCATTCAGTTTCCCCGCCGCCACGCAAGGTGGCCCATGAAATGACCGACAAAGGCGTGGTGCCGGTTTACACCACCGCCGTGGTCGATCAGCCGTGGGACAGCTACAGCGCCGCCGACCACCGGGTCTGGGCGCACCTGTTCGAGCGCCAGCGCGCGGTGTTGCCGGGACGCGCCTGTCAGGCGTTTCTCGACGCCCAGGACGCCATGGGCATGCGCGCCGATGCCATACCCCGGTTCACCGAGATCAATGAGGTTCTCGCTGCCAGCACCGGCTGGACGCTGATCGGCGTGGAGGGCCTGCTGCCCGAGCTGACCTTCTTCGAGCACCTGGCCAATCGTCGCTTCCCGGTGACCTGGTGGATCCGCGACGCCGCGCAGATCGATTACATCTCCGAGCCCGATCTGTTTCACGACCTGTTCGGCCATGTGCCCCTGCTGATGAATCCGGTGTTCGCCGACTACATGGCTGCCTACGGGCGGGGCGGCGTCAAGGCGCACGGCATCGGGCCGGATGCATTGGCCGCGCTGACCCGGCTCTACTGGTACACGGTGGAGTTCGGACTGATCGACACGCCCGAGGGCATGCGCATCTACGGCGCCGGTATCGTCAGCTCGCGCGGAGAATCGATTCACAGCCTGGAGAGCGCGGCGCCGAATCGCATTGGCTTCGACCTCGAGCGGATCATGCGCACCCGCTACCGGATCGACACCTACCAGAAGAGTTACTTCGTGATCACCGGCTTCGAGCAGCTGTTCGACGCCACCCGCCCCGATTTCACGCCGATCTACGCACGCCTGGCCGGGCAACCGGCGATCCAGGCCGGACAGGTGCTGGCCAGCGACCGGGTATGTCAGCGCGGTACCGGTGAGGGCTGGCTGGACGATGGCGATGTCTGAGCATCGCCACCATCCAATGCGACACGCCGCAGCCCCGCCGCATTGCCGCGCCGCAAGCCGGTAGCGGCGTTTCAGATAGCGCTGCGCGTGCCCGCGCTGCGGTTGCGCGGGGCGCCCGCTGTGCGGCTTGCCATTGTGTTGACCAAGTGTCTGGCCAGATCCCGTGCTGCCGTTCGCAATTCCGGTACCGCCGTGATCTCCCAGAGCCGACCGCGCTGCAACGGCCCGATGCAAAACAGGCCAGGAATTCTTCGGCCGTGCCGATCCAGGACTTCTCCCAGATCATCGCAGGCGATGCCCAGTCCGTAGGGGTCCGGCCGGATCAGTTCGGAAGCGCGCAGATGAGCGATCAGCGCATGGGTGGTGGTGTCGATATCGGTATCGAAGCCGGTGGCGCGCACGAGAAAATCGTAGCGTTCGCACTGGGCGTGGGCTGTTCCGCGTGGGCGGATATATGCTTCCACCGTTCCGCGATCGAGACGGGCGTGCAGCAAGTGCCCTGCGTCGATCTTCAGTTGACCGCTGCCCCGCAGTTGTTCGAGGCAGTCGGCCACCTCCGGCGCGACCCGGTGCCGGTGAACTTCCCAATACGACTTCAGGTGGCGCAGAAAGCGCATTCGCTGCTTGACCGTCAGGCGCTTCCAGAGCGACTGGGTGTGCGGTCGCAGACTATCGACCAGAGGCCGCCAGTCATCGCTAACCCGGCTCATCTCCCGAAGGGTGCGAAGCAAGCCGCGCAGGCTGCTCCGCTCGATGGCTTTCAGCAGCGCCGGCGGCGTTGGCGTACTGCGTCGCGGACGGCCATGGGCCAGCGGAGCGATGCCGTGGCGGGACACGGCATGAATCGGGCCGGTGTGGCCAGCCGTATTCAGGCTCATCACCACATCGGCCATGGTCAGGCCGGTGCCGAGAATGAGTACACGCGCATCGCGGGGGATCGCGTCGAGCACCCCCTCGCGCCACGGCCAGTTGACGTAACGGGAATCGGTCGACAAACGTGTGTCCAGGGCCGGCAAGGGCTGCGGCGGCAGGGTGCCGACCGCCAGAACCACCTGGTCGGAAAAGAAGTCGCTGCCATCGGCCAGATAGACCCGAAATCCTCCGGGAATCCGCTCCACGGAGATGACATCCTCGGTGTACGCGCGCAGTTTCGCCGGCGAATTGGCCAAGGCTGCGGAAAGCTGCCGGCTGAGATACTCACCAAACAAGTGACGTGGCAGGAACGCATGGCGACTGCCGTCGCTGAGTTCGAGCCAGTCCGCGAAACCGCCAGGATTCTCCGGCTCCAGGCCCATGTCCCCGGCGCGAACGTTCAGAAAGTGCTCGGGCCGCGCGCAACCGTAGGCGACGCCGCGGCCAAAACTGGCTGGTTCGCCGATCAGACAGATTTCGAGATCAGGCCCGGCGGTTCGGGCAAGCTGCGATGCCAGAGCAGTACCGCAAAATCCCGCGCCAACGATGCTGATGCGCATGACTGCCTCCTGTCGATCGGGCGGTCAGTCTTGCCTGTCGAACATTAACCTTTTGTCATGCGGGAGTTAGCATGCCGTTAATTCTCAGGAACAATCGTCATGTCCTCAGATCCGCGTTCACCAAAGCGCGGTGGCGGCGGCCGCTGCGGCCGACAGCAGCAGCGCGGCAGTTATCGCCAAGGCGTAGACACGGGGTCCGCTGATCCAGGCCAGCACCGACTTTGCCAGGCCACCGGAGGCCAGCAAAAGCACCAGACCCCAGCGAGCCATCTCGGTGGACAGCGCGGCCGATGCTTGCATCTGCGCCACGCTGGCGGCGGCGGCGTGCCACTCGGCCAACGCGGCCAGGGCGGCGATGGCGAGCGCGCCGCGGTCGCCAAAGTAGTGTTGGGCGATGGCCGACAGCAACATGACGCCGCCGATGGCTGCGGCGAGCACGAGCGCGTGACCGGTCCGAAAGCTTCGTCCGTCCGCAGCCTCGAACGATTCGTCCGTGTCCAGAGCGCCACCAAACCCGACCAGACCGCCTGCCAGCAGAATGACGGCGACGCTCAGCAGGGGAACCGCGGCTGCCCGAATCAGCTCGGGCGACAGGCTGGCGACGATGCCGGCCAGCAAGATCAGCGAGGCCAGATTCGCGAACAGGGTGGCGGCGATGGCGAAACGGATCTGGCTCGGATTGCGCCGCGCGTGATCGCCAAAATGAGCGACCGCTGCCGTGGACGAGACGAACCCGGAGAGAAAGCCGGCCACGGCCAGTCCCAGGCGGATGCCGGCCCAGCGCTGGGCCATGTGGCCGATCATCCCGACCGCAAGCACCAGGACCACCACCCGCCACAAGGCCTGCGGATGAATGGCATTCCAGGGATCGATGGAGCCATCCGGCAACAGCGGCAGGATGACCAGGGCAGAGGCCAGCAGAATCAGGGCATCGTGCAGTTCGCGCTCGGTCAGCAGTTCACGGGTCAGCCGATGCAGCGCGGTACGCGCCTCCAGCAGGATCGCGGTGACCACGCCGATCGCTGCGGCCAGTGCCGCCTCGCGCATCGCCAAAGCGCCGAGTACCACGGTCAGCAGCAGCGCCACCTCGCTGGTCAGGCCCGGATCCTGCTTGGCGGTGTAGCGGTAGCTCAACAGCACGAACAGACCGACCAGCAGCACCACCACCAGCAACAGACTCGGACCGAACCACGTGGTCAGCGCGCCCAGCAGCGCCGCCACGGCATGCGTGCGCAGGCCGGCGACCACCAGCAGGCCGTCCTGCTTGCGGCGCTCGCGCACCGCGCCGATCAGCAGTCCAATCCCGAGCGCCGTCAACAGCCCGGTCAGGTCTTTCCCAGCGGCGTAGGCCACGCTCTCCAACATCCGCCCAGCATGCCGCCGCAAGGACAGGACTTGCAAACAACGGCGGCAGCCGGACAATGCGCGGATCATCGCTAGCCGGACAGACGCCATGAATCAGGACGATTTCATCGAGGTTTACCCCGATGCGCTCAGCGCGGCACAGTGCGCGCATCTCATCGAACAGTTCGAGCTCAGCAGTCAGGCCAAACCCGGTCAGGTGGGCGGTGGCGTCATGCCCGAGCTCAAGGACAGCGACGATATCGTGCTGGCCGACAAGCCGGAGTGGCGCGACGCCAAGAAAATGCTCAACCAGGCCGTGTTCGGCGCCTTCATCCAGTACCTCCGGCGCTACCGCTATGCGCTGATCGCCCCGTTGATGTTGCGCATCGCCGATCCGCAGACCGGCGCCTCAAAACGGCTGGAGTTCGAGGATTTCGACCGGCTCGGCGATGACCGCCTGGGCGCCATCGCCCAACATGTGTTCCGGCCCGGCGAGATCAACCTGCAGCGCTACCGGGCCGGCAAGGGCGGCTATCCGTACTGGCACTGCGAGCTGTATCCCAAGGGCCCGGACTCCGAACCATTGCACCGGCACCTGCTGTGGACGATCTACCTCAACGACGGATTCGGTGCCGGTGAGACCGAGTTTCTGTATCAGAAGCGCAAGATTCAGCCCAAGGTCGGCAGCCTGTTGATCGCGCCCACCGCCTTCACCCACACCCATCGCGGCAACACCCCGAGTGAAGGCGACAAATACATTGCCACCAGCTGGATTCTGTTCCAGCGCGCCGAGGCGCTGTACGGCAGCGGCTGAGCTCGATGCCCGGACATCGCTTCCGGCTGGCCTTCTGGCGGTGTATCGTCATGCCGTCATGACCGAAGTGGAGGGCGCCCGATGCGATCGGTGCTGGTGGCAAGTTCCAAGGGCGGGGCCGGCAAAACGACCCTTTCCACACATCTGGCGGCGGCGTATGCGGTGTCCGGCAAACGCACGGTGTTGCTCGACGCCGACCCGCAGGGCTCGGCCTACCACTGGTGCGAGAAGCGCGCCGGATTCGACCACCCGGTGCTGCCGGTGCATGGCACCCGCAAGGGTTGGGAGAATCACATTCCGGTCGATACCGATGTGCTGATCGTCGACGGCCCGGCCGGGGCCATGGGCGCCCAGCTCGCGCACCTGCTGGATCTGGTCGATGCTGTGCTGGTGCCGGTGCAGCCTTCGGCGCTGGACCTGGAAGCCACCGTGCCGTTCCTGAACTCGCTGGCCGAGCATCCCCGAATCAAGAAGGGCAAGCTGCCGGTCGGCCTGGTCGGCAACCGGCTCAAGCCATGGACCCACGCCAGCCAGCAGGTCATCGGCCAACTGAAAACCTGGCCCTATCCGCTGGTGGCCCAGGTGCGCGACAGCCAGGCGTACGTTCTGCTCACCGGTCTGGGCAAAAGCCTGTTCGACTATCGCTCCGAACACGTCCGGAATCATCAGGCCGACTGGGCGCCCCTGCTGCGCTGGCTGAAGAAGGCGGGCTAGCGGTCCCGACATCGCCGAGCCTTCGCTTCGTTGTTCAGGCTCGGTCGTGCTGCCGGATCGGCACAAAGCGGCGTGGTTCGGGCTATGCTGCCCGAATGCGCCAAATCATCCTGCTACGACATGCTCATGCCCACGCCGCCGGCGCGGGCCAATCCGATCGCGATCGGTCCCTGTCCGCCATCGGCAAGGCCGAGGCTGCCGCTGCCGGCCGCTGGTTGGCCGAGCACGGCGGCGAGGCCGACGTCGTCCTGTGTTCGCCCGCAGCGCGCACGGTGGAGACGTTGGCCATCGTCAATCGCGACTGGTCGACGCCTGCGCCGACGATACGCCCGGAAATCTACGACGCCAGTCCGGGCGATCTGATCCGCCTGCTCGACGGATTCGCCGATACCGCGCGGGTGCTGCTGGTCGGCCACAATCCCGGTCTGGAGGAGCTGGTCGCACTGCTGGCCGAGGGCCGCACCGGCGATCGTCGCGGCCTGCCGCCGGGCGCGGTGGCGATCATCGAACTGGCACCAGATGCAGCGCTTGAGCCGGCCGTCGGTCGCGTTTCGGCGTTCTGGTCGCCCTGATCGGTGCCCTGGCTGCGGGCCGCCGCCGCGCTGGCCATGGTGGCGCTCGCCGGTTGCGCGCAGCTGCCCGTCGTTCAGCTCGATCAGGCGCAGGCGCTGGCTGAGAATCAGCGCCCGCAGGTTTCGGCCTGCTCCAATGACGCCTGCCCGGCGCCCTCGACGCTGATCGAAGACGCCCGCGCGCTGGCTGAAACCGCCGGAGCAACGCCGCGCCACCGGGTCACATTGCTCGAGCGCGGCGATGATGCCCTGCTGGCGCGACTGCACCTGATCCGCGCCGCCCGGCACAGCATCGAGCTGCAAAGCTTCATCTTCGTCGAGGACGATGTCGGCTGGTTGATGCTCAACGAACTGCTGAACGCCGCCCGGCGCGGGGTGAAAGTCCGGCTGCTGCTCGACCAATTGTTCAGTTTCGATGACGTGCAGCTGCTGGCAGCGATGGCCGGCGCGCATGAGAACTTCCAGACCCGGCTGTACAACCCCACGTTCGGCAAGGCCACCACCAAGCCGCTGGAGTTCGCCGCCGGCATCGTGTGCTGCTTCCGCCGGTTTAATCAGCGCATGCACAACAAGCTGCTGCGCGTCGACGGGGTAGCGGCGATCACCGGCGGGCGCAACGTTCAGGGCCGGTACTTCGATTGGGAACCTGATTTCAATTATCGCGACCGCGATCTGCTCATTCTCGGCCCGACAGCCGATGCCATGGGCGAGAGTTTCGAGGCATTCTGGGATCACCCGCTGTCGGTTCCCATCGCCCGCCTGCACGATGTCGCCCAGGTTCTGCTCGACACCGGAGGCAGGCCAGCCCGGCGCCCCCGGCCGCAGCTGGATCGGGTCGAGCGGGTGGTCGCGGTCTCGGCGATGGCCGACGACTCCGCCCTGTTGCAACGCCGCCTGATGGCACCCTCGTTCGAGGTCGCCGGGGTCAGCTTCGTGGCCGATGGGCCAGACAAGCACGCAGAGTCCGGTGCCGACAGCCCGGCGGGCCTGGATACCCATTTGCGCGATCTGGTTCGCGATGCTCGCCATTCGGTGGTGCTGCAAACGCCCTATCTGGTCATTTCCAAGCCTGCGCGCCGGGTTTTTCGCGAACTGCGCCGTCGCCAACCGGCACCGGAAGTGTTGGTTTCCACCAACAGCCTGGCCGCCACCGACGCCTGGCCGGTCTATGCGATTTCGCACAAGTACAAGCGCACCTACCTTCGGCAGCTGGGGATGGACATCCGCGAGTACAAACCCTACCCCGAACGTCTGCCGCTCAGTCCCTGGCTGGCCGCCGACCCGCTGTCCAGCCCCGGCGATGGCGGATTTGCGCCGGTCGTTTCCGAGTGGCAGGGGTCGCGCCCGGAAATGATCGGCAGCGACGGCGCCGGCAGCGCCTCGCGCTTCGCGCGCGACCGGCCGGTACCGCTGGAAGCCACCGGCCGGCGAACCGGCCTGCACGCCAAATCGATGGTCATCGATCAGCGGATTGCCGTGGTCGGCAGCCACAACTTCGATCCGCGTTCGGATGATCTGAACACCGAGATCGCGGTGATCGTCGAGGATCCGGAATTCGCAGCCGCCCTCGAGGCGGTCATCCGCACCGACGCCGCGCCCGACAATGCCTGGGTCGTGGCCCGCAGGCCGGCGATCCCCGTCCTTTCGGGTCTCAACTACCAGATCGGCAAGCTATTCGAGAAACTGCCCCTGTTCGACCTGTGGCCGTTCCGCTACCACACCAGCTACCAGCGCTCGCCGGACTGTCCCGAGGCCGAGCCGGACGATAACATCGCGCGCTCGCCGTGCTGGGAGGCCGTTGGCGCGTTTCCGGACGTCGATGTCCGATTCAAATCGCTCTACACGCGGTTGATGACGGCGTTCGGCTCGGGCCTCGAACCGATACTCTGACCCGCCCACCGAAGCGACGTCCGACGCCCGGAAAATGCCCGCCAAGGCTGCCGGAAGGATTGACCTGCAACGGTGGCGGCTCTAGGCTGCACAGATCGCCTGCCCCTGGACTCCACATGGCTCTCTCCATCACCCTTGAACTCAGCGACTCGGATTTGCAGCATTTCCGCGACGCACTCGAAAAATCCGCACAGAATGCTGTAGGCAAGCCCGATGCCGACATCATTGCCGGCGCTCACCAGGTGCTGGCCGAGGCCCGCTCCGGCTCTGTGCCTGCCTTCATCGCCGATCGCCTGACCCAGCTCGAAGACCTGCTCGCCATGCTGGCCGACAGCGCCTGGGCGCTGCCCGATGAGGATCGCCAGCGCGTCATGTCCACCCTGGTCTACTTCGCCGACGCCGACGATGTCATCCCCGACAACGTGCCGGTTCTGGGCTATCTCGACGACGCGATCATGATCGAGCTGTGCGGCGAAAAGCTGGCACCGGAGATCGAGGCCTACGCCGAGTTCTGCGACTACCGCGAAACCCAGGCCAAGGCCAACGGAATCGATCCCTCCGAAGTCGGCCATGCCGACTGGCTGGAATCCAAGCGCCAGGCGCTGCAGGAGCGCATGCACCAGCGTCGTCGCGATTTCGGCGTCGGCTACGGCAGCAGCGAGGGCTATGCCCACAAGCGCGGCAGCTACACCAATCGCAGCTGGCGGCCACCGGTTGACCGCATCCGCTGAACGGCCCGGAATCTTCCGCCGCAGGCCAAGCCCCGCCGAGCTGAACGCCGACTCTGCGGGCACGCTGGCGGAGGCACTGGGGATTGTCGTCACCGAAGTCGGTGATGATTTTCTGCGCGGCACCCTGCCGGTCGATAGCGCCACCCGCCAGCCGTTCGGCTTGCTGCATGGCGGTGCCTCGGCGGCACTTGCCGAGACGCTGGCCAGCATCGCCGCCAATCTGTGCCTCGACCCGGCCGCCGAGGTTGCCGTCGGGTTGGAATTGAATGCAAACCACATCCGGGCCTGTCGCGACGGCAAGGTGACCGGCACCGCCCGTCCACTGCTTATCGGTCGTCGTACCCAGGTCTGGGACATTCGCATCGTCGACGTCGAAGATCGACTGGTGTGCGCGTCCCGGCTGACGCTCTCGGTTTTGCCGGTCAGGCGGGATTGAACGGGTTCGGCGGGCCCGCTGCATCGAATCGCGCACCCCCCGACGCAAGTCCCTGTCGTCGCTCGTTACACTATCGCCATGCTCAAACCGGCCACCATCGACGCAGGACCGGACTTCATGCGTCCGCTTCGCCGGCTGTGGCGCCTGCCGCTGCTGGTCGTGCACATTCTGATCGCCGCGCCGGTGGCGCTGATTTTCATCAACGGGTTCGCCGCCCGGTTCCGCATCGCCGGTGAGCGGGTGGACCATCGCGCCGTCCGGCTGTGGTCGGCGATTCTGATCCGGCTGTTCGGCTGGCGGGTTCGTCGCACCGGTTCGCCGCTGCCCGGCGCGGTGCTGCTGGTGGCGAACCATGTCAGTTGGCTCGATATCGAGGTGATCCACAGTCAGATAGCCGCCGGTTTCGTGGCCAAGGCCGAGATCAGCCGTTGGCCGCTGATCGGCTGGCTGGCGCGGCGCGGCGGCACCATCTATCACCAGCGGGGCCACACCGATTCGCTCAATGGCGTGATGCACACCATGCTGCGTCGGCTGGAGGACGGACTGGCAGTGGCGGTGTTTCCCGAGGGGCGGACCACCAGCGGCGAAGGCGTGGGGGCTTTTCACGCCCGGATCTTCCAGCCGGCGGTATTGGCAAAGGTGCCAGCGCAGCCGGTCGCGCTGCGCTATGGCGAGGGCGGCAGCGCGCAGACCACGGTGGCGTTCTGGCCCGGCGAGCATTTCGTCGGCAATTTCTTCCGCTTGCTGGGCGAGCCCGGCCGCGTGGTCGAAGTGCACTTTCTGGAGCCGGTGCCGGTCAGCGAAGAGGGTCGCCGGCGGATGGCCAATGTCTGCCGGGAGCGCATCGCATCGGTGCTGGCGGCAGGCCCATGAGCCGCTGGGTCGCCTCCGCGTATCGGCCTCCGGCCTGGCTGCGCAGCCCGCACGTGCAATCGGCGTTGAGCTCCAGCGCGCTCCGTCGCCGCTCGGGTGAACGGCACTTTGCCGAAACCCGTCCGGTGACCAGCGAACACTGGCTGACCACCCCTGAGGGCGTGCGCCTGCAAGGTTTTCACAGCCGGCCGTCCGTTTATCGGCCAGAGGCTGGTTTGGCGCTTCTGCTGCATGGCTGGGAGGGCTCGGCCAGTTCCAGCTACATGCTCCACACGGCGGCGACCCTGCTGCGCGCCGGCATGGCGGTCTTTCGGCTCAATTTCCGCGATCACGGCGCCACCCATCACGCCAACGAGGGCATCTTCCACTCCTGCCGCCTGCAGGAGGTGCTGGATGCCGCAGTGCAGATCCAGCAGCGCTTCGACGCTGATCGCATGGTCGTGGCCGGCTACTCGCTGGGCGGCAATTTCGCCCTGCGCCTGGCGCTCAAGGGGCCGACGGTGGGCCTCTCGCTGGCGCATGCGGCGGCCGTCTGTCCGGTGCTCGACCCGGCTGCCGGGATGACTGCGCTGGAACGCGGGCCGTGGATCTACCAGTGGTATTTCCTGCGCAAGTGGCGGGCCTCGCTGCGGCGCAAGCGCGCATTGTTTCCCGAGCTGCATCGCTACGACGACGCGGCGCTGGAGCGCGGAATGCGGAGCCTCACCGACTGGCTGGTTCGCGAGCAGACCCAGTTCGGCACGCTGGAAGACTACTTCAACGGCTATGCAGTGGCCGGCGATCGACTGTCGGAGGCACCGGTGCCGCTGAGCATCCTGACCTCCGAGGACGATCCTGTCATTCCGGTTGCCGGTTTCCACGCGCTGTCGTTGCCGGATTCGGCCTATCTGGAAATCGCCGAACATGGCGGACACTGCGCGTTTCTGGAGGGTGTCGATCTGTCCGGCTATGCCGAACGCTGGGTCGCAGCGCGTCTGCTGGGCGCGGCCGGCTCCGGCACAGCGGCTACAATGGTCGATCATCAATTCGCCACGAGCTGACGCCTGATGCTTGCTCAAGCCCTGAAATCGCTGCGTGCCGGCGATATCGATGCTGCCCTCGCCACCATCCGGGACTATCTCGATCAGCACCCGCAGGATGCCGACGGGCATCACCTGCACGGTGTGATCCTGCGCGCCGCCGGCGATTTCGACGGCTCGGCGGCCAGCATTGATCGCGCCATCGAGCTTGCGCCGCAGACCGCCGCCTTTCATCTGAGTCGGGCTGGCCTGCTGCTCGATCGCCGCGATCTGACCCAGGCCAAGGCCGAGCTCGGCAAGGTGATCGAAGCAGATCCGAACCAGTTGGCCGGTTATCTGATGCTGGCCAATTTTGCCCTCGCCTCGAGCGACCTCGACGAGGCCGACCGGCTGCTGAAGCTGGCGCTGCGGGTCGACCCGGAGCACCCGCAGGTGTTGATTCTCAAGGGCCAACTGCTAGGCGCGCGCGGCGAAAAAGATGCCAGCCTGTCGGTATTGACCCGGGCGCTGGAGCGCGCGCCAACCGACCCGCTGGCCCAGGTCAGTCTGGGTCTTGCCTATCTGAAGCACGGACACGCGGCATTCGCCGCCCAGTTGCTGGAGAAAGCGGTCGCCCAGAAGCCCAAGGCCGAAGGAATCCGATGGGCGTTGATCGCAGCCCTCAGGGAACAAGGGCGAATGGACGAGACCTTGGTCCAGGCCGAGGCCTTGCTGGCCGATCGGCCGGACGACTTTCGCGCGCTGGCGCTGCGCGGCGATATCCGGATTTTCGCTGGCAACGTCGAAGGCGGGCTGGCCGACTATCGCCGCGCACTGGCCCTGTCGCCACAGCGCTTAACACCGCTCGGACCGATGCTCGGCGTCCTGCTGAACTGCGGTCTGCGCCAGCCGGCCCGCGATCTGGTCGAGGAACAGCTCCAGCACGACCCGCTGAACGACGCCCTGTGGCAGGGCCGGGTACGCCTGGAGGCGGGCGATTTTGCCGCCCAGGTCGAGATCATCCGCCGCTGGTCCGCAGCGCTGCCCGACAGTACCGCCTGCCTGGAAGCCCAAGCGCAGCAGGCCGAGCTGCAGGGCGACCTGCCGCGCGCCCGCGAGCTGGCCGAGCGCGCCGTTGCCGGCGACGCCAGCCGGGCATCGGCCGAGTTCATCCTGATCCGCGCCGACATCCGCGACGATCCGGCCAGCGCCCTGCCCCGGCTGGAGCGGGCGTTCTCGGCCGCTGAGGGCAATCTGTCGCGGCGCATGGTGCTGTTCTGGGAAGGCATGGCCTTCGACCGCCTCGACCAGCCGGCCGAAGCGATCGCCCGCTGGCGCCAGATGCTCCTGCATCAACACCCCGGTCTGCCGCTGACGGTCAGCGCGCCGCAAGAGTCCGAAAGCCGGTCCGACGACGGGCCGGCGCCCAAGCTGTTGTGGGCTCTCCCAGGTTCACGGCCGGATCGGCTGGCGGCCCTGTTCGAGGCACTGCCAACCGCACTGACAGCCGATCGCTTCGGCAACCAGCCGCGCGCCGACGGATTGGGTCCGGTGAAGGCGCTCGACGCGTTCGGCCAACCGGCCGAGCCCCTGCCGACCTGGCGCCGGCTGCTCGCCGATCGCGGGCTCGATCCGGCCACGGTGGTCGAATGGATTCCCAACTGGGACGAGCGACTGGCCGGTCGTCTGCCCGGCAGCCGGCTGCTGGCCCTGGTCCGCGACCCGCGCGATCTGCTGTTGGCGATGGTGATCGATGGTACCCCGCAGAACTTCCAGGTGCCCAGCTTCGACATCGCCGCCGCCTGGCTGGTGCAGGCCCTGGAGCCGCTGATTCAGCGTGTCGAGGCCGGCGACCCGTCGGTGCTGATGCTGCGCACCGAGGACGTCGATCGCGATCCGCACGGCGCACTGGACCGGATCGGCGCATTCTTCGAGTTCGAACGACCGGCCGGTGCCGAGTGGTCCGAGCCGCACCCGCGCGGACTGGGCGGCATTCCGCTCGGCCTGCCCGATGGCCGTTGGCAGCGTTACACCGAGGCGCTGGCCGGCCCGTTCGCCGTGGTCGCACCGCTCGCCGCCCGCCTGGGCTACTGAGCCGGCGCGACACCCTACGACCAGAAGGACTTGCCCATGAACCGGATCGATCTCGCCTGCATCCTGATCGCCGCCAGCGTCTCGCTGGCACCGCTCGCCGTTGCTGCGCCGACCGGCCAGCTCAGCGTGCCGCCCGGATTCGTCGTCGAGCTGTACGCCGAGGGCGTCGAAAACGCCCGAGCCATGGCCTGGGGCGAGCAGGGCACGCTGTTCGTCGGATCGCGCGAGAAGGGCCAGGTCTACGCGCTCAGTGATCGCGATGGCGACGGCCGGGCCGAGACCGTCCGGGTGATCGCCAAGGGACTGCGCATGCCGGTGGGTCTGGCGTTTCGCGACGGCAGCCTGTATGTCTCGGCGGTCGAGCGCATCGTCCGCCTCGACGACATCGAGAACCGCCTGGACAATCCGCCCGAGCCGGTGGTAGCGATCGGCGATCTGCCCTCCGAGCGCCATCACGGCTGGCGATACATCGCCTTCGGTCCGGATGGCAAGCTCTACGTGCCGATCGGCGCACCGTGCAACATCTGCGATGAAGACGGCTTCGCGACCATCCTGCGGATGAACGCCGACGGCAGCGAACGCGAGACCATCGCCGAAGGCGTGCGCAACACGGTCGGTTTCGACTGGCAGCCGACCAGCGGCACGCTCTGGTTCACCGACAACGGCCGCGACTGGTTGGGCGACGACCTGCCCGAGTGCGAGCTGAACCGACTCGACCGCCCCGGCCAGCACTTCGGCTTTCCGCACTGCCATGCCGGCGTCATCGATCCAGAGTTCGGCGAGGGCCAGTCCTGCTCGAACTTCGTCGCCCCGGCCGCCTTGCTGGGCGCGCATACCGCGCCGCTGGGCATGCGTTTCTACACCGGCGAACAGTATCCGGCGGGGTATCGCGGCGACGCCTTCATCGCCCGGCACGGCTCATGGAACCGATCCACCAAGAGCGGCTACGATGTCGTTCGGGTGCGCTTCGACGGCGAAGACGTGGTGGCGGTCGAACCGTTCCTGACCGGGTTTCTCGACGGTCAGAAGACCCTCGGCCGCCCGGTCGACGTGATTCAGGCAGCGGATGGTTCACTGTTGATTTCCGACGACTACGCGCACGCCATCTACCGGGTGCGTTACACCGGGGAGAATGAATGATGCGACTGATCAGCCAGAGCTTCGACAACGGCCAGGCCCTTGCGCCCGAGTTCGCCGCCGGCCACCGCGATGGCGAGGCGGTCGGGTTTTCCAGCAACCGCAACCCGCACCTGGCCTGGACCGGCGCACCGGACGGCACCCGCAGCTTCGCGCTGGTCTGCGTCGATCCGGATGTGCCCACGGTGCCCGAGATGGTAGGCAAGGACGGCGTCGAAATTCCCGCCGACCAGCCGCGCTGCGACTTCGTGCACTGGGCGCTGGCCGACATCCCCGGCACGGTGAGCGAAATTCCCGCCGGCAGCTGCTCCGATGGCTTCACCCCGCGCGGCAAGCAGAATCCGTCCGGCCCGACCGGCAGCCGCCAGGGTCTGAACGACTACACCGGCTGGTTTGCCGGCGATCCCGACCTGAGCGGCGACTATTTCGGCTACGACGGCCCGTTTCCGCCGCCCAACGATCTGCGCCTGCACCGCTACTTCTTCCGGCTGTTCGCCCTCGACCTGCCGACGCTCGACCTGCCGGCGCGGTTCACCGCCGCCGACCTGTACAGGGCAATCCACGGCCACGTGCTGGCCGAGACCGCCGTGTACGCGACCTACACGCTGCACGCAGCGCGGTAGACGCCACCCGGCGCCGTTTGCAGCCCGGTCAGCGGCCGGCCGGCAGCCAAAGCAGCAGGGCGATGCCCAGGGCGATCCGGTAGACCGCGAATGGCGTGTAGCGATGCGCCTTGATGTAACCCAGCAGCCAGCGCACCGTGATGAATCCGGTGGCGCTGGCAGCGGCGAATGCCAGCGCAAGCTGTCCCCAGGGTTCGCCGGAACTGCCCTGCTTCAGCAGGTGTTCGAGCAGCGCATAGCCGCTGGCCGCGAACATGGTCGGAATGCCGACCAGAAACACGAATTCGGTTGCCGCCGCGCGGTTATTGGTGCCCGCCAGCAGGGCGATGAAAATGGCCGCCGCCGAACGCGATGTGCCGGGGAACACGCCGGCCACCACCTGAGCCAGGCCGACCAAAACGGCCACCGTCCAGGTGATTTCCGCGCTGCTGGGTCGGCGCTCGGCCAGCCGCTCGGCGACCAGCATCCACAGTCCGCCCAGCACCAGCGCCCAGGCCACCGGTGCCACGGTCTCGGGCAGTTCCCAGCCGGCCAATCGGACCGGAATCCCGATTACCGCGGTTACCGCGAAGGCGACGGCAATCTTGGCCAGATAGGCGCGGTTTTCCGCATCGCCGATGCCCAAAGCCAAGGTCTGGAGCCGCTGCCGATAGACCATCACGATCGCCAGAATGGCGCCGGCCTGGATCACGATGTTGAACAGGTCCGAGCGCCCGCCCAGCCAGTGCTGGGCGATCAGCAGATGGCCGGTGCTTGAGATCGGCAGAAATTCGGTCAGGCCTTCGATCAGCCCGAGCAGGATGGCAGTCAGGGTTTCGTTCACGGGCCGGTGCGCGGAAAGCAGCCGCAAGAATACCGGATGGCCCGCCACCGGGGCCATGTCCGCCGTCCAAGACAGATGCACCCAAATGGTGCGAATGAATGAACCATGCACGCATGCAGGGCGTTTGGATTACGGCTGGCCGGCCGGCCTCGATCAAAGGCATCACGCTGAAGCCGCTTTCGACCGGTGGCGACCCCTGTACGGATCCGCTGGTTCCGTTTCATATCAATCTGTTAGGTGAAGAACGCGATGCTGATGATCGACCACTGTCAGACCCGTGCCGGCTGTGCGCCGACATTGGCACGGGTTGTGCTTTCAACAGGCACAACTATCCCCATCCACCGGAGACATCCATGTCCATCGAAAACATCGAGAAACTCGTCAAGGACCACCAGATCGAGTTCATCGACCTGCGCTTCACCGACGTGCGCGGCGTCCAGCACCACGTCACCTTCCCGGCCAACATCATCGAACCCGCGCTGTTCGAAGAAGGCAAGATGTTCGACGGCTCGTCGATCTCCGGCTGGAAGGGCATCAACGAGTCCGACATGGTGCTGATGCCCGACGCCAGCACCGCGACAGTCGATCCGTTCATGGAGGCGCCGACGCTGGTGCTGATCTGCGATGTTCTCGACCCGGCCACCATGCAGGCCTACTCGCGCGACCCGCGCGGCATTGCCCGTCGTGCCGAGGCCTATCTGAAGGCCAGTGGCGTGGCCGACACGGCATTCTTCGGCCCCGAGCCGGAGTTCTTCATCTTCGATTCAGTGCGCTTTGCGGTCGACATGGGCCACACCTTCTTTCAGGTCGGCTCGGAAGAAGCGGCCTGGAGCAGCGGCAACAAGTTCGACGGCAGCAACCACGGCTATCGTCCGGGCGTGAAGGGCGGCTATTTTCCGGTGCCGCCGACCGACAGCCTGCAGGATATTCGCGGCGAGATGTGCAAGCTGCTGGAGCAGGTCGGTATCGAAGTCGAAGTGCATCACCATGAAGTCGCCACCGCCGGCCAGTGCGAGATCGGCACCCGGTTCAACACGCTGGTGAAGAAGGCCGACGAGCTGACCTGGCTGAAATACATCGTCAAGAACGTCGCCTTCCGCAACGGCAAGACCGCCACCTTCATGCCCAAGCCGATCGTCGGCGACAACGGCTCGGGCATGCATGTCCATCAGTCGCTGGCCAAGGGCGGCGTCAACCTGTTTACCGGCGACAGCTACGGTGGCCTGAGCCAGATGGCGCTGTGGTACATCGGTGGCGTGTTCAAGCATGCCCGCGCCATCAATGCCTTCACCAACTCGACCACCAACAGCTACAAGCGCCTGGTGCCGGGCTACGAGGCGCCGGTGATGCTGGCCTACTCGGCCCGCAACCGCTCGGCCAGCTGCCGCATTCCGTATGTCACCAATCCGAAGGCGCGGCGGATCGAGATGCGCTTCCCGGATCCGATGCAGTCGGGTTACCTCAGCTTCGCCGCGCTGATGATGGCCGGCCTGGACGGCATCAAGAACAAGATCGACCCGGGCGCACCGATGGACAAGAACCTCTACGACCTGCCGCCGGAAGAGGAGAAGGACATCCCGACCGTGTGCAGCTCGCTCGATCAGGCGCTGGAAGCGCTCGACGCCGACCGCGATTTCCTCAAGGCCGGCGATGTGTTCTCCGACGATTTCATCGACGGCTACATCGCCCTCAAGCATCAGGAAGTCACCCAGTTCCGCGCGGCCACCCACCCGCTGGAATACAAGCTGTACTACGCCAACTGATTGCCTGAAACCCTGGCCCGAAAAGGGCCAGGGTGGCAACCGATAACCGGCTGGCGAGCCTTGCACGCACCCTCCCCGCGTCAGTCGCAGACGCGGCAGGGAGACTTTGTGCCCAAAAAAAGCGACACACGGGAAACGGGAAAGACATCCAAACCGCAATACACCAATCATTTTTGAGAGGGGAGCGCGATGAAACTTGTCACCGCCATCATTCGAGCATTCAAGCTCGACGATGTCCGATTGGCCCTGACGGAAGCAGGGGTATCGGGCATGACCGTCACCGAAGTGAAGGGATTCGGACGACAGAAAGGTCACACCGAGCTGTACCGGGGCGCCGAGTATCAGGTCGATTTTCTGCCCAAGCTCAAGGTTGAAGTAGCCGTCACCGAAGCCCAGCTGGACTCGGCGCTGGACGCGATTCTCGCGTCGGCCCGCACCGGCAAGACCGGCGACGGAAAAGTCTTCGTGTCGCCGCTGGAACGCGTCGTGCGGATCCGCACCGGGGAGATCGACGATGACGCCCTTTGACCGCAGCCCACTGGAGAAGATCATGTCTTTCGAACGTTCCGCCCGCCTGTTGCGGGCACTGAGAACCGGGCCGGCGATGCTGGCCGGTCTGCTGATGTTGCTGAGCTTTCCCGCGCTGGCCCAGGATGAGGCGCTGCCTATTGTCGAGAAGGGCGACGTTGCCTGGATGCTGGTCGCCACCCTGCTGGTGGTGATGATGGCGGTGCCCGGCCTGGCGCTGTTCTACGGTGGCCTGGTGCGCGCCAAGAACATGCTTTCGGTGCTGATGCAGGTGCTGGTGGTGTTTTCGCTGATCGTGGTGCTTTGGGTGATCTACGGCTACAGCGTGGCATTCGGTGGAGCCGGCCTGATCATCGGCGGCTTCGACCGGCTGTTCCTGTCGGGCATCACCGTCGACTCGCTGGCGGCCACCTTCACCGACGGTGTGGCGTTGCCGGAGCTGCTGTTCGTCGCCTTCCAGGCCACCTTTGCCGGCATCACCTGCGCGCTGATCGTCGGTTCACTGGCCGAGCGGGTGAAGTTTACTGCCGCTCTGCTGTTTTCGGTGATCTGGTTCAGCCTGTGCTATCTGCCGATCGCGCACATGGTCTGGGGCGAGGGCGGCTACCTGCTCGACAAGGGCGCGCTCGACTTCGCGGGCGGTACTGTGGTGCACATCAACGCCGGTGTCGCCGGCCTGGTCGGTGCCTGGCTGCTCGGCAAGCGCCTGGGCTATGGCCGGGAGGCCATGCCGCCGCACAATCTGCCGCTGACCCTGGTCGGTGCGGCCCTGCTGTGGGTCGGCTGGTTCGGCTTCAATGCCGGCTCCAACCTGGAAGCCACCAGCGGCGCAGCGCTCGCGTTCATCAACACCCTGGTCGCCACCGCTGCCGCCGTGCTGTCGTGGTCGGCGGTCGAGGGCATGATTCGCGGCAAGGCGTCGATGCTGGGTGCGGCGTCCGGCGCGGTTGCCGGTCTGGTGGCCATCACCCCGGCCTGCGGCAGCGTAGGCGTGATGGGTGCATTGATCATCGGTCTGGTCGCTGGCGCGGTCTGCCTGTGGGGTGTCACCGGACTCAAGCGCTTGTTGGGCGCCGACGACAGTCTCGATGTATTCGGTGTCCACGGCGTGGGCGGCATCATCGGTGCCCTGCTGACTGGCGTGTTCACTGCGCCCGGCCTGGGCGGCACCGGCGGAGATGATTTCAGCATCGCTGGTCAGGTGCTGCTGCAGGCCGAAGGCGTGGCGATCACCATCGTCTGGTCGGGCGTGGTCGCGCTGATCGCCTTCAAGGCGGTCGATGTGCTGGTCGGCCTGAGGGTCGACGAAGAAGCCGAGCGTGAAGGCCTGGACATCAGCTCGCACGGCGAGAAAGCCTACGAGATCTGATCATTGCGTATCCCTCCCTCGGAACGGGGGCAAGGGCGGCGGCCGCGAGGCCGTCGCCCTTGATTTTTGGACGCCGGCCCGCCACCTCTGGATGATGACCCAGCAAACCAACCCCCTGCTCGACGACTTCGAGCTGCCCGCCTTCTCGGCCATCCGGCCCGAGCACATCAATCCGGCCATCGATCAGTTGCTGAGCGACTATCGGCAGCGCGTCGAACAGCTGATATCCGGTCCCGGCGAGCGCGATTTCGCCGCTCTGATGGCGCCTCTTGAGGCGCTGGCCGAACGGCTGGGTCGGGCCTGGGCGCCGGTCGGGCACCTGCATGGCGTCAAGGATTCGCCGGAGCTGCGCGAGGCCTACAACGCCGCACAGGAAAAACTCACCGATCACAACACCGAACTGGGCCAGAACCGCGCCCTGTTCGAAGCCGTCGAAGCGCTGCGCCAGTCTGCCGAATTCGCGCGACTGGACCGCACTCAACGGGCCCTGATCGAGGATGCCCTGCGCGAGTTCCGACTGTCCGGCGTCGCGCTTGAAGAGCCTCAGCGCTCCCGGTTCAAGGCCATCCAGACCGAGTTGAGCACCCTGTCCACCGGGTTTTCCGAGGCCGTGCTCGATGCCACCGACAGCTGGACGCGCCCACTCGGCGAGGGCGAGTTGGCCGGCCTGCCGGAGTCCGCGCGCGCCCTGCTGGCCCAGGCCGGCAGCGAGAGCGGGCAAGGCGGCTATGCGGCCAATCTCAAAGGCCCGGTCGTGCAGGCCATCCTGACCTACGCCGAGAGCCGCGACCTGCGTCAGGCTGTCTACAGCGCCTACAACACCCGCGCCTCCGATCAGGGCCCCGACGCCCCGCGCTTCGACAACTCCGGGCGGATCGAACAAATCCTCACGCTGAGTCACGAAGCGGCCCAATTGCTCGGATTCCCCAGCGCGGCCCATCTTTCGCTGGACGACAAGATGGCCGGCACGCCGGAGCGGGTGCTGGCCTTCCTGCACGAGCTGGTCGCCAAGGCCCGGCCGGTTGCCGAGCGCGAGCTCGCCGAACTGCGGCGGTTCGCCGCCGGCACGCTGGGGATTGCCGATCTGCAACCCTGGGACATCGGCTTCGCCAGCGAGCGCCTGCGCCAGCAGCGCTTCGACTTCAGCGAAGAGGACCTCAAGCCGTTCTTCCCGCTGCCGTCGGTCATCGATGGCCTGTTCGCCATCGCCAACCGGGTGTTCGGCGTGCAGTTTCGCGAACGCCCCGGCGTGGATGTATGGCACCCCGATGCCCGCTATTTCGACGTGCTCGATGCCGACGGCACGGTTCGCGCCGGCTTCTACATCGATCTG
This sequence comes from Lysobacteraceae bacterium, assembly GCA_034376725.1. Lineage (GTDB taxonomy): Bacteria > Pseudomonadota > Gammaproteobacteria > Xanthomonadales > Xanthomonadaceae > UBA11164. The sequence continues at coordinate 4,644 of JAXMJH010000093.1, read as the reverse complement.
TACGCCCGCAGCGGCAAGCGCGGAGGAGCCTGGATGGATGTCTGCCGCGAGCGGTTTTCGCACGACGGCCAGCGCCATCGACCGGTGGCCTTTCTGACCTGCAATTTCGCACCGCCCGCCGGCGAGCGCCCGGCCCTGCTGACCCACGACGACGTGCTCACCCTGTTCCACGAATTCGGCCACGGCCTGCACCATTTGCTGACCGAAGTGGACTGGCCCGGCGTCGGCGGCATCAGCGGCGTCGAATGGGATGCGGTGGAGCTGCCCAGCCAATTCATGGAAAACTTTTGCTGGCAGCGCGAGACGCTCGACCTGTTCGCCCGCCATTGGCAGACCGGCGAACCACTGCCGGACGCCCTGCACCAGAAGATGCTGGCCGCCCGGCACTTCCATGCCGGCCTGTTCCTCGTGCGCCAGCTGGAGTTCGCGCTGTTCGACTTCCGCCTGCATCTGGAGTACGACCCAAATCTGGGCGGGCGTGTGCTGGAGATCCTTCAGCAGGTCCGCGACCAAGTGGCGGTTATCCAGGTGCCCTCCTGGCACCGGTTTCCGCATGCGTTCGGGCACATCTTCGCCGGCGGCTACTCGGCCGGCTACTACAGCTATCTGTGGGCCGAAGTGCTGAGCGCAGACGCGTTTGCCGCCTTCGAAGAGGCCGGCTTGCTCGATACCGCAACCGGCGAGCGCTACCGGCGCGAGATCCTCGCCGTTGGCGGTTCACGCCCGGCGCTGGACAGCTTCATCGCCTTTCGCGGTCGCGAGCCTGATCCAGCCGCGCTGTTGCGCAGCTACGGTCTGGCCGCCTGATTCACGCGGACCCGGCCCCGCCCGACAGCGCGGGGCCGGACGAATGAGCCTGTTTCATCCCCGAACGTCCTTTTTTTGAAGTAAACGCTGCAAAACAGCTTGCCGGCGGCCGACCGCTGACTTAAAAACAGCTTGCCGCCACTCACCCCGGTCAGGGGCGACGATGGCGCGACCCGAGCTGCGGACAACGTATCCGTGGCCGATCAATCGATTTTCGGAGGGAAGCCCGCATGAACCACGTTCGCGCCATCGCAGCCGTCGCGCTGCCGTGTCTGTTGCTGTCCGCCGCGCCGGTTCAGGCGCAGGCGATTCCCGAAAACATCGTCGGATCCGAGCTGAGCGGCAATTGGTTCGATCCGCTGCGCGACGGCGAGGGCTGCAACCTCACCCGCGAGCGCGACGAACTCACCTTCGTGCTCTCCTGCTACACCTATCTCGACGGCGGGCAAGTCTGGCTGATCGGTACCGGCGAGCTGGACGTGTTGGCCGCCGAGCTGATCATCGACATGACCATCACCCGGGGCGCGCAGTTTGGCGCCGCATTCCGCGCCGAGGACGTGATCCGTGAAGAATGGGGTCAGGTGACGCTGCAATTCGTCACCTGCAACACCGCGCAGGTGCTCTACGAACCCATCGACCCCGGCTTCGAGCCGTTTGCCACCGCCTATCAGAAGATCATCCCCGGAGCGTGCAATCAGAATCGCGGCGACGAAGTGACGGTCGATCCCTTGCTCGCCGGAAACTGGTTCAACCCGGTGCGCGATGGCGAGGGCATACAGATTGCCCTCGAAGCCGATGGCGAAACCTATGTTGCCACCTACTACACCTACGTCGACGGTCGGCAGGCCTGGGTGATCGGCAGCGGTTTCCCGGTCGGCAACCGGATCCTGTTCGACGACATGGTGATCACCGATGGCCCGGTGTTCGGCCCGGACTTCGACCCCAATGATGTCGTGCGCACCGTCTGGGGCGACATCGCCGTGGATGTGGTCGACTGCAATACTGCCCAGGTCTCGGTGACCAGCGCGTTGCCCGGTTTTGGAAATCTGGACGTGGCGATGCAGAAGATCATTCCTGGCGACTGCAACTGAGGCGTCCGGCGCGCCGTGACGCTTCGGCCGGCGGCATTGAGTGGCGTCGCGGGTGGGCCGATACTGGGCGTCCACCCAAGCCGAGAGCCGCCATGTCGCCCATCCTGTCGTTCACCCGCCGAGCCCTGATTGCCGGCCTCGGCCTGACCCTGCTGGCCGCCTGCAGCGGCCCGGCGCCGGAGCCGCCGGCCGCTGCGGCAGAACCCGAGCGGCCCGGCAAAACCTACACCATCGAAGAATTCGTCGAGTCGATCGGCGTCGCCGGTGCCTCGTTCTCTGCCGACGAAACCAAACTGCTGTTCTCGTCCAACCTCTCCGGCGTCTGGAACACCTACAGCCAGCCGGTGTCCGGCGGCGAGTGGCAGCCGATCACCACCTCCAGCGAAGACAACCACTTCGCCATCGGTTATTTCCCCGCCGACGACCGCATCCTGATCACCCGCGACCAGGGCGGCAACGAGCTCAACCACCTCATCGTCATCGAGGCCGACGGCAGCGAGCGCGACCTCACGCCGGGCGACAACCTAAAGGCCAACTTCGCCGGCTTCAGCCACGATGGCGCGCAGGCCTTCGTGCTGACCAACAAGCGCGACCCCCGGTTCTTCGATGTCTACGCCTACTCGACCGACGATTACCAGCGCGAGCTGATCTATCGCAACGACGAAGGCTATCAGCCCGGCCCGATCTCCGGCGACGGCCGCTATATCGGCCTCACCCGCGCCGACACCACGGTCAACAACGATATCTACCTGTTCGACCGGCAGACCGGCGAGACCGTCCACCTCAGCCCACACGACGGCAGCGCGCAGTTCGCCATCGAAGACTTCGCCCCGGACGGCACGCACCTGCTCTACACCGCCAACGATCAAGGCGAGTTTTACGCGTTGCGCCGCTACGATATGGCCACCGGCGAGCACGCCGTGGTGCAGACTGCCGACTGGGACATCGCCTTCGCCCGCTACTCGCACAACGGCAAGTACCGCGTGGTTGCGATCAATGCCGACGGCAGCACACAGGTCGAAATGAGCGATGCCGCCACCGGCCAGCCGGTGCGCCTGCCCTCGCTGCCGGCCGGCGAGATCCGCGGCCTGAGCATGGCGCGCTCGGAATCGCAGCTGGCGTTCTACGTCAACGGCGACCGCCAGCCGAGCGATCTGTATACGCTCACCCTCGGTGGCGAACCGGTCCGCCTGACCACCTCGCTCAATCCGGCCATCGACCCGCAGGATCTGGTGGAAACCGCCGTGGTGCGGTTCGCCAGCTTCGACGGAATGGAAATCCCCAACATCCTCTGGAAGCCCCATCAGGCCAGCGCAAGCGCCCGCGCGCCGGCCATCATCGACGTGCACGGCGGCCCCGGCGGACAGACCACGCGGGCCTGGAATCCGCTGCGCCAGTATCTGGCCAACCACGGCTACGTGATTCTCGGCATCAACAACCGCGGCAGCTCCGGCTACGGCAAGACCTTCTTCGCCGCCGACGATGGCAAGCACGGCCGCGAGCCGCTGTGGGACACCATCGAAGCCAAGAAATATCTGCAAAGCCTCGACTACGTCGATCCCGACCGGATCGGCATCATGGGCGGCAGCTATGGCGGCTACATGACCCTGGCCGCGCTCGCCTTCCATCCGGAAGAATTTGCCGTCGGCGTCAACATCTTCGGGGTCAGCAACTGGCTGCGCACCCTGGAGAGCATCCCGCCGTACTGGGAGAGCTTCCGACAGGCGCTGTACGTGGAAATCGGCAACCCCGAGACCGAGCGCGAGAAACTGATCGCCATCTCGCCGCTGTTCCACGCCGACAGGATCGTCAAGCCGCTGATCGTCCTTCAGGGTGCCAACGATCCTCGCGTGATCCAGCCAGAAAGCGACGAGATCGTCGCCGCCGTGCGCGCCAACGGCGTACCGGTGGAATACGTGCTGTTCGACGACGAGGGCCACGGATTCACCAAGAAGAAGAACCAGATCGCCGGCTACGGCGCCATCCTGGCCTTCCTCGACACCCACCTGAAAGGCCAGCCGGAAGGCACCCCAGCCGATTCGGGCAGTTCGACTGATTGAACGGGCTTCACCCATGCGCCGCACCTAGGGCCGGCGCATGGGTTGTTCGGAGCTGCGTACCACCGGCGATCCGGATTCAAGCTCATACAACATGATTGGGAATACCTGCGGACTGGGCCTGAATCACCCGTTCGCCGCATTTCCATTCGCCGCTCTAGTAGAGTGGAGGGAGTTCATCATGAGCAGGTCAACTCGATTGGCGAGTTTGGTCTTCACCCTTGCCAGTGTCGGCTATGGCGGGGCGAATGCCGAGGTCTTCGTTGCGCCGGAGCGCATGGACCACCCTACCACGGTGCAAAGCGAGGTGTCCTTCGATCCCTCGACGCACACTTACCGATACAGTTACACGATCACTAACGATTCCGGCAATCCTCGGGGTGTGGATCATTTCTCGGTGAAACTTGATCCAGGTGCGCGCGTGCTGGACGGGATTGACAGCCCTGCCCATTGGCGTGGAACCTTCGTGGACAGAGATTCGACCGCGTCATGGTGGGCGACCGACACTGCGGCGTTCATTCCATCGGACTATGTTGACGATGGCCACTCGATTCCCCCCTTTGGCCCCTTCGTCCAGCCGGGCGAGTCGTTGAGCGGCTTTTCGTTCCGCAGTTTCAGCCCGCCGGTGCAGGGCGTCGGCTATACCCAAACCTTCCGCCCGCTGCCCTGGGCGGAGGATGCGGACGACC
>JAXMJH010000092.1:0-79387 GCA_034376725.1 Lysobacteraceae bacterium | reverse complement strand
TGCGCACCTGAGACTCGTTCATGTCGATCACCATGGCTGTGATGATCGACCCGGTGCGCCGGCTCACGCCTCCCTCCAGGCTCATACCTCGTTGGAATCAGGCTGGCGGGTTCAGGCTCATACCTCGTTGGACAAGACTGCGGCGGACGACAGCAGGAGTCACGGGTATCCTACGCCGATGACCCAAGGCTCGGTAATCGACCGCTGGCGGCTGGACGGGCAGGTGGCCCTGGTCACCGGCGCCAGCACCGGCATTGGCGGCGCCATTGCCGCCGAGCTCGCCGGACTGGGCGCCGATCTGCTGCTGGTCGCCCGCGATGAGCAGGCGCTGGGCCAGAGCGCACGCGAGCTGGAGGACGACACCGGGGCGACGATCCGGATCTTTTCCGGCGACATGGGCCTTGCCGAGGATCGCCAGGCGCTGTTCGACTGGATCGAAGACCTGGATACCGGTCTCAACCTTCTGGTCAACAATGTCGGTGATAACCAAATCCGCCAGGCCATCGACTACGCCGAGGACGAGTGGCGCCAGTTGTTCGAGACCAACCTGGTTTCGGCCTGGGAGCTGAGCCGGTTCGCCTACCCGCTGCTGACCCGACACGCGACCTCGGCGATCGTCAACATCGGCTCGGTGTCCGGCCTGACTCATGTGCGCACCGGGGCGGTTTATGGCATGAGCAAGGCGGCGCTGCACCAGCTGACGCGCAACCTCGCCTGCGAATGGGCAAGGGATGGAGTTCGGGTCAATTCAGTGGCGCCGTGGTATATCCGTACCCGGAGAACGTCGTTGGCTCTGGCCGATGCCGATTATTACGAGGAAGTGCTGAGCCGTACGCCGATGGGTCGGATCGGCGAGCCGGAAGAGGTCGCCGCCGCGGTGGCGTTCCTGTGTCTGCCGGCGTCGAGCTATGTCACAGGGGAGTGCATCGCGGTCGACGGCGGCTTCCTTCGTTACGGATTCTGACGCTCGAAAGTGCGTAGCCAAGAGGATGAACCATGCTTCGATCGACCGTGTTACTGATTTTTGCGCTCGCCGCTGTCCTGCCGGGCGCGGTATCGGCGGCCGATGCCGGAACCATCGACCGGCGCGTCCAGGAGGCACTGGGTCGGCTGTATGCCGCGCATCCAAGTCTGCGTCCGGTGGTGCAGCAGTCGCGCGCGGTGCTGGTGTTCCCCCGGGTCTACAAGGCGGGTATCGGCATCGGCGGCGATTACGGTGAAGGGGCGTTGCTCGAGGGCGGCCGGACCAGCGGCTACTACAACGTGATCTCCGGATCGATCGGATTTCAGCTCGGCGCGCAGCAGCGCTCGCAGTTTTTCGTGTTCACCGATGCCGACGCGCTGGCCAAGTTCAAGAACACCGACGGCTGGAAGGTCGGCGTCGACGGCAGCGTGGTGCTGGTGACCCTGGGCGCGTCGGGCAACGTCGACACCAATTCCATCAAGGCCCCGGTGTTCGCCATCGTCATGGGCGAGAAGGGCCTGATGTACAACGCCACCCTCGAGGGCTCCAAGATCAGCCCGATCGTGCGCTGAACAGCGCTCAGCGCGGACAGCTGTCGCGCAGGATAGTGTCGATGCGCTCGATCTCGGCGCGCAGCCCGGCCGTGCGGTCGCTGGCTGCGAAGCGCAATTCGCGCTCGGTTTCGTCGAGCTTTTCCCGCCAGCGCCGGCACAGGGCGTCGCCGTGCAGCTGCCGGCAGTCGTCCTCCACCCACTGACACAGGGCCGCCGACGAAGGCGTGATGGCGATGTCCGAACGCAGCACGCTGATCGGGATGCAGCGCGGCTGGGTGAACCCGGTCTCGCTGTCGCGCACCTCGCCCTTCCAGTTTGTGCAACGCCACAAGGGCGGCGGAGGCGGCCGGCTCGGCGGCGGCGCGCTGGGCGCCTGAGATGACTCGGCAGCCGCCCCGGCACCCGAAGCGGCTTCCGCCTCGGGCGCTGCAGCTTCGGCTTGCGGCGGTGGCGGCTGCGGCAGATCGCGCCGTCGCTGCGCGCTGCCGGGCGGACACGCACGATCCTGCAGGCTGACCTGGCCCTGAGCGTCGATGCAGCGATACACCCGCACCGGCTGTGCCCATGCTGTGGCCGTGAGCAGCCACAGCGACAATGCCGCTATGCTTGCCGATCTGCACATGGCCCGATTGTGCCCCCCGGCGCCGGCTTCGCCAAATGGCGTATTTCGAAGAGGAGCAGGTATGAAGTTCACGTTCATGGCGGCGTTGTCGCTGATTTTCGCCCTGGTCGCGCCGGTCAGGGCGGCGATCGAGCCGGCGCCGGAGCGGCGCAGCGACGAGGGCGAAGGTCCGTATCCGCAGCTGATACTGCGCGGAGCGATGGTGATCGACGGTACCGGCAGCCCGGCGTTCGGCCCGGCCGACGTGGTGATCGAAAACGACCGGATCGTGGAAGTGCGCATCGTCGGCAGCGCCGGCTCGATCATCGATCCGGCCCGCCGGCCCACGCTCAGGGCCGGCGGCCGCGAGATCGATCTGCATGGGCGCTATCTCATGCCCGGCATCGTCGATATGCACGGTCACATCGGCGGCGAGGCGCAGGGCACGCCGGCCGAGTACGTCTACAAACTCTGGCTGGGGCACGGCATCACCAGCGTGCGCGACCCGGGCTGTGGAAACGGCATCGATTTCTGCGTTTCCGAAATGGACCGCAGCGCGGCCAACCGGATCGTTGCGCCGCGCATCTTTCCATATGTCTTTTTCGGTCTGGGCCGCGAAGCGCCGATGACCGAACCCGAGCACGCCCGCCAGTGGGTGCGCGAAATGAAGCGCAAGGGCGCGCTGGGCATGAAGTGCTTCGGTTATCGTCCCGACATCCTGGAGGCCGCATTCGATGAACTGGCCAGGCAGGGCATGCGCTCTGCCTGTCATCACGCCCAACTCGACGTTGCCCGCGTCAACGTGCTGACCACGGCGCGCTGGGGGCTGACCACCATGGAACACTGGTACGGCCTGCCCGAAGCGTTGTTCGAGGGGCGCACGGTGCAGGATTACCCGGCCGACTACAACTACATGGATGAGCAGCACCGGTTCGGCGAGGCCGGACGGCTATGGGCGCAGGCCGCGGCACCGGGCTCGGAGCAGTGGAACGCGGTACGCGATGAACTGATCGCGCTCGACTTCACACTCGATCCGACGTTCACCATCTACCAGGCCACCCGCGATCTGATGCGTGCGCGCCGCGCCGACTGGCACGACCAGTACACACTGCCTTCGCTCTGGGACTTTTTCACGCCCAACCGCGACAGCCACGGCAGCTTTTTCTTCGACTGGGGCAGCGAGCAGGAAACCGACTGGAAGGACAACTACCGGCGCTGGATGGCGTTCGTCAACGACTACAAGAACCACGGTGGCCGGGTCACCGTCGGGTCCGATTCGGGCTACATCTACAAGACCTACGGATTCGGCACCATCGAGGAACTGGAACTGCTGCGCGAGGCCGGATTTCACCCGCTGGAGGTGATCCGCGCGGCCACCCTGCACGGCGCCGAGGCGATGGGCGCCAGCGACCGCATCGGCAGTATCGAGGCCGGCAAGCTGGCCGATCTCGTGGTGCTGGAAGAAAACCCGCTGGCCAATCTGAAGGTGCTCTACGGCACTGGCCACATCCGGCTGGGCCCGGAGGGCGTGCCCGAGCGGACCGGCGGCGTCGAATCGACGATCAAGGGCGGCATCATCTACGATGCCCGTCGGCTGCTGGCCGATGTGCGCGTGCTGGTTGCAGCGGCCAAGGCCGAGCGCGGTATCGATGCACTACCCGATCCAGGCGCGGCAACCCAGGCGCCCTGATCGGCGCGCCATGGAGGCGGCGGGCCGCCGGTGCGACGGGAAAGGAACGAAGCCGCGAGGGCCTGCTGGCCCCGGCCAGAGATCAACTACACGGCGCCGCCACCGGTGGTCGGGTGGTCGGCGCCGCTGTGCAGAGGTCATCCGGCGGCGGAGGCAGGGGCTGCGGTGGACTTGCGCGCGCCGGCCTTGGAGCCGCTCTTGGCAGCCGTTTTCCCGGCGGTTTTGCCTGCTGCCTTGGTGGCCTTCTTGGCGGCGGTATTCCGCGCTGCCTTTTTTGCCGTCTTCTTTGTCGCTTTCCCGGCTTTTCCGGGGGCTGCCTTCTTCGCGGCTGTCTTCCTGGTCGGCGGCTTGTCCTTGGCTTCGCCGTCGACTGCCTTTCGGCCGGACGCTTTCCGGCCGAAGCCCTTGCGCACCGGCTTTCCGGTTTCGGCCATCAGCTGCTGCACTTCCGCGAAGGTCAGTGAAGCCGGATCGCGGTCCTTTGGGATCTTGCCGTTCATCTTTCCATCGCTAAGGTAGGGGCCGAAGCGACCGTTGAGCACCTGGATGTCGCTGCCCCCGAACTCCTTGATGATCCGATTGGCGGCGATCTCCGCTTTCTCGCGCACCAGCTCCAGCGCCCGATCCAGCTCGATAGTGTAGGGGTCGTCTTCCTTTTTCAGCGAGGCGTAGGTCTTGCCGATCTTGACGAACGGACCGAACCGGCCCACGCCGACACTGACCTGCTCGCCCTCGTGCTCGCCCAGGGTGCGCGGCAGCTTGAACAGCTCCAGCGCATCGGCCAGCGAAATCGAATGCATGCTCTGGCCCGGCCGCAGGCTGGCGAAGCGTGGTTTGTCCTCGTCGTCGCGGGTGCCGATCTGGGCAAAGGGCCCGTAGCGGCCGAGGCGCACGCTGATCGGCTTGCCGCTGGCCGGATCGGTGCCCAGTTCGCGCGCGCCGGTCGCCTCGCCGCGATCGACGCTTTCCATCTTGTCGTCGACCAGGGTCTTGAACGGGCCCCAGAACTCGCGCATCAGCGGTACCCACTCCTTCTCGCCGCGCGATACGGCATCCAGCTCGTCTTCCAGCCGGGCGGTGAAGTCGTAGTCGACGTAGCGGGAGAAATGGGTGCCGAGAAAATTGGCCACCGCCCGGCCGACATCGGTGGGCCGGAAGCGTCGGCTGTCGAGCTCGACGTATTTGCGGAACAGCAGGGTCTGGATGATGCTCGCGTAGGTCGAGGGCCGGCCGATGCCGTACTCTTCCAGGGTCTTGACCAGCGAGGCTTCCGAATAGCGCGGCGGCGGCTCGGTGAAATGCTGATCCGCACTGATGTTGGCCAGCGGGATGGTGTCGCCCGGCGCGAGCGCCGGCAGCTTGCGGCCCTCGTCGTCCTCGTCGCTGGACTTGGTGTCCTTGCCTTCCTCGTAAACCGCCAGGAAGCCTGGATCGACAATCGTGGTGCCGCTGGCACGGAACGCGTGCTGGTTTCCGCAGGCCAGCTCGACGGTGACGGTATTCAGCGTTGCCGGCACCATCTGACAGGCGACGGCGCGCTTCCAGATCAGTTCGTACAGGCGCCGGGCGTCGTCATCGAGAAAACGCGCCATCTGCGCCGGCGTGCGCAGCGCGGAAGTCGGACGAATCGCCTCGTGGGCTTCCTGGGCGTTCTTGGATTTGGTCTGATAGAAATTCGGCTTGTCGGGCAGGGCGCCGGTGCCGAAATCGCGCGCGATCACGTCGCGCAGCTCCTTCAGCGCATCGGCCGAGAGGTTGAACGAGTCGGTACGCATGTAGCTGATCAGGCCAACGGGGCCTTCTTCGCCAATATTCACGCCCTCGTAGAGTTTCTGGGCGACCCGCATGGTCCGGCTGGTGGTGAATCCGAGCTTGCGGGCCGCCTCCTGCTGAAGCGTGGACGTGGTGAACGGCGGTGCCGGCCGACGCTTGCGTTCCTTGGACTGGACGTCGGTGACCCGCAGACTGCCGGCGGCGGCGGCGAGCAGGCGCTCGCGCGCCGAAGCCGCTGCCTTGCCGTCGGTGATGGTGAATTGCTCGAATTTCTCGCTGTCCAACTTGACCAGACGGGCGCTGAACGGCTGCTTCGGATGCTGCAAATCGGCAGCGAACGACCAGTACTCGCGGGCGACGAAGGCTTCGATTTCCTTTTCGCGCTCGACGATCATCCGCAAGGCCGGCGATTGCACGCGACCGGCCGACAGCCCGGCCTGCACCTTGCGCCAGAGCACCGGGGACAGATTGAATCCAACCAGATAGTCGAGTGCGCGTCGCGCCTGCTGGGCATCGACCAGCGGTGCGGCGATGGCGCGCGGCTTGCTCATCGCCTCGGCGATCGCGCGCGGGGTGATCTCGCTGAACACCACGCGCTCCAGTGTGCGGCCTTCGAGCAGACCGCGCTCCTTCAGGATTTCGGCAATGTGCCAGGAAATCGCCTCGCCCTCGCGATCCGGGTCGGTCGCCAGGTACAGGCCTTGTGCGCCCTTGGCCGCTTTGGCAATGGCTTCGACGTGCTTGCCGTTTTTCTCGATCAGGCCGTAGCGCATGGCGAAATCGTTGCCGGGGTCGACTGCGCCCTCCTTGGGCACCAGATCGCGGACATGGCCGTAGGAGGCCAGGACCTGAAAGTCCTTGCCGAGGTATTTGTTGATCGTCTTGGCCTTGGCAGGCGATTCGACGATGAGCAGGTTTTTTGCCATCAGCGCAATACTCCGGCTGCCCGCTGAAGCGGGCGCGAAATGCCCCATCCGGGATGCGCGCCGGCTGAGGTTCTTTATTCAGTGGAAACACAGCCTCGCGAGGGCTGTCAAGCCGCATCCATCAGGTAAACGCAAAGCACACCGTTCGGGTGCCAGGCTCGACCGGTGCGCGACGCCGGCGTGCGCGGCTCGACCTTCGACCGCGCTTCAGTGCACGGGTTCAGGATCGTCGGAAAAAATCTGGCTCTCCATCCATGCGTAGGCGGCTTCGGCTCCGGGCTGCTTGAACAGCACCATCAGAACCACCCACTTGAGGTCGTCCAGGTCGACTTCATCCTGATCCAGCGCCATGACCCGGTCGAGGACCAGCTCACGATGAATCGCGTCCAGGATGCCGTTGTGTTCCAGAAACATCAGGAATCCGATCGCCTCCGGATCGAGCCGCGACCGCTCGGGTTCGGCGAATACGCGCACCGGGCCGGCGCAACCGGCCGGCTCGGTGCGCGCGGGGCGCTGCCGGGCCAGTTCGTCCAGCCAGTCGAACGCCTTGCTGATTTCTGAAGGGCTGAAGCCCGCCGAAATCAGGCCGGCCTGCATCGAGTCGCGATCGCGTACCGAGTCCGGATCGTCGTAGAAATAGTGCTCAAAAAGGTACAGCAATACATCAAGAATGGATTCTTTCATCACCCGGTCCGGGAAATTGCGGTGCATGTCCGCCGTGAAAAGCATCTTCGCAGAATTGCGATAAACGCTGTCAAATCAGATGGATGGGCCGAAAACAGAACGCCTTCGGCGAGCGGCCGGTCAGCCACGACGCGCGAAACGACCGTGTTCGACGCTGAGCAGACCTTCCAGCTCCATGACCATCAGCATGGAGGACAGCGCATCGGCCGTCAATCCCGTGCGCTCGGCCAACGTATCCAACGGTACAGGATCGTGAGCGAGGGCATCCCAGAGCTGGCGGTAGTCCGGATCCTCCATCAGCGGGAACGCAGAGCCGTTGTCCGGCCCGGGTCGGCGGGCATCGGGCGCCTCAGACTGCGCCAGGCGAACACGCAGGCCATCGGCCAACTCCCTGGCGATCGGCGCCAGTGCTTCGGCCACCTCGCTGGCGCTCTCAACCAGCGCCGCACCCTGGCGGATCAGACGGTGGCAGCCGCGCGCGAGCGGATTGTGGATCGAACCCGGCACCGCGAAGACGTCACGTCCGGCGTCGCCGGCCAGCCGGGCGGTGATCAGCGCGCCGCTGCGCTCGGCGGCTTCGATCACCAATACGCCCAGACTCAGTCCGGCGATGACCCGGTTGCGGCGCGGAAAGTGCTCGCGCCGCGCCTCGGTGCCCGGCAAAAACTCGCTGACCACACAGCCTCCGGCCGCGATCCGCGCCGCCAGCTCCCGGTTGGCGGGCGGATAGCAGCGGTCCGGGCCGGTGCCGATCACCGCGATAGTCAGACCACCGGCCTCAAGCGCGCTGTGGTGGGCCTCAGTGTCGACGCCGCTGGCCAGGCCGCTGGTGACCGCCAGCCCGGCCTTGACGAAGGCGCGGGTGAACGCCCGGGTGTTGTCGCGTCCGCCGGCGGTCGGCGAACGGCTGCCGACCACGGCGATCTGAGGATACCAGAGCGCGTCCGGGTAGCCGTCGACGAACAGCGCCGGCGGCGGGCTGGGCGCGCGCGCCAGCAGCAGCGGGTAATCGGGGCTGTCGAGGCCGATCAAGTAGTGGCCGGCCTGATCCAGCCAGCGCCGATCCGCGTCCAGCGCCGCGCTGATGTCGGTATCGGGCCGATCGAGCGCACGGCAGACTTCGTCCGATAAACCGGCGCGTCGCCATGCCTGGGCGCCCGCAGCCAGCGCGGCCTCGGCGCTGCCGTGTTCGGCGAGCAGCTGACGCACGCTTCGGCCCGGCGCCTGAGCGCGCAGCAGCCGCAACCAGGCGAGGCTGTTGTCCGGCGTCACCGAGTCCTGACCGTCACGCGTCCCTGCGTTCCCTGCTCAATAGTATTCGTCCGGCATCTTCAGCAGGTCGCCGACCTTGACCGGCCGGATGCCGTCCATGATCAGCCCGTAGCTGATCCTGTCGAAGGTGCGGAACACCATGACGTGGCCGTTGAAGTCGTCGGGCACCTTGAAGGTGTTGTTGGCGGCGGCCAGCGGATTGCGGTGCTGGATCCGATCGGGTTTGGTCAGCCCCTCCGACCATACCGAGAGGACATGGCCGTTGCTGATGCCGTCCTCGGCGCCGAGCGACAGCGCAACCACGTAGCGCGGGCCGGAGCCCCAAAGGCCGTCGGCGACCGAGAGTACCCGCGCACCATCGGAAATGCTGGACGGAGCGCGCGGCATGAACTGCAGGTCGTAGGGCTGGCTGGTTACCGGGATCAGTAGATCGCCCTCGCGAACCTCGCGACCTTCGCCCTGCAGCACCAGGCTGCTCGGGTCGCCGAAGCGGGTCACTTTGGCCAGCGCCAGGGTCATCACCTCGTAGCCAAGGATCTCAGGCCGGGTGCCGGCGCCGACTCCCTGATCGCGCCACCAGTTGTGCCAGTCGCGTCCTTGCAACAGGTCGCCGCGACGATCGAGCTGTTCGGCCCGGGCATGGACTTTGCCGTCGAATTGCTCGGCGCGGCCATAACGGAAGGTCTGGCGCACCACGGCATAGGCATCGCCCGGGCTGCCGCCGGACAGCCCACGGACATGGATGAGGCCGCCGGCGGTGGCGTAGATCCGGTCTTCTTCGGTAGCGACCACATAGGGCAGGCCGTCGAGGCTGTCGAGCACGTGCAAGTCGCGCAGGAATGGCTCGATGTCGGACAGCGGGATGGTCGGAATGGCATCGGAGCGACGGATTTCCGCTGGCCGCTCGGCGCTGACCTTCGGCTGACCCTGCAGATAGGCCAGGCTGATCACGTCGCCCGGGTAGATCAGGTGCGGATTCTCGATCTGCGGATTGGCCTGCCAGATCTCCGGCCACAGCCAGGGTTTGGTCAGGAATCGCGCGGCGATATCCCAGAGCGTGTCGCCCTTCTGGACGACATACTGTGAAGGATGATCCTGTTTCAGCTCTTGGGCCGATGCCAAAACGGCAAAGGTCAGCAATGCGCTGGCGGCAACTGCAAAAACGCGTTTAAGTATGACGGCCATGTGCCTGATTCCCCTCGCAGGTTTTGTCACTATAGCCGAACTGTTTTCCAGACGGAATGCAAGCCCCATCAGGGTACAATGACGGCCGCGTAGGCGGTAAACCTTGACCTTCGACGCAAAAACCCCAATTCACAGAGCCATGGCCAAGTTAACCATACTCGAATTTCCCGATCCCCGGCTGCGCACCCGCGCCGTGCCGGTCGAACACGTCGACGATGATCTGCGCCAGCTGATCCGCGACATGTTCGAGACCATGTATGAGGCGCCCGGTATTGGCCTGGCTGCGAGCCAGATCGATGTACACCGCCGTTTCCTCGTGTGTGACGTATCGGAGGAGAAGAACCGGCCACTGGTGTTCATCAACCCGGAAATACTGGACCGCGAGGGCAGCGAGACCTGCCAGGAAGGCTGTCTGTCGATTCCCGGCATCTACGCCGATGTCAGCCGCGCCGAGCGGATCCTCGTGCGCGCCCTGGATGCCGACGGCAAGCTGTTCGAGATGGACGCCGACGGCCTGCTGGCGGTGTGCATCCAGCACGAGATCGATCACCTCGACGGCAAACTGTTCGTCGATTACCTTTCGCCCCTGAAACGCGAAATGGTCAAGCGCAAGCTGGCCAAGCAGCGCCGCGTCGCGGCTGGCTGAGATGTCGCTGCGGCTGGTGTTCGCCGGCAGCCCGGCATTCGCGCTGCCGGCTCTGCGCGTCGCCGCCTCTCTCGGCGAACTGGTAGCGGTCTACACCCAGCCCGACCGGCCGGCCGGTCGTGGGCGCCAGTTGGCTGCCTCGCCGGTCAAACAGGCCGCCCAAGACTTCGGCGTGCCGGTTCATCAGCCGGCCAGCCTGCGCGGGCCTGAGGCGCGCGAGGAGATGCGCCAACTGTCGCCCGATCTGATGATCGTCGTGGCCTATGGTTTGATTCTGCCGCGCGCGGTGCTGGCGATCCCGCGTCTGGGGTGCTGGAACGTTCATGCCTCCTTGCTGCCGCGCTGGCGCGGTGCCGCGCCGATCCAGCGCGCCATTGAGGCCGGCGATGGCCGCACCGGCGTATGCCTGATGCAGATGGAAGCCGGACCGGATACCGGGCCGGTGCTGCTGAGTCTGGAAACCCCGATCGCCGACGACGAGACCGCCGGCAGTCTGCATGACCGGCTGGCCGAACTCGGCGCCGAGGTGCTTTCCGACGGCCTCAAGTTGCTGCGTGCCGGCCTGCGGCCACAGCCGGTGGCGCAGAGCGAGTCCGGCGTCAGCCATGCTCGCAAGCTGGACAAGGCCGAAGCCGCTATCGACTGGGCGCGGCCGGCTGTCGAGATCGACCGCAAGATCCGTGCCCTGCATCCGTGGCCGGTGGCCGAGGCCGACCTGGCCGGACAGCGCCTGCGTGTGCATGAGGCGCGTGTCGCCGATGGCGCTGCGCCGGCAAGGCCCGGAACCGTACTGGCCGCCGATGCCCAGGGCATCGTCGTGGCCTGCGCCGAGGGCGCGATCCGCCTGATCCGCGTTCAGCGCGCAGGCGGCCGTCCGGTGTCGGCCGCCGATTACCTGAATGCCCATCCCGAGCTGCGCACACCATGAGTCAGCCAGGCGCCGCGCTGCGCGCCCGCGCGGCAGAGGTATTGCACGCAGTGCTCGATCAGGGCCGCTCGTTGAAGGCGGTGCTGGCCCCGGCGCTGGCCGAGACGCCCGACAGCCGCGACCGGGCCTTGCTGGAGGCCCTGTGCTTCGAGACCCTACGCTGGAAGCGGCGCTACGATCACGCCCTGAGTGTCTGGATGGACCGCCCGCTGCCGTCCCGCGATGGCCGGATCGGCGCGCTGCTGCGCATCGGTCTGGCGCAGATCGACGCCATGCAGCTACCGGCCCACGCCAGCGTGGCGGCGACCGCCGAGGCGGCCCGCCTGCTGGATCGGCCCAAGGCGGTGGGTCTGGTCAACGCCATCCTGCGCCGCGCGTTGCGCGAAGGCCTGCCGCAGAGCGACTCGCCGGCCATCCGCGCCAGCCACCCGGACTGGCTGGTCGCCGCGCTGGAGCGCGACTGGCCGACGCAGTGGCCGCAGATTCTCGAACAGAACAACCTCGCCGCGCCGATGTGGCTGCGGGTCAATCGCCAGCAGATCGACCGCGACGACTATTGCGCGCGGCTGGCTGAGGCCGGCATCGGCCACCGGGTGCCCGACGGCTTCGACGATGCACTGGTGCTCGATGCGCCGCGTTCGCCGACCACCCTGCCGGGCTGGGCCGAGGGCCAGGTCTCGGTGCAGGACGGCGCGGCGCAGCGCGTGGCGGCCCTGTTGCCGATCGCCGCCGATGCCCGGGTACTCGATGCCTGCGCCGCGCCGGGCGGCAAGGCCGCCCATTTGCTGGAGCGCCATCCGGCGATCCGGTTGACTGCGCTCGATTGCGATGCCCGACGCCTGGACCGGGCTGGAGAAACCCTCAGCCGACTGCGCCTGGGGCCGCTGGAAGCAGTTCTGGCCGCCGACGCCGGCAAGCCCGCCGACTGGTGGGACGGCCGGCCGTTCGACGCCATCGTGATCGACGCGCCGTGCAGCGCCACCGGTGTCATTCGCCGTCAGCCGGACATCAAATGGCACCGCCGCGAGCGCGATATCGCCGGATTGATCGCACAACAGTCGCGACTGCTGGCCGGGCTGTGGCCGCTGCTGCGTCCCGGCGGGGTGCTGCTGTACGTCACCTGCTCGGTGCTGGCCAAGGAAAATAGCGGTCGGGTCAGCCGGTTTCTGGCCAGCACGCCCGATGCGCAGGCGCTGCCGCTGCCGGACTGGGCCGGTCGCGAGGCCGACGTCGGCCGGCAACGGCTGCCCGGCGACGAGCAGTGCGACGGGTTCTACTACGCCCTGCTGAGCCGAAGGGCAGATTCATGACCCTGGTGCCGGGTGCCTGGTCCCGCTCGGCATGGGCGGTCTTCCGGGGTCGGCCGTGATCGACCGGACCCAAGCGCGCGATCTGTTCTGGTTGTTGGTCTACGGCACTGCGCTGATTGGCCTGGGCATCGGCCTGCGCGATCCGTGGCCAGCCGACGAACCACGCTTCGTGCTGGTGGCCCAGCAAATGCTCAGCAGCGGCGAGTGGTGGTTTCCGCACCGCGGACACGAACTTTATGCCGACAAGCCACCGGTTTTCTTCTGGTTGCTGGCCGCCAGTCATTGGCTCACCGGCGGCTGGCGCGGCAGCTTTCTGCTGCCCTCGCTGCTGGCCGCGCTGGCCACCGTCGCGCTGACCTGGGATCTGGCCCGACGCCTGTGGGGCCGTGAAGTGGCGGTCTGGGCAGGTGGTGCCCTGTTGGTCTGCGTGCACTTCGTGTTCCATGCTCGGAGCGCGCAGATAGACCCGACCCTGGTGCTGCTCACCACGCTGAGTCTGTACGGGCTGCTGCGCCACCTGCTGCTCGGGCCGGACTGGCGCTGGTTCTGGGCCGGCTGCTTTGCGGCGGGGCTCGGGGTGATCGCCAAGGGAGTGGGATTTCTGCCGCTGCTGGTGCTGCTGCCGTGGTGGTTGATGCAGCGTGGCGGCTGGAGCGGGCTGGCGCATATGGCACCGGGCAACCGGCTGCGCTGGGGGCTGGGCGGGCTGGCGTTCTGCCTGGCGCTGGCGCTGTGGTTGGTGCCGGTGGTGTCGATCGCGCTGATCGGCGGCCAGCCCGAGCACCGGGCCTACCTGGAGGAGATCCTGTTCCGCCAGACCGCCGTGCGCTACGCCGACGCCTGGATGCATCGGCAGCCGGCCTGGTATTTCCTGGAGGTCATCGCCTTTGCCTGGTTGCCGCTCAGCCTGGCATTGCCGTGGCTGATCCGCCCCTGGCGCGATGCTTGGCGGCAGGCCGACGCGCGCGTCTGGTTGCCGTTGGCTTGGGCGGGCCTGGTGCTTGTGTTTTTCACGCTGAGCAGCGGAAAGCGCGATGTCTACATCCTGCCCGCGTTGCCGGCCATCGCGCTGGCCGCGGCGCCGTGGCTGGCGGCAGTCGCGGCCCGGCCCTGGCCGCGCCGGCTCGGATTGGGCCTGTACGGCTTCGTGGGCCTGGCACTGATCGGCGGCAGCGTGTGGGCGTTGACCGACACCCCGGAGTTTGCCGAGCGCTTGGTGAGTCGTCGCGGCCTCGATCCGGGATTTGCCGGCATCTGGTGGCTGACCCTGGTTACCGGCGCGATCCTGCTGCTGGTGCTGGTCGGTTCCGCCCGACGCTCGTTTCTGACCGCCCTTCTGGCCGCGCAACTGGTTCTGTTCGCCAGCTACGGACTGGCCTTCTACCCGCTACTCGATGCGTCGAGTTCCGGCCGGCAGCTGATGCAAGAGGCCCGCGACCGGGCCGGTCCGGAAACCGCCATCGGCCTGGTCGGCTGGCGCGAACAGATGTTGCTGCAGCGCGTCGGCCCGGTAGTCGAGTTCGGTTTTTCGCTCGCCCATCCGGTGCAGTGGCGGCGCGGACTGACCTGGCTCGGGCAGCGACCCGATGCCCGAGCGCTGCTGGTCGAACAGGCGCAGCTTGGCAGCTGTGTCGATCGCTCGGCCGCAGTCGATCTCGGCGTCGCCAACCGACGCCACTGGTGGCTGGTGCCGGGGCAGGCCGCCAGGGACTGTCCCGGCAATCCGGCGGCCGAGCGAGGGACAAATCAGGTGCGCGATGCGGGCTACTGAAGTCGCCCAGGTTTCGCTGCGTCGGGATCACTTTGCGGCGATGCGACCGATCCACCGGCCCGACGGTCAGCGATCGTCGACGTCGCGCAAAGCGTAGAGCCGGGCGTACTTCCGGTAAACGTACAGCGCGTGGCTGGCGTGGTACAGATAGCCGGCCCGGCCATCCAGAAACCCGCCGCGCAGGATGTAGTTCTTCAGCCAGTAGGCGACCGCGTGCAGGGTCGGGTCCAGCCACACCGCGTCGCGGCCCAGCGAATGTTTCTGGCGGGCAAACAGGTGGGCGTAACGATCCAGCTTGGCGCGGTACTCGGAAAGCGAGCGCGCGGTGTCGTGGTCGATGCGCGCCTTGATGCGCCGTCGACGCTTGCCGCGCATGTCCAGCCGCTCGCTGTCGCGGGTCGGCAGGTAGCGACAGCCGGCGCGAAACAGCCTGGGCAGCCACTCGTTGCCCCAGCCGCCGAATTGCAACGTGCGGCCGAGAAACCGCGTGCGGCGCGGCAGTTGCCAGACATCGGCGCTGTCGACCTCGCCGCTCTCGAACAGTGCCCGGATCCGGGCCGGCGCGCTCGGCGCCAGCCATTCGTCGGCGTCCAGCACCAGCACCCAGGGCTGACTGGCGCGCGAGATGGCGATGTTCTTCTGGCCGGCAAAACCCAGCCACTCCTGATGCTCGACCTCGGCGCCGGCAGCGCGCGCGATGGCCACGGTGTTGTCGCTGGAACCCGAGTCGAGCACGATCACCTCCCTGCAGATCCGGCGCAGGGTGGTCACGCAGCGCGCGATCCGATCCGCCTCGTTGCAGCAGATCACCACGCCGCTGAGCGCAACGGTGGTTTCAATGGATGCGTTGGCCGGCATTGCCACAGCTTAACCCGCATCTTTGCGCCTCCGTGACCACGCAAGCACCGGGCCATCAGGCGCGCGGCGCGCGGGTGCGATCGGCTCTGGCGCCGATCAGCCACCCGCTGATTGCGCGCGGCCAGCCGTCCCGACGGCGGCAAACGACTACAATTGCCGCTCACCGCACCGTAAGCCGGTTGGGGGAAGGCGACATGAAAATACTGATTCTCGGGGCTGGTCAGGTCGGTTCCTCGGTGGCTGCGGCGCTGGCCTCGGAGAACAACGACATCACCGTGGTCGACACCGACATCAATCGGCTGCGCGCGCTGGTCGAGCGGCTCGATATTCGTACCGTGGTCGGTCACGCTTCGCTGCCCAGCGTGCTGGGCCAGGCCGGGGCCGAGGACGCCGAGATGATCGTCGCGGTCACTTCCAGCGATGAGGTGAATCTGGTTGCCTGCCACGTCGCCCGCACCCGCTACCGCACGCCGACCCGCGTGGCCCGGTTGCGCGAAGCCGAATACATGCAGGTCGATTCGCTCACGCTCGGCGAACACCCCGCCGTGACCGCTGCCATCAGCCCCGAGCATCTGGTCTGCAAGCATGTCGAGCGACTAATTGAGTATCCGGGCGCACTGCAGGTGCTGGATTTCGCCAACGGTCATGCTCAGTTGGTCGGCGTGCGCGCCGTGCCCGGCGGGGCGCTGGTCGGCCACCAGATACGCGAGTTGCGCCAGCATCTGCCCAAGGTCGATGCCCGGGTCGCGGCGATCTACCGCGGGCATCGCGCGGTGAAGCCGGAAGGCAACACCATCATCGAGGCCGATGACGAAGTGTTTTTTCTGGCCGCGCCGCGCGATATCCGCCTCGTGATGAACGAACTGCGCCGGGTCGACGGTCACCCGGCCCGGCGGGTATTCATCGCCGGCGGCGGCAACATCGGCCGCGCGCTGGCCCGGTCCCTGGAGAACCGCTATTCGGTGAAGATTCTCGAGCACTCGCGCGAGCGCGCCCGCGCCATCTCGGAAGACCTGGTCAACTCCATCGTCCTGGTCGGCGATGCTGCCGACGAGGAACTGCTGCGCGAGGAGAACATCGATCAGACCGACATCTACTGCGGACTGACCAACGACGACGAGGCCAACATCCTCTCGGCGATGCTGGCCAAGCGGCTCGGCTGCAGCCGGGTGATGGCGCTGATCAATCGCCCGGCATACGCCGACCTGGTGCAGGGCGGCAGCATCGACATCGCGGTCAGTCCGCAACAGATCACCCTCGGCGCATTGCTGGCGCACATCCGCGAGGGCGCGCCGGCCCAGGTCTACTCGCTGCGGCGCGGTGCAGCAGAAGTGATCGAGGTGGTGGTGCGTGGCGATGCGCGCAGTTCGCGCGCCATCGGTCGCGGACTGGAGGAGATCGACCTGCCCAGCTCGGCCACCATCGGCGGCGTAGTGCGCGGCAACACCCTGCTGATCGCCCACCACGATGTGGTGATCGAACCGGAAGACCATCTGATCGTGTTTCTCATGGACAAGAGCCAGTTGCCGCAGCTCACCGCGCTGTTTCAGGCCGGAGCGACCTGGCTGTGAACCGTCGGTTGGCGGCGATCCAGCGCGTGCTGGGCATGATCATCGCGTTTTCCTCGCTCAGCAAGCTGCCGCCGGCACTGCTGGCGCTGGCGCTGGACGAGCCGGTGGCGCACGTGTTCTTTTCCAGTTTCGCGTTGAGCGCTCTGCTGGGCGTGGCGTTGTTCTGGCCGGTGCGGCGCGTGGTCTACGAGCTGCGTCTGCGCGACGGCTTCGTCATCGTCACCTTGACCTGGGTGGCGGCCAGCGTGGTCTCGGCGCTGCCCTTCATGTATGCGCCGCCGCATCTGAATTTCACCGCAGCGCTGTTCGAAGCGACCTCCGGGCTGACCACCACCGGGGCAACCATCATCGTCGGTCTGGATGCACTGCCTAAAAGCGTGTTGTTCTACCGACAGCTGCTGCAGTTTCTCGGCGGCATGGGCATCGTGATCCTGGCGGTGGCGATCCTGCCGATGCTCAAGATCGGCGGTACCCAACTGTTTCGCGCCGAATCGACCGGACCCGGCAAGGACACCAAACTCACCCCGCGGATCGCCGAAACCGCCAAGGCGCTGTGGACGGTCTATGCCGCGCTGACCGCACTGTGCGCACTGGCCTACTGGCTGGCCGGCATGTCGCTGTTCGACGCGGTCGGTCACGCCATGTCGACCGTGTCGACGGCCGGTTTTTCCACCCACGACGCGGCTTTCGATTACTGGAACAACCCGATCATCGACTGGGTGGCGATCCTGTTCATGATCCTGGGCGGCATCAATTTTGGACTGCACTACGTCGCCTGGCGGCGCGCCACCACTACGGTCTATTTCGCCGACTCCGAGTTGCGAACCTACTTGCGCATCATCGTCGGCGCCAGCACCATCATCGCGCTGACCTTGTGGCTGGGCGGCAGCTTCAACTCGCTGGGCGAGAGCGTGAGGCACGGCACCTTCCAGGTCGTCTCCAACCTGACCACCACCGGCTTTGCGACCACCGGATTCAATCACTGGGCCGGCGTGGCGCCGCTGCTGCTGCTCGGGCTGGCGTTCATCGGCGGTTGCGCGGGCTCCACCGTCGGCGGCATCAAGGTGGCGCGGGTAATGATGCTGTTGCGCCAGGGCTTTCGCGAAGTGCGCCAGCTGGTACATCCCAAGGGCCAGTTTCTGGTCAAGATGGGCGGCAAGCGGGTCTCGGAGAGCGTGGTGCTGTCGGTCAGCGGCTTCGTCGGCCTGTGGATGCTGTGTTTCGTGGTCCTGGTGCTGGCGATGAACGCCACCGGCCTGGACATCCTCTCCAGCTTCGGCGCCGCCACCGCCACCCTGACCAACCTCGGCCCAGGCCTCGGCGAGGTCGCCAGCAACTTCAGCAGCGTCAACAGCGGTGCGGTCTGGCTGGGCATCATCGCGATGATCATGGGCCGCCTGGAAGTGTTCACCGTGCTGGTGCTGTTGATGCCGGGTTTCTGGCGGCAGTAGCTCTTGGGGGCTGGGAATGGGGAATAGGGAATCGGGAATCGGTAGAGCTGGGAATGGGGAATCGGGAATGGAAAAGCCGCCGGGTCGGGGGCGTGTACGCAATCGAACAAACCACGCAACGGATCGACACCGCGACGCTTCTACGATTCCCTATTCCCTATTCCCGATTCCCGGCCTCTACCACTTCAACCGCGTCGCGGCGATCCGCTCGCTCAGGTCGGTCAGCAACCGTCGGGCTTCGGCTTCGGGCAGGTAGGGAATGCGCAGGGTGGGCGCCATCGGGTTGCCGCTGGCGCCGGCGGTGTCCAGCCAGAGGGTGGCCATGCCGGTGCGCCGGTCGAACGGTGAGCGGGTGAGGCGGAGACCCTGCAGTTTGGCGATTTCGGCAAACCGCCAGTGCCGGCCCAGCCAGCCCGAGCGAATCGCCACCAGATGCGGGTCGACGCTGTAGCGCAGGCAGTGCGCCAGCTTGCGGGCGCGCAGCAGCCACCAGGGCAGCAGCAACAGCAGCCAGAACGCCATCGGCCCAACGCGCAGGCTCAGCGCCACGCTTGCAGCAAGGGTGATGAACACCGGCAGCTTGAGCATGCGTCGCCAGGCCCGTGGGTGAATCGGGTGCCATTGGCGACGTTGCCAGTCGGCGTTTGGCAGCCAGCCGGCGAGCAGGTCATCGATCCGCTCGGCGGTCGCCAGCGGCACCAGCTCGCGCAGCGAGTTGGTCTGATTGGCGGCCACCGTGGTGGCGGTATCGACGCTCAGGCTCTGCCGGCCGAACCAGCGGTGCAGCAGGCTTTCGTGCCGGTGCCAGGCCTGGATTCGGCGCAGCGGCGCATTGGCCCGGATCCGGGTGAGCAGCCCGGCATCGACCCGCAGCCGGTCTTCCTCCTGTTGAAGCGTGAAGCCGTGAAAGCGGGCGATCGCCAGCAGCACCGAAAGCAGCCGCAGCGCCGCAGCCAGCATCAGGAATACCAGAAGCCCGCCGACGACCCAGGACAGCAGGCCCATCTGGGTCGATGCGACCCAGCCGATGACCGGGGCCGATGCCCGCTCGACGAGATTGCTGAAAACATTCGAACCCGATTGCGCCAGCACGCCGATGATCGCCGCCACCAGCACCATGCCGCGATTGGAAATCAATCCCAGGCGCACCAGCTCGGCGGTATCCAGCGCCAGCAGCGGCGGCGATCCGACCGGCTCTGGTTGGCAGTCGTCGGCCGCCGCACCGCGACGGCGTACCAGCGCCTCCAGCGCCTGGGCGTCGGACAGGCGCAGCACCCGCATGTGCGCCTCGGGCTTCACGCCGCCGGCGGATTCGAGCTTGACCTCGGCCACTCCCAGCAGGCGATGCAGCAGGTTCTGATGAACGGTGACGTTGTGAATCCGGCGGAACGGAATATGCCGCAACTGACGCTGAAAGACGCCGCTTCGGATCATCAGCTCGTCATGGTCGATGCGGAATCGATAGCTGAAATAAGCCACCACCGCGTTAACCGCCAGAAGGCCGCCGCCGATCAGGCCGATCAGCTCCCAGGGCGATTCGCTGCGGCTGCCAAAGACCAGCGCGGCCAGCAGCGGCACAGCAAACTCGCGCAGGCTGGCCAGCAGTACAAACAGCCACGACAGCGGATGAAGGCGTCGCTCCAGGCCGCCGGACAGCGCCTCAGACGGCATCGTCATCGGCACCCTCGCGATCGACCAGCACATCGCGAAGTCGCCGGGCATCGTGGTCGCCGAGGCCGACGACCCGCACGGCATTCAGCCGGGTGCCGGCGGTGTGCACCACCAGGGTGGCCAGTCCGCGACGACGGAGTAATGGCCCACGTTCGATGTCGATGTGCTGAACGCGACTGCGCGGTACCCGGGTTTCGCTGCGCCAGCACAGCCCGCGCCTGACCTGCAGGCCATCGACGTCCAGCCGCATGAATACCCGACCATGGCGCAACCCGCCCAGCCAGCCGCCAACCAGACCCGCAGCCAACAAGATGGCGCCAACCGCCGCCGCCATGACCAGCGGGTCCAGTCGCCTGAGATGAACCACAAACGGCAGCAGCGCCAGCCCCGCGCCGAGCGCCAGTGCGGTCAGTGCGCCGGTCAATCGATAGACCAACCTGGCCTCATCGGGCAGTGCCTGCCAGGGCAGGTCGCCGGGCTGCGGCGGCGCGGCAAAGTCGGTTGCTTCGGTGTCGGTCACGCGCTGTCCCCGGTCGATTTCGCATGCCGGCGCACGGCGCGCCGCGAATAGCATTCTGGCCAGTACGGATTGGTTTCGCCCGACCCCACCGGCCGCAGTGTGTAGCGTTTGTAGGTCCATTGATACTGGCGGAAGTCACGCCGGGCGATCGCCTCGACCCCTTGGTTGAGCGCCCGGGCGGCGCGTTCCGGGTCGGGGTCGGCGACCGCCGGACCGGCGGCGCTGAAATGCAAGTCGAAGTCGCCGTCCGCGCGTCGCTCGCAAAACGCGAACAGCACCCGCGCGCCGGTGCGCTGCGCCAGGCGCTGGATCAGCGTCATGGTCAACGCCGGCTTGCCGAAGAACGGCGCGAAGGCACCGTCGCCCGACTTGGGCTGCTGGTCGGGCAGAATGCCGACCGCGCCGCCCGCCTTGAGCGTGCGAAACAGCGCGCGCACCCCGCCGGCCTCGGCGCGCACCTGGGTCACCGCATCGCCGCGTCGCAGCCGCTGGAGCAGCGCATCGCCGATTCTCGAGTCCGGTGGCCGGTACACGATGGCGATCCGGCACCGACTGGCCAGGTACTGGTTGAGCAGTTCCCAGTTGCCGTAGTGCGGCGCAGCCACGATCAGCCCCTGGCCCGACTCGAGCGCATCGAGAAACTGCGATTCGCCGTGTCGTGCGCGAATCCGCGTCAGATTGCGCGCCGGCGGGCGGCTCCAGATCGCCAGCGTGTCGAAGAAATTCAGCGCCATGCCGTGAACTGCCGCGCGCGCCCGGGCGTCCCGTTCGAGCGGACTGGCACCCGGCTCGATCAGCGCCAGATTGCGCCGGGCGACTTTGAACTCGCGCAACGCCAGGCCCGACCACAGCGCCGCACCGGCCCACGCCAGCCCGCGCCGGGCCGTGCCCGGCACGCGGCCAAGCAGCCAGATCAGGGAAAATACGACTTCGGCAAAAACGCGCGCACTCACCGCCAAAGTGTAGCCGCCTACCCCGCCAAACCCGAAACCAATGCGCTACCCTTCGACCCACCGCCACGATTACCGTCCGCCGTCCGCCGAATCCCAAATCCCGACTCCCGACTCCCGAATGATCGCCCTCATCCAACGCGTCACCCAGGCCAGCGTCAGCGTCGAGGGAATCGCCGTGGGCGCCATCGGCCCGGGCCTGCTGGCGCTGGTGGCGATGCAGCCGGACGACGATGAACCGCGCATCGCGCGGATGGCCGAGCGGCTGCTGGAATACCGGGTATTTGCCGATTCGCAGGGCCGGATGAACCTCTCCCTGGCCGATACCGGGGGCGGTCTGCTGCTGGTCAGCCAGTTCACCCTGGCCGCCGACACGCGCAAGGGCCGTCGGCCGAGCTTCACCGCAGCGGCCAGCCCCGAGCAGGCTGAACGGGGCTTCAACCGGCTGGTGGCTCTGTGCCGCCAACGCCATCCGGGGGTGGAAATCGGCCGTTTCGGCGCCCATATGAGTGTTGAGCTGGTCAATGATGGGCCGGTGACGTTCTGGCTCGAATCCTGAACCTTTGCCTTCCCGCTCCTGTCCTGATCGTCTGTACTACCGCGTTCTGATATACTGGAGCGTTCCACTTTCCCCTTCCGCGCCGGCTTACGGCCCGCGCCGGCTTACGGACACCTGCACGCTATGGCAAATCCCGCTCCCGCACCCGAGCAACAGTCCGAAATCAAGAAGCTCATCAGCAAGGGTCTTGACCAGGGCTACCTGACATACGGCGAGGTCAACGACCACCTGCCCGACGACATCGTCGACCCGGAGCAGATCGAAGACATCATCGGCATGATCAACAGCATGGGCATCGAGGTCCACGAAGTGGCCCCGGACGCCGAAGCATTGCTGCTGTCCGACTCCTCCCGTGGCGGCGACGACGACTCGGCCGCCGAGGAAGCCGCTGCCGCTCTGACCGCCATCGATTCCGAAGGCGGACGCACCACCGACCCGGTGCGCATGTACATGCGCGAGATGGGCACCGTCGAGCTGCTCACCCGCGAGGGCGAAATCGCCATCGCCAAGCGCATCGAAGAAGGCCTCAATCAGGTGCTGCATTCGCTGGCCAGCTTCCCGTGGTCGGTGCAGATGCTGCTGGACGAATACGAGATCTACACCGACGGCAAGCGCCGCCTGGCCGAGGTGGTCATCGGCTTCAACGACCTCATCGAAGAGCCGCCGGCCCCGGTCGAAGTGACGAAGGATGCCGCCGATACCGACGATGACGAAGATGACGACGGTGACGACGACACGCCGGTCGATACCGGCCCGGATCTGGAGGAAGTCAGCCGGCGCATGGCCGAGCTGACCAGCCTGCTGGGCAAGTTCCATCGCGCCCACGCCAAGTACGGCCCCAACGAGCGCCGGGTGATCAAGCTGCGCGAAGAGATGGCCGACCTGTTCGTCACCATCAAGCTGCCGCCGGCGATGATCGACCTGCTGATTCGCAAGCTGCGCGAAGTGGTTGGCGGCATCAAGGAGCACGAGCGCCGGGTACTGGAGCTGTGCACCAAATACGCCAAGATGCCGCGCAAGGATTTCCTGCGCGCCTGGCCGAGCAACGAAACCAACCTGGGCTGGGCCGACGACATCATCCGGCGCAAGCAGAAGTGGTCTTCCGGCGTGCGCGAATACCGCGACGACATCATCACCGAGCAGCAGAAGCTGCTGGGCATCGAAGAGGCGCTGCACATGCAGTTGCCGGAAATCAAGGAAATCAGCCGGACCATGGCCTACGGCGAGGCCAAGGCCCGCAAGGCCAAGAAGGAAATGGTCGAGGCCAATCTGCGCCTGGTGATTTCCATCGCCAAGAAGTACACCAACCGCGGCCTGCAGTTCCTCGACCTCATCCAGGAAGGCAACATCGGCCTGATGAAGGCGGTCGACAAGTTCGAATACCGGCGCGGCTACAAGTTTTCCACCTACGCCACCTGGTGGATCCGCCAGGCCATCACCCGCTCGATCGCCGATCAGGCGCGCACCATCCGCATTCCGGTGCACATGATCGAGACGATCAACAAGCTCAACCGGATCAGCCGCCAGATGCTTCAGCAGTATGGCCGCGAGCCGACCCCGGAAGAACTGGCGCGAGAGATGGAGATGCCCGAGGACAAGATCCGCAAGGTGCTCAAGATCGCCAAGGAACCGATCTCCATGGAGACCCCGATCGGCGACGACGAAGACTCGCACCTGGGCGACTTCATCGAGGACGGCAACATCGAATCACCGATGGAAAACGCCACCAACACCGGCCTCACCGAGACCGTGCACAGCGTACTGGCCGGCCTCACCCCGCGCGAGGCCAAGGTGCTGCGCATGCGCTTCGGCATCGACATGAACACCGACCACACGCTGGAAGAAGTCGGCAAACAGTTCGACGTGACCCGCGAACGGATTCGTCAGATCGAAGCCAAGGCCCTGCGCAAACTGCGCCACCCCAGCCGCTCCGAGCAACTGCGCAGCTTCCTCGACCTCGAGTAAGCCCCCGCGCGACGCACCTTCGCCGAGCCCCGCACCCGCGGGGCTCGTTGTTTCCGCCACCGCAAACAGCGACGATACACATCCCGGCACCGGGCCTATAGCTCAACGGTTAGAGCAGAGGACTCATAATCCTTTGGTTCCAGGTTCGAATCCTGGTGGGCCCACCAGTCGTCGTCCATTCGCCCTCGAAAGCAGGGGCCGGCCTGACGAAGCGACCGGGCCTGGTACGCATCGTTGGTTCAGGCAGTTCCAGACCGAGGCTTCGTCCCGATGTCGTCGGGCGTCGGCCCAGCGGGGCGATTGGGCGGCCCCCGCAGCCAATGCTTCATCGCCCAGACGGGAGTGAAAACCGTGCCACACGCTGTCTCGCCTCAAAAATTGGCGGCATCGCTCACTGAATTGTGGTCGCCGCGCGTCGTTGCGGAACTCGACGATGCGTACGTCAAGGTGGCCAAGCTGCACGGGGCTCTCGGCTGGCATGCGCACGCCGACGAGGACGAGCTGTTTTACGTGCTCACGGGCAGCCCGCGCATCGAGATGGAGGATGCTGCGGTCGAGTTGCGAGAAGGCGAGTTGTTCGTGGTGCCCAAGGGCGTCCGCCACAACCCGGTGGCCGAACAGGAGTGTCAGGTGATGCTGATCGAGCGCAAATCCACCCTGCACACCGGCGACATGATGACCGAGAAAACCCGCTCCCTGGCCGATCAACTGCGTCCGGTCGGGTAGCCTGTCGGAGTTTGGCAGATCGGGTGGCAACTCCATTGGCGCAGTCAGCCTCTTCGCCGATTCCTCATCCGCAGCATCGCTGCGCGTCGACCTTTGATCCGGCACGACTTATCTGTCCTGAGAACCTCTGCATCCGGCGGCCCCGGCTTGCAGCCGGTGGCTCGAACTGGGCCACTCGACCGGCACAAGCTATTCGATGGTGCGGGCGAGGCCGCGCAGATCCGTCACACAAATCCCGCTTCCTGTTCAGGCCTGAGTGAAGCGCACGGGGTCGAGCCAGCCGATGGGTGCCGCCGAATCGCGTCCGGCAGTGAGCGGCTGGTACGATTCCAGGTTTCCTGCCAAGGAGTTGTGCAATGTCCAATCCCATCCGCATCGATTTTGTCTCGGATGTGTCCTGCCCCTGGTGCGCCATCGGTCTGCTGGCCCTGGAGCAGGCCATCGAGCGGGTTGGCGATGAGGCGAAGGTGGAACTGAATTTCCAGCCGTTCGAACTCAACCCGGACATGCCGGCCGAAGGCGAAGACCTGGATGCGCACATGATGCGCAAGTACGGCATCACCCTGGCCCAGGTGGCCGACAATCGCGAGCAGATCCGCCAGCGCGGCGAGGCGCTGGGTTTCACCTTCAAGGGTCGGCCCGGCGGGCGGATCTACAACACCTTCGATGCCCATCGGCTGCTGCATTGGGCCGGGCTGGAGGGCAGGCAGCGCGCGCTCAAGCTGGCCCTGCTGCGCAGCTATTTCAGCGAGGGCGGCAACCCGGCCGATCATGAAACGCTGGTCGCGCTTGCCGTGGCGGCCGGTCTGGATGGCGATCGGGCGCGACAGATTCTGGAGACCGACGCCTATGCCGCCGAGGTGCGCGAGCACGAGCGGTTCTACACCAGCCAGGGCATCCGCGCGGTGCCGTCGGTGGTGTTCAATGCGCGTCACCTGATCCAGGGCGGACAGCCGGTGGAGATGTTCGAGCAGGCGCTGCGGCAGTTGGCCGCCGATGCGCCCAAGCCGGGCTGATCGCGCGGCGCAAGCTGCGGTTCGCTTTGCCGCCAGGTGTCGGTCAGGGCTACACGACTCGACCACCGGAGCCGGCGGCATTGCTATGCTCGCCACACGGCGCCAGGCGTCGTCTACCGGGGGGTGGGGCATGGCATGGATTCTGGCGGTGCTGGGCGCGGTGTTCGGTTCGGCGTTGGCGAGCGACAGTCGCTGGCTGTTCGGCCTGAGCGTGGGTGCTGCCCTTGGCGGCCTGTTGGGCAGCTGGCTGGGCTTGCGCGCGCGCGTGCAGGGGCTGGAGGCCCGCGTCGAGCGCATGGCGGTGGCCTTGACCGCGCTGCGGGCGTCAGGACAAACGGCAACCGGATCGGCACCGCCGGCTGCTGAGGTATCGGTCGAACGGCACGCGGTCGACACGTCTGGCGGATCGGCGCCGCGAGCTTCAGAAGAAATCGCTGCGCGGTCACCGGTGGCGGCCCACGCCAGCGTCGGGCGTGCGGTCGCGTCCAGTGCCGAGGCGCAACCGCAACCGCCACCGGCCTCGGCGATGCCGGTCGGCGCGCGCACCGCGGATGCGCCGCGCGCGCCGACCGGCATCGATAGCGCTTTGCGGCTGGCGCGGCGCTGGCTGTTCGAGGGCAATGTGCCGGTCAAGCTGGGCCTGCTGGTGCTGATGATCGGCATCGCCGGGGCGCTGCGCTACGCGGTGGATGCCGGCCTGCTTCTGCTTCCGATCGAGCTTCGTCTCAGCCTGATTGCCTCCGTGGCGATTGCCGGGCTGATCTGGGGCCTGCGCGATGCGGCGCACCGGCCGGCGTTCGGTCTGAGTCTGCAAGGCGGCGCCATCGGCGTGCTGCTGCTGGTGATCTTTGCGGCGTTCCGGCTGTACGGCCTGCTGCCGGTGCTGCCGGCCTTCGCGCTGGTGCTGGTGCTGGTGGCGGGCGCCTGCGTGCTGGCGGTGCGTCAGTCGGCCCCGGCGTTGGCGGTGCTCGGATTCTTTGGCGGCTATGCGGCGCCGGTGCTGTTGTCGACCGGATCGGGCGACCACGTCGCGCTGTTCGGCTACTACGCTGTGCTCAACGCTGCGGTGCTGCTGGTGGCCTGGTTGCGGCCGTGGCGGGCGCTCAATCTGCTGGGCTTCGTATTCACTTTCGCGGTAGGCGGCGTGTGGGGCTGGCAATACTACCGACCTGAACTGTTCGCCTCGGTCGAACCGTTCCTGATTCTGTTCTGGCTGTTCTTTTCGATGATTCCGGTGCTTTACGCGCTGGCCGGTCGGATGACCGAAGCACGGGTCGACGGCACGCTGCTGTTCGGCACGCCGTTGCTGGCGCTGCCGATGCAGGCCGCGCTGCTCGATCAGGCACGCATGCCGATGGCCCTGAGCGCGCTGGCCGCCGCTGCGGTGTATGTCGCGCTGGCGCTGTGGTGCGTGCGCCATGCGCGGTTGCGCCGGCTGACACAGGCCACCGCCGGCATGGGCCTGGCGTTCGCCACGCTGGCGATACCGCTGGCGCTTTCGGCCGGCTGGACGGCCGCCGCCTGGTCGCTCGAGGGCGCGGCAATGCTGTGGCTCGGTCATCGGCAGGACCGCCGACGGTTGCGGCTGGCCGGGTTGGCGCTGCTGCTGTTCGCCGGGGCTGCGCTGGTGCTTTCGGTGGTGGATGGTGGCGGCGGCGGCGCGGTGATCGACGGCCTGGCGATGAATCTGCTGCTGCTGGCCGGTGCGCTGATGTTTGCTGCGTGGCTGTACGACCGCCCGCAAAATCGCAAGCCATTGCCGCTCGCGCTGTTTTCCGCCGGCCTGCTGCTGTGGGCGGCGGCCGGGCTGCGCGGTCTGGCCGTGCATTGGCCGCCGGGCTATTCCGACGCGCTCGGGCTGGCGCTCTGGGTGGCGCTGAGCGCGGTGTTGGCGGCCTGGCTGCGGCCGAGGCTGGACTGGCCGCGTCTGTCCTGGCCGATTGCCGGCGCTGCCGGACTGGTCCTGCCGATCGCCCTGATCAGCGATGGCTCGCGCCGCTGGCCGGCCTGGCTGGGCGGAGAGGAAGCGCTGTGGTGGCCGCTGCTGCTGGTGCTGTTGCTGGCGCTGCGCGCCCTGCGGGAGCCACGCTCACGACTGCTGCCGGCGGCGCACATCGCGCTCGCCCTGACCCTGGCCTACGGCGCGGGCAGCAGTCTGCATCAGGCGTTGCTGCACGCCGGCATTGTCGCCGACGGCTGGTTGGCCACCGCATCGGTGCTGCCGCTGGCGATGCTGCTGTGGCTGGGCTGGCGCCGGCCGGACTGGGCTGGCTGGCCGCTGGCCGATGTTTTCATCGACTGGCGCCGGCACTGGCGCGCGGCGCTGCTGGCGGTGCTGGGCCTGGCCTGGATCGAAGGCCAGACTCTGGCCGGGTCCAGCGCCCCGCTGCCCTGGCTGCCGCTGCTCAATCCGCTGGAACTCGCCCTGCTCGCCGGACTGCTGGCCGCCGCCCTGCTTCTGCGCGCCCGCCCGGCGACCGGCCCCGGCTGGCCGCTGTGGGCCTTGGCCGTCTGGGCCAGCCTGTCGATGTCGGCGCTGCGCGCCTGTCATCATCTGGCCGGCCTGGAGTGGTCGCCGATGATGCTCGGCGAGCGAGTGGCGCAGACCGCGCTGACCGTGGTCTGGTGTGCCCTGGGCGTGGTCGCCTGGATCGTCGGTTCGCGGCGCGGAAACTGGCCGCTGTGGGCGATGGGCGCGGGCTTGCTCGGCGTGGTGCTGCTCAAGCTGATCGTGATCGACCGCCAGTTCTTCGGGAATCTGCCGGGCATCGTCTCTTTCCTGGCCGTGGGCCTATTGTTGATTGCGGTGGGCCGCCTGGCGCCCTCGCCGCCGCGCAGGAGTTCGACATGAAACGATGGTCATGGCTGATGCTCACCCTGTTGCCGCTGGCCGGCTGGGCCGCGCCGGAGCAGTTCGCCACGGTCTGGCCGATCGAAACCGGGGGCCAGCGCGGCGCTTTTCGGGTGGTGCTCGACGAGGCGGTCTACGCCGAGGCCCAGCGTTCCGACCTGTCCGACATCGCGGCTTTCAATGGTGACGGTACGGCCCTGCCGATGGCGCGGCTGAACGCGGTCGTGCCGATGCCGGCCCAATGGCTGCCGGTGGCCTGGCTGAGTTTCCCGGTGCGCAGCGACGGCACGCTGGCCGATGACCTGACGCTGCGTCTGCGTCGCGACGCCGACGGCGAACTGCGTGAGCTGGAGCTGGGTAACCGGCCCGCCGTTCGGCCCGAACCCCATCACGATCTGCTGATCGACCTTGGCGAACAGCCACCCCGGGTGCCCGCGCTTCAGTTGAACCTGGGCGACGCCCCCGGTCCGGTCAATGTGCGCGTCGACGTGCTGGCCAGCGATGACCTGTCGAGCTGGCAGCCGCTGTCGCGCGGACTGGCGTTGGTTTCGCTGACCGAAAACGGCCTGCGGGTCGAGCGGCGTGTCCTGGCGGTCGGCGCGACCGGGCAGCGTTATCTGCGGCTGCACCTGGCGGCAGGTGATCGCTGGCCGACGCTGGCCTCGATCACGCGTCAGCAGGCGGCCCGGATCGAGCCGGCGGCGCCGGAGCGGCGCACCAGATTGACCAACGCCGTCGCCACCGGCGAGCCGGGCGAGTTCACCTATCGGTTGATCGGCCCGATCCCGGTGCATCGGCTGGACCTGCGCCTGGCCGGCACCAACAGCGCCGCCCGGCTGTTCATCGATGTTCGCGACGACGAGCAGGCGGACTGGCGCCAGTTGGCCTCGCTGACCGCGTTTCGGTTGGGTGACGAAGATGCCGAACTGGCCAATCCCGGCGTCGATCTGGCGATGACCCGCGCCAGCCACTGGCGGATTCGCAGCCAGCCCGCGCTGGCCCAGGCGCCGGAGCTGGAAGCGGTCTACCTGCCGGATGTGTTCGTGATCCTGACCGAAGGCGAGCCGCCGTATCGTCTTGCGGCCGGCAGCGCGCAGGCGCGTCGGGCCGAGTATCCGCTGGACGCGGTATTGGCCGGCGTGCGCGAGCAGACCCAAGCCGACTGGTTGCCGCCCGAGGCTCGACTCGGGCCGTCTCACGTTTCGGCCGGCGCAGCGGCGCTGCGGCCCGACCCGTGGCCGCGATGGCGCCAGGGGCTGTTGTGGGCCGTGCTGGTGCTGGGCGCAGCCCTGGTCGCGCGCCAGGCGCTGCGCGTCCTGCGCGATCCGCCGCCAACCGATGACAAGGGCGGATGAGCGTGACGTAGCCGCTCGACCCGGATTGGCGCCGGAACCCCACCGGCTCATTGCCGTCGGGGCCGCAGTCAGTCTGTACAGCGAGTGCCGCGCCGGCTTACGATTTGGCTTTGAATGTTTGACCAGACCTTTCCGGGCGCCGACGGTTCGGCGCGCCGGTTCGGCGCATGGAGCGTTATGTCGGCAACCGATCAGATTCGACCGTTCAACCAACCCACCACCGTGCTCGGCAAGCTGGTGTTCGGATTCATCGGCTGGGCCGAGCGGCGCATC
Source organism: Lysobacteraceae bacterium (assembly GCA_034376725.1). Taxonomy (GTDB): domain Bacteria; phylum Pseudomonadota; class Gammaproteobacteria; order Xanthomonadales; family Xanthomonadaceae; genus UBA11164. The sequence goes on along the minus strand of JAXMJH010000092.1, from coordinate 49,317 downwards.
GCTGCCAACTCGCGGGTCGGCATGCCGGCCATCTTCGAGAACTCGACCTTCGACTGGGTGCCCGAGGTCGAGGCCGGCTGGGCGGCGGTGCGCGACGAGGCGCGGGCGGTGCTGCCGTATATCGATCAGCTGCCCAACTTCCAGGATATTTCCGAGGAAGTGGCCTACATCAACCGCGACGACCAGTGGAAGACCTTCATGTTGATGGGCTATGGCCTGCGCATGGAAGAAAACATCCGCCAGTGTCCGGCCACCGAGGCGTTGCTGAGGAAGATTCCCGGCGTGCGCACGGCGTTCTTTTCCATTCTGGCGCCGGGCAAGCGCATCCCGGAGCACTGCGGCCCCTACAACGGCGTGCTGCGTCTGCATCTGGGCCTGATCGTGCCCGAGCCGGCCGAGCGCTGCTGGATCAAGGTCGACGGCCAGCAGGCGCACTGGCAGGAGGGCCGGGCGCTGCTGTTCGACGATGCCTACCCACACGAAGTGCACAACGACACCGACGGCGTGCGGGTGGTGCTGTTCGTCGATTTTCTGCGCCCGTGCCGCTGGCCGGTGAACTGGCTGAACGCGCTGATCGTCTATGGCGCGAGTCTCAGCCCGATGCTTCAGGCGGCCAAGCGCAACCACGAACGCTGGTCGAAGCGGTTCTATCGCGAGCGCGACAAACGCTGACCCGACGGTCGGCAGCGGCTATGCTTCCGGTCTGTCCAACACCGGAATTCCCATGACCGACCTGCTGCCCGCCGTCGTCCGCGATAGCGGCCCCAACCCGACCTGGAGCGTGATCTGGCTGCACGGCCTGGGCGCCGACGGTCACGACTTCGAGCCGATCCTGCCCGAGCTGGTGCGCCCCGACTGGCCGGCGATCCGGTTCATCTTTCCGCATGCACCGATGCGCCCGATCACCATCAATCGCGGCATGTCGATGCGCGCCTGGTACGACATCCGGGCGATGGACATCGCCAGTCGCGCGGATGAAACCGGCGTGCGCCAGTCGATGATGCAGGTCGATGCCTGGCTGGCCGCCGAAACCGCGCGCGGTGTGCCGCCCGAACGTCAGTTTCTGGCGGGTTTTTCCCAGGGTGGGGCGATCGCCCTGGCGCTCGGCGTGCGCCGGCCGCAGTCGTTGGCCGGGGTCATCGCCCTGTCGACCTATCTGCCGATGCCGGAGCAGACTGCCGCCGAGGCCACTCCGGCCGGGCTGGCGACGCCGGTGTTCATGGCCCACGGCGTGCACGATCCGGTGGTTGCGCCAACGCTCGGCCAGGCCAGCCGCGACGCCCTGACCGCACTGGGCGTAACGGTCGATTGGCACAGCTATCCGGTGGCGCACGGCGTGTGCGGCGAAGAAATCCGCGACCTCGGCGACTGGCTGCAACCACGCCTCCAGGCGAGCGGGTGACCACCGAGAGGACCTGGCTGGCCGACTTCTGCCGCCTGCCCCGGCTGGCGGCGGCGCTGGGCATCGCTCAGCTGCTGGTGCTGGTGCTGGCGCTTTCGCCCAGCGCGCAGGAAACCTGGACCCGCGTCGAATTTCTGGCCGCCAGCGCATTCGCGCTGTGGCTGGCGCTGTGCAGTGCGGTGCTGCTGTGCGCGCTGCGAAAATCGCTGCTGCGGATTCCCGCGTGGCTTGGCATGCCGTTGGCGCTGGCCCTGCCGCCGGCCCTGGCCGGGATGGGCGCATGGCTGCTGCGACAGATCGAAATGGGCCTCAATCTGGGTCTGACCGAGCGCGTCCACAGCCCGGCCTTCGTGCTCGGGCCGATGGCGATCAGCGCGCTGGTTACCGCCGTGGCGCTGCGCTATTTCTACGTCCGCGATCAGTGGCAACGGCAGATCCAGGCGCAGTCGCGCGCAGAGCTTCAGGCCCTGCAGGCGCGCATCCGGCCGCACTTCCTGTTCAACATGATGAACACCATCGCCGCCCTGGTGCATCGCGATCCGCATGCCGCCGAGCGCGCCATCGAAGACATGGCCGACCTGTTTCGCGCTGCGCTGGGCAGCTCCACCAGCGAATCGACCCTGGACGAGGAGCTGACCCTGCTGCGCCAGTATCTGGCGGTGGAGCAACTGCGCCTCGGCGAGCGCCTGAGCGTTCGCTGGGAACTGCGCGAGCCGCTGCCCAGGGACTTGCCCATGCCCCGGTTGCTGCTTCAGCCGCTGGTCGAGAATGCCGTGGTGCATGGCATTTCAAGGCTGGCCGAGGGCGGCGAGATTCTCATCCAGGGTGCGCTGGATCATGGCGCGCTGCGGCTGGTGGTCGGCAATCCAGCGCCGCCGCCGCGCGAGCGCGACAGCCACAACGGCCATGCCCAGCAGAGCGTCTCGCTGCGACTGGCGCACCTGTACGGCCCGAAAGCGAAAATGACGGCGCGCTTCGCCGACGGCTACTATCTGTGCGAACTGCTGATCCCGCTGCCATCCACATGATGAACATATTGATCGTCGACGATGAACCCCTGGCCCGCGAACGACTGCGACAGATGCTCTCGGAGGTACCCGGCATCAGCGTGGCTGGGGAAGCCGGAAACGGCCGCGAGGCGCTGGAGCTGGCCGACCAGCTGCATCCCGATCTGATCCTGCTGGACATCTCGATGCCGGTGATGGACGGCATGGAGGTCGCCCGTCATCTGGCTGGGCAGGAGCCCCGGCCGGCGGTGGTGTTCTGCACCGCCTACGACGACCGCGCGCTGGAAGCCTTTGAGGCCGCCGCCATCGATTATCTGGTCAAACCGGTGCGGCGCGAGCGCCTGACTCAGGCCATCGACAAGGCGTCGCGACTGGGCCCGTCCTCGCTGCCCAGCAATGGCGGCGAGCCGCGCAGCCATCTGTGCGCGCGCCTGCGTGGCAGCCTGCGGCTGATTCCAGTGCAGGACATCCGCTACCTTCAGGCCGAAGAAAAGTATGTGGTGGTGCACCACGCGCGCGGAGAGGACCTGATCGAGGACTCGCTGAAGACGCTGGAGACCGAATTCGGCGAGCGCTTCCTGCGCATTCATCGCGGCTGTCTGATCGCCCGCGATCAATTGTCCGAGCTGCGCCGCAGCCCCGACGGCCAGGTCCATGTGGTGCTGCGCGATGGCGGCGAAGTGCTCGAAGTCAGCCGGCGCTGCGCGCCCGGTCTTCGGGAAAAGATTCAACACTGATCCAGGAGCGGCATGAAAGAGACCATCCGACTGGCCACCCGCGAAAGCGCGCTGGCCCTGTGGCAGACCCGGCACGTCGCCGAGCTGCTGCGCGCTGCGCACCCCGGCCTGACCGTCGAACTGGTGCCGATGACCACCCGTGGCGATCAGATTCTCGACCGGCCACTGGCCGAGATCGGCGGCAAGGGCCTGTTTCTGAAGGAGCTGGAAGTGGCGATGCTTGAGGATCGCGCCGATGCCGCCGTGCATTCGCTGAAGGATGTGCCGATGCAACTGGAGGGGCCGTTCACCCTGCCCGCCGTGCTGGAGCGCGCCGACCCGTTCGATGCGCTGGTCAGCAATGCCTTCGGCGACTTGAGCGCGTTGCCCGAGGGCGCGCGGGTCGGCACCTCCTCGCAGCGCCGGCAGGCGCAGTTGCGCGCGCTGCGCCCCGACCTGCGGCTGATCGACCTGCGCGGCAATCTGCAAACCCGGTTGCGCAAACTCGACGAGGGCGAGTACGACGCCATCGTGCTGGCCGCCGCCGGGTTGCAGCGGCTGGATCTGGCCGGGCGCATCGCCCAGCGTCTGCTGCCGCCGCTGATGTTGCCGGCCGTCGCCCAGGGCGCGCTGGCCATCGAGGCGCGCGACGGCGACCGGGCGGTGGCGGATCTGCTGGCCGTGCTGGAACACCCACCGACGCGAATCTGCGTGGTTGCCGAGCGGGCGATGAATGCCCGGCTCGGCGGCAGTTGCCATGTCGCCGTGGCCGGCCATGCCCGGATCGCCGGCAATGCGCTGCATCTGCACGGGCTGGTCGGCGATCCCGGCGATGGCCGCACGCTGCGCGCCGAGGCCGAGGGCGACATCGAAAATCCGCTCGCGCTGGGCGAGCGGGTCGCGCAGCGGCTCCTCGACCAGGGTGCCGCCGCATTGCTGGTCAAGGACTGAGCGCGAAGGCCGCTCTCGTGCGGCGGCGCTGGCCGCCGCCAACTTGAGTTTGTAGATCAGGTTGAGCGTGGTCTGGGTGTCGTTCTTGTCGACGCCCGGCGGCAGGTCGGCAGTGTGGCGCGTCTCAAGGCCGGCGGGAGCCCTCAGGCCCTCAGTAGTAGTGGCTCACCACGTGCCGGGCCTGGGCGAAAAACAGCCAGCGCTCGACCAGGCTACCCAACCAGACGCCACCGGTCGCCACCAGCCAGGGCAGCGGCCCCACGCCCTGACCCATCAGTGCCAGCGTCAGCGGCCACAGCGGCAGGCCAACAAAAAGGGCGACGGCGAGCACCTGCAGCGCCAGTGCGCGCCGACGGGCGAAGGCGAACAGCATCTCGTGGGTGATGAAACTGGCCTCGGTGTGCGGCGCCTCGAAGACCGATACCTCGCGGTCGTCGGCTAGCCCCAAGGCCGATGCACGACTGGCTGGCAGCGGCTTGCCGATCGCCCGCCAGTGCGTCAGCTTGAGCACCAGCAGCGCCAGTACCAGGGCGATGGCAAAAAACAGCACGGCAGAGGGTGGCCGCCAACCGGTCAGACTGAGCAGCGCCAGCAGCCACCCGCCGCCACCCAGCAGCGCGAAGCCGAGATACGCCGGCACCACCGTAGGATTGCGCCAGGCCGGCACCGTGCGCAGCGAGGCGTAGATCATCGCAGTGGCCGACACCGTGCCCAGGCTGAGCAGCGCGAGCAGGGCGCCGGCCAGCTGGGATCCGATGCCGAGCTGGCCCGAATCGATCAGCGCCATCAGCGCCAGCGCGGGCAGGTAGGTGAGCAGCGCCAGCACGCCCTCGCGCGACAGCCACGATGTCCGCCACTGGGAGAACGCCCGCCAGGCGCGCAACGGCTTGCCCAGATGAAACACCGAGGCCACCAGTCCCGCCGTCACCAGCCCAAGGCCCAGCCAGAACAGGATCAGCGCGAATTCCGCACTCAGCGGCAACGGACGCCAGGCATAGCGCAATCCGAGCCAGGTCAGCAGGCCATAGCCCATGCCGGACAGGGTGGTGAACAGCAGTACGGAAAAGGCGGGGCGCATTCAGGACTCCGGGACACGCGATCGACTGCTCAGGACCCGCACCGGTGCGGTCCCGCGGAAGAATGCTTCTAAGTATAGAAACAATCGTGCGTGGACACCCCGCCGCAAATCCCTAGTATCCCGGTGGGAATTATGTTGTCACACAAAGCCAAGTACGCACTGAAAGCACTGAGCTACCTGACTCAATCAGGCGAGCGGACAGTGGCGGCTCACCGGATCGCCCGTGCATCCGCGGTGTCGGAAAAATTTCTGGAGGCCATTCTTGTGGATTTGAGAAACGCCGGATTCGTGACCAGTCGACGCGGGCCAGCCGGTGGATACCGGCTCTCCCGATCGGCGACCGAGATTCGTCTGGGCGAGGTGATCCGGAGTATCGACGGTCCGATCGCGCCTTTGCGCTGTGCCAGCAGAACCGCCTACGTTGCGTGCGCCGACTGCGCGGAAGAAGCGAATTGTCAGGTCAGGCATCTGATGGCGGAGGTTCGGGAGGCCATGTGCGGGGTTCTGGACCGGCGCACGCTCGGCGACTTCGTTCAGCTTGGTTCGGACCCGGATCGCGTGACGCAGCGATATGTTGCCCTTGAACCACACTCGGATGGGAGTCGGTCATGAATGATCGAAAGCCCGTTGTGCCGATCAATACGGAGCAGACCCTGCCGCCGCTCACCGACGAAGAGCAGGCCGTCATCGAAACGCTTCGGGGACTCCAGTTCGGAACGATCGAAATCGTCGTCCATCAGTCCAGGATCATGCAGGTCGTTCGAAGCGTGCGGATGCGCTTCGCCGATCGCTGAGCCGTTACCACCCGTACTTCAAGCCACCGACCGGACCGCCGGAGGAGCGCCCCTCAACCTGTTGAAGGAGACCGCCATGTTCCGACGAAGAACCCTGACAAATCTGGTGTTGCTTGCACTGCCGCTTTCCGCTCTCGCCAATCAGCCGCCCGAGCTGGATGCAGCTGCGCTGGCCGAGCGTCTGTTGCGACTTGAACAACGGCTGGGAATCGACAGTGGTCAGACCAATGATGACCGCGAGGATTCGCTTGCGTCCCTGTCGCATCGTCTGGCCGAACTGGAATCGCGCCTGGACGAACAGGAAGCGAGTGTTGCCAAGGCAGCCAGCAATGCGATCGTGACCGTCGACCACCGCGGATTCGCTGCACGCAGTCCGGAGGGCGGCTTCGAGATTCGCGTTCGCGGTGGTATCCATCTCGACAATCGGCGATTCATCGATGACGATCCGGTCGTCGATAACGGCGGTTTCCTGTTCCGACGAATCCGGCCGACACTGGAAGGGTCGCTCGGTCCCTTGGCCGCATTTCGAATCACGCCGGAATTGGCCGGAGACACAGTGACCCTGCAAGACGCCTGGGTGGACCTGCGATTCAGTCCGGCGGCGACACTGCGGGTCGGCAAGATGAAATCGCCCATTGGTCTGGAACGCCTCCAGTCGCTTACCGCCATTCCGCTGATCGAACGCGGCTTTCCGACCGAGCTGGCGCCCAATCGCGATGTCGGCGCGCAGTTGCAGGGCGCGCTGTACGGCGGCCGGGTCAGCTACCAGCTGGGCCTGTTCAACGGAACGGTGGACGGGCGAAGCAGTGCCGCGCGAGACGCCGACAATGAGCGCGAAGTCAGCGCGCGCATCTTCTTCGAGCCATGGAAGGGCGCGGCGCACCCGCTGGCCGGTCTGGGGTTTGGAGTTGCCGCCAGCCACGGCGACAAGGAAGGCGCCGGCAATGCCTTCCTGCCCCGATACCGGACACCTGGTCAGGCGACGGTCTTCAACTACCGCCCCACCGTATTCGCCGACGGCGAACACACCCGCATTTCGCCCCAGGCCTATTACTACGCGGGCGCATTCGGTATCCAGGCCGAATACATCCGATCCGAGCAGACGCTCGGTCTGACGTCGGCACCCGAGGGCGGGCAGAAGCTCGATAACAGCGCCTGGCAGGTGACCGCAGGCTGGGTGCTGACCGGCGAAACGGCGGCCTACTCGGGTACGATCAACCCGAATCAGCCGTTCGAGCCGGGCAAAGGGGGCTGGGGCGCGTTCGAACTGGTCGGTCGTTACGGCGAGCTCTCGATCGACGATGACGCCTTCCCGCTGTTCGCCAACCCGGATGCGGCGGCCGAGAAAGCCGAAGCCTGGGGCATAGGCCTGAACTGGCATCTGAACAGAAACGTGAAGCTTGTGTTCAACCATACCCAGAGCCGGTTCGACGGCGGTGCCGCAAACGGCGCCGACCGGGACACCGAAAAGACCTTTTTCTCGCGCCTGCAATTGGCGTTTTGAAACCACTATCCGTGCACAGGAGGTCGATCATGACCCGCATTCTCAAAATCGCAGCCTTCTCGCTTGCCATGGCATTCGCCATGCAGGCCGTCGCCAAGGATGTCGAGCTTCTCAATGTTTCCTATGACCCGACGCGCGAGTTCTACCGCGAGTTCAATGCCGCATTCGCCGCGCACTGGAAAGCGCAGACGGGCGATACGGTGAGGATCAACAACTCGCACGGCGGCTCGGGCAGGCAGGCCCGTTCGGTGATCGATGGGCTGGAGGCCGACGTGGTGACTTTGGCGTTGGCGATAGACATCGATGCCATCGTCGAGCACAGCCAGTCGCTGGCGGCGGACTGGCAATCCCGCCTGCCCTACAACAGCGCGCCGTACACCTCCACCATCGTTTTCCTGGTGCGCAAGGGCAATCCGAAGAACGTGATGGACTGGAGCGACCTGGTCAAGCCGGGCTTGCAGATCATCACGCCGAATCCGAAAACCTCCGGCGGCGCCCGCTGGAACTATCTGGCTGCCAAGGCGTGGGCACAAAGGGAGTACGACGGCGATAGTGCGAGGGTCGACGACTACCTCAGCCGGCTGTTCGCCAATGTGCCGGTGCTCGATACCGGTGCCCGCGGCTCGACCAATACCTTCGTGTCCCGTGGCATCGGCGATGTGTTCCTGTCATGGGAGAACGAGGCCTACCTGGTCAAGGCGCAGCCCGGCGGGGAGGACTACGAAATCGTGGTTCCCAGTCTCTCGATACTGGCCGAGCCCCCGGTTGCCGTGGTCGACCGGAATGTCGATCGACGGGGCACCCGTGAAGTGGCGCAGGCCTATCTGGAATATCTCTACACCCCGCAAGCGCAGCAGCTCGCCGCCCGTCATCACTATCGTCCAAGTCGTCCCGATCTGGTCGATCCGGCCGCGCTGGAGAAGTTTCCCAAGCTGGAGCTGGTCACCATCGACGCATTCGGCGGCTGGGCCAAGGCCCAGTCGGAGCACTTCGCCGACGGCGGTGAGTTCGACCGGCTGTATCGGCCCAGGTGATGAGCGAAATGGCGACCGCCAGTCCAAATGCTTTGCGGCCCGGGCGCCCACTTCGCGCCCGGGCCTGGCGCGATCCCCTGCCCGGATTCGGGCTGACCTTCGGCGTCAGTCTGGCCTGGCTTGGGCTGATCGTGATGATCCCGCTGAGCGCACTGCTGATTCGTGCTGCGGGTCTGGGCTGGGACGGCTGGCTTGCCGTGTTGAGCAGTGAACGGGTCTGGCTGGCAATGCGCCTGACTTTCGGCGCTTCGTTCCTGGCGGCGGTCATTGCCTCTGTGCTCGGAACCCTGATTGCCTGGGTGTTGGTCCGCTACTCGTTTCACGGCCGCCGGCTGTTCGATGCCATGGTCGACTTGCCGTTCGCATTGCCCACGGCGGTGGCCGGCATCGCGTTGACCGCGCTCTACTCCCGCAATGGCTGGATCGGACAGTTTCTGGAGCCGATCGGCATCAAGGTGGCGCAGACCCCGATCGGAATCGTCCTCGCGCTGGTCTTCATCAGCCTGCCGTTTGCCGTGCGCACCGTGCAGCCATTGATGGAAAGCGCCACCCGTGAACTGGAAGAGGCGGCGGCCACCCTGGGCGCCTCGCGCGCGCGAATCGTGCGCACGGTGGTTCTGCCGCCCCTGCTGCCGGCCATAGTGACCGGCTTCGGGCTGGCATTTGCGCGTTCGGTGGGCGAATACGGATCGGTCATTTTCATCGCCGGCAACATTCCCTTCGTTTCCGAGATCGTGCCGCTGCTGATCGTGATCCGGCTTGAAGAGTTCGACTATCTCGGCGCGACCGGGGTGGCAACTCTGATGCTGGTGGTGAGTTTCATCTGCCTGCTGCTGATTTCCCTGCTGCACCGGAGCGTGTCGTATGGCGCATCCCGATAACACCCTTGATGAACCCAGATGGCTGCGCCTGACGCTCATCGCCGCGACCGTTCTGTGCCTGTTGGCGCTGATCGGCTTGCCACTTGCGATCATCATCGTCGAGGCGCTCAAGCAGGGCGTGGCGGTTTACCTTGCGGCGGTTACCGAACCGGACACTCTGGCCGCCATTCGGCTGACCTTGGTCGTGGCCCTGATCGTGGTGCCGCTGAATGCCGTTTTCGGAGTCGCCACCGCCTGGGCGATCGCCAAGTTCGAGTTTCCGGGCAAGCGCGCCCTGATGACGGTCATCGATCTGCCGTTCGCGATCTCGCCGGTGGTCGCCGGCCTGGTGTTCGTGCTGCTGTTCGGTGCCCAAGGCTGGTTCGGTCCCTGGCTGCGGGAGCACGACATTAAGATCATCTTTGCCCTGCCGGGCATTGTTCTGGCGACGCTGTTCATCACCTTTCCGTTTGTTGCTCGCGAGTTGATTCCGCTGATGCAGTCGCAGGGCCGCGAACCGGAGGAGGCGGCAGTATCGCTGGGTGCCGGCGGCTGGACCGTGTTCAGGCGGGTCACACTGCCCAGCATCAAGTGGGCGCTGCTCTATGGTGTCCTGCTGTCGAACGCGCGCGCCATGGGCGAGTTCGGCGCGGTCTCGGTGGTTTCCGGTCACATCCGTGGTCTGACCAACACGCTGCCGTTGCATGTCGAGATTCTCTACAACGAGTTCAGCTTTACCGCAGCGTTTTCCGTGGCATCGCTGCTTTCGCTGCTGGCGCTGGTCACCTTGGTGCTGAAGGTATGGCTGGAGTCCAGCCACAGCCACGAACTGGCCACCCGCCGTCGCGGCCATTGAGGGAGTAGGAAGTGCGTTTGAGAATCGAAGAGGTACACAAGCGATTCGAGTCGGTGTCCGCCTTGCACGGGGTAGATATCGATATCGCATCGGGCGAGTTGCTGGCGCTGCTCGGGCCGTCGGGCTCGGGAAAGACCACGCTGCTACGGGCCATCGCCGGCCTGTTGCCGATCGATTCCGGTCGCATCTGCTTTGGCGAGGTGGACGCGACCGCGCTTAGCCTGAGCGAACGCCGGGTTGGCCTGGTGTTTCAGCACTATGCGCTGTTCGCCCACATGACCGTGGCCGACAATATCGCCTTCGGCCTGAGCAGTCGGCCGCGCAGGCAGCGCCCGTCACGCGCGCAGATCGACCACACCGTGGTCCAGCTGCTCGAGCGGATGCAGCTTCAGGGTTTGGGCGAGCGTCTGCCCGATCAGCTGTCGGGTGGCCAGAAGCAGCGCGTGGCGCTGGCCCGCGCGCTGGCCATCGAGCCCTCGGTTCTTTTGCTCGACGAGCCCTTCGGCGCACTCGACGCCCAGGTTCGGGTGGAGCTTCGGCGCTGGTTGCGCAAGGTGCACGATGAAACCGGACACACGACCGTGTTCGTAACGCACGATCAGATCGAGGCGCTCGAACTGGCCGATCGCGTGGCGATTTTTCGGGACGGGAAGATCGAGCAGGTTGGCACCCCGGCCGAGCTGGAGAAGGCCCCCCGCTCGCCTTTCGTCTTCGGCTTCATTGGCCCAAGCAGCCGGCTGAGCGGAAGCTGCCGCGCGGCCCAGTTTGTGCCCGATGCGGGCGGTCCCGGCGTGTCGATGCCGGAGGGTTGCGCAGTCGAGGGGCGTGCGATTCTGATGGCCAGGCCGCACCAGTGGCGGTTGACCGACCCTGGCGGGGGCATTCCGGCGCGGGTCGCGGCTCAGCGCCTGCATGCCGGACGCGGCGTGCTCGAAATGCGCCTCGCCGGTCAGGATGCTGCGGTGGAAGTGGAACTTGACCAGGCAGCGTTCGACGAGGCGCCCGGCATCGGCTCCGAGGTCGGCCTGTTGCCGCTCAACTACCGCATCTTTTCCGACACCTGAGTCGGCCAGGGTTCAGCGTTTGAGCGCGCGCTCCAGCCAGCGTGTCAGCATTGGCGCCGGGTCGGTTTGCGTGGCTTGCGGCTCTCCAGACAGGGCGGATTTTTCATCCGGCCCGGCGCGCCTGGGCCGGGGCGGCAGATACCGATTGGTCGGTCGGTAGCCGAGTTCCGGCATGAGTTCCGCGCCGTGGCGGTCGCGGACCAGCTGCGACACTGCGGAGTCCGGGTGGCCCAGGTCGCCGAAGTGCCGGGCCCGGGTGGGGCAGGCCTGCACGCAGGCCGGCTGGCGATCGGATTCATCGAGGTTTTCGTTGTAGATCCGGTCCACGCACAGCGTGCACTTCTGCATGACGCCGGTTCGCGCGGAGTACTCGCGGGCGCCGTAGGGACAGGCCCAGCTGCACAGCTTGCAGCCGATGCAGGTGTCCGGGTCGACCAGCACGATGCCGTCCTCGGCGCGCTTGTAGCTGGCGCCGGTCGGGCAGACGGTGACGCAGGCGGCATCGGCGCAGTGCAGGCAGGAGCGCGGAAAATGCAGGGTCATGGCCGGCTGGCCGTTGCCCGGCGCGATGTCGTAGCTGTGCACCCGATTGAACCACACGCCCTTGGGCTGCTTGCCGTAGGGGTTCTCGTCGACCACCGGCGCAAAGCTGCCGGCGCTGTTCCAGGCCTTGCAGGCCACGGCGCAGGCATGGCAGCCGACGCAGGTGTCGAGGTCGATGACCAGGCCGAGGCGTTTCTGGGTCGGGGCGGGCAGGGCAGTCAAGGCCGCCAGTCTACAACGGCCAGAACTTCGGGATGAAGTAGACCGCCACCGCCCAGAAAATCAGGTTGAGCGGCACCCCGATCTTCACGAAATCGGTGAACCGATAGCCGCCGGCGCTGTAGACCATGGTGTTGGTCTGGTAACCGACCGGCGTGGCGAAGCTGGTGGAGGCGGCGAACGCGACGGCGACCAGGAACGCGGTCGGATTGACGCCCATGCTGATCGCCGCCGCCGCCGCGATCGGCGTCATCAGCACGGCGGTCGCATTGTTGCTCATGGCTTCGGTGAGCACGGCGGTGACCAGATAGATCGCCGCCAGTGCGGCCACCGGCCCCCAACTGCCGACCAGCGACACCGCGCCGGAAGCGATCAACTCGGCTGCACCCGAATTGCGCAGCGCCAGCCCCAGCGGAATCACCCCGGCGAGCAGAATGATCACCCGCCAGTCGACCGCTTCGTAGACTTCGTCCGGGTCGAGGCAGCGACTCACCACCATGGCGATCACGCCGAGAATCGCCGACAGCACGATCGGCATCAATTCCAGAAACGCCGCGCCGATCACGCACAGCATGATCGCCACCGCGATCAGCGCACCGCGCCGCGACGCCGGGTCCTCGTCCTGCTCGCTGAGCACGACCAGGTTGGCATCGCCACGCAGCGCGGGCAGCTGATCCTCGCGGGCCATCACCAGCAGGATGTCGCCAAGCCGCAGCGACGCCTGACGCAACTTGTCGCGGACCACTTCGCCGCGCCGCTGGATGGCGATCACGATGCTGCCGGGCTGCCAGTGCGGCCGCAGCTCGGCCAGTGAGTGGCCGACGTAGCGCGAGCCCGGCGTGATCAGCACCTCAGCCAGCACCTGCCCTTCGTCCTCGAACTGGGCGTCGCGCAGTTGAAATTCCGGCTCCAGCTGGAGCTTGGCGCGGGTCTTGAGTTCGTTGATTTTCTTCCAGTCGCCGCGCACCAGCAGGATGTCGTCGACGGCGATTTTCTGCGCCCGCGGCGACCAGACCTTTTCGGTGTCGCGCAGCAGCTCGATGACGTACACCCCGAACTTCTCCCCCAGACCGGCGTCGGCCACCGACTGCCCGACCAGCGGCGAGTCGGGCATCACCCGCAGCTCGGTGATGAACTTGCCCAACTCATAGGTCTGGGTCAGTTCGGCGCCGCGCCGCTCGGGCAACAGGATCGGGCCGAAGATCATCATGTAGACCATGCCGACCGCCATGGTGACCAGGCCCAGCGGGGCGAACTCGAACAGACTGAATCCCGAAAGCCCCAGATCCTGAGCCAGCGCGTGGACCAGCAGATTGGTCGAGGTGCCGATCAGCGTGCACACGCCGCCCATCTGCGCGGCGTAGGACATCGGGATCAGCACCTTGGAGGCGGAAAAACCCTTGGCGGCGGCGACCGACAGCACGACCGGCAGAAACACCGCCAGCGCCGCGGTATTGTTGACGAACGCCGACATGGTGGCGAGGCTGACCATTACCGACAGGGTGAACAGCCAGGTGTAGCGAATCCGCGTGAACATCCGGCCGACCACGCGCAGCGCGCCGGTTCGGGTCAATCCGGCGCTGAGCACGAACATCGCCGCCACGGTGATCGTTGCCTGGCTGCTGAACCCGCTCAAGGCCTCGGCCGGCGTCACCAGGCCGAGAACGGTCACCGTGGCCAGCAGAATCATCGCCACCAGATCGACCGGCAGCCGCTCCGAGGCAAACAGGACAATGCCGCCAAGCAAGACCAGCAGCGTCAGAATTGCGTCCAGGTCCATGGCGTCGTATCGGTTGCAGGTCGCTCAGGGTAACCGAGCGCGGGCGTCGCGTTCATGCCCCGCTGTCAGAAGCCTGTGTCTGGGAAACCCTTGCGTGGCGGTCCGCGTGGCTGTCCGCCGCTGAAGGGCCGGCCCCCGACGCGGGTGCGATGCCGACCCGCAGGTCGAACCAGGCCGCCTGACCGGTCACCGGGTCGGCATTGGCGTAGCGGGTATCGGGCAGCCGGTCGTCGATCAGCGCGTTCAGCAGGAAGCCCTGGGTACTCTCCGGCGCGTCCGGGGCCAACTTCCAGGCGCCACGGCGCTTGCCGATGGCGTTCCAGGTCCACACGGTATCCGGCTGGACATTGGCCGCCAGCCGCACCGGTGCCTCGATTCGACCGTGATGGGAGACCACCGTCGCACGGTCGCCGTCCGCCAGCCCGTGCCGCGCGGCGGTGTCGGGATGGACATACAGCCAGTTGCGCGCGGCGATCTGGCGCAGCCAGGCATTCTGCGAGCCCCAGGAGTGATACATGAACATCGGACGCTGGCTGATCGCGCTCAGTGGAAACTGATCGGCCGGGGTTTGCGCGCCTTCGAAGGGTTCGTACCAGAACGGCAGCGGGTCGAAGTAGCGGACTACCCGCTCGGCGTGTTCGGCCGGTGCCGGCGCGGCGCCGTGGCCCTGGCCGGCGAGGCGGAACTGTTGCAGGGTTTCGGAGTAGAGCTGCAGGGTGATCGGCGCGGGCGCGCCGAGGAAGCCCATGCCGGTCGCCCACGCCAGATAGTCGCGATTGGCCATCTTGAAGTAGCGCCCGGCGGCCGGAATCTCCTGTCGCCAGAAGCCGCCGTTGTCGATGTAGCGCTGAAGCTGATCCGGGTTGGCCCGGCCCTTGCCGTCGATTGCCCCGTCGCCGCGCCAGCCGGCCAGCAGACCCACGCCCGGCGCGCGCTCGTGGCGGACGATGTAATCGGCGTAATCGCGGTAGCGCGGCGCGCCGCTGTCGTCGACCATGCCCGGCAGCTTCAGTCGGGCGCCGATGTCGAGCAGCACCGACTGAAAGCCACGGACATCGCGTCCGGCATCCACGGCATCGGGCGCCAGCAGCGGATGGCGGATCGCGTCGCCCGCGCCGTCGGCATCGGAAATGGGCCGGTCGAGCAGCGAGATGCAGTCGAAGCGCTCCAGATACGTGGTGTCGGGCAGTACCAGATCGGCGTAGGCCACCATTTCCGAGGCGTAGGCGTCGGAATAGATGATGTAGGGAATGCGGTATCCGCCGCTGGCGTCGCGGTCGGTGAGCCAGGCCATGGTCTCGGCGGTGTTCATGGCCGAGTTCCAGCTCATGTTGGCCATGAACAGCAACAGCGTGTCGATCGGGTACGGATCGCCGGCCCAGGCGTTGCGGATCACGGTATGCAGCATGCCGTGGCTGGCCAGCGGATAGGCCCAGGAAAAGGCGTGGTCGATGCGTCTCGGCTGGCCTTGCTGGTCGACCAGCAAGTCTTGCGGGCCGTGCACGAAGCCCAGCGGCGCGGCGTCCAGCGAGCCGTCGGCGCGCCGGTCGCGGCCGGGCCGGTTGGGCGGCGGGATCGGCTTGGGGTACGGCGGCTGGAAGCGGAACCCGCCTGGGGTATCGACGGTGCCCAGCAGCAATTGCAGCAGATGCAGCGCCCGGCAGGTCTGAAAGCCATTGGAGTGCGCCGAAATGCCGCGCATCGCATGCATCGCCACCGGTCGACCGGTCATGGTTTCGTGCCGCCGCCCGGCGCTGTCGGTCCACGGTTGCTGAAGTACCACCGGGTGCTCGAATGCGGCTTCTGCCAGCTCCTGCGCCAGGCGACGGATGGTGGCCGCCGGCACCCCGCAGCGGTCGGCGACCGCTTCCGGCGCGTACTGCGGGTCGAGATAGCGCTCGGCGATCAGCTGAAACACCGGCACCGCGCGCCGGCCGTCGGCCAACCGGTAATCGCCGACCACCAGCGGGGCGATGTCGACCGACTCTGCCGGCACCAGCCGCACCGGCTGACCCGCATGCCCGGCCCGCGTCGCGCAGAGTGCGTCGCCGTCGCTGTTGCGGGCGAACAAGCCGTCGTCGGCCGCACCGGGACTCTGGATCACCAGCCAATGGGCGTTGGTGTAACGCACCAGATAGTCCAGATCGATCCGGTCGTGCTTCAGGAGTTGGTGAATCAGGGCGAATGCCAGCAGGCCATCGGTACCCGGACGGATACCGACCCACTCGTCGGCGATCGCGCCGTAGCCGCTGCGCACCGGGTTGATGGCGACCACCTTGGCGCCGCGCTGTTTCAGCTTGCCAAGACCCAGCTTGATCGGATTGGAATCGTGGTCTTCGGCCACGCCCCACAGCATCAGGTAGCGGGTGTGGTCCCAGTCGGGTTCGCCGAATTCCCAGAAACTGCCGCCCAGCGTGTACAGGCCGCCGGCAGCCATGTTGACCGAGCAGAATCCGCCGTGGGCGGCGTAGTTGACCGTACCGAACTGCTGCGCCCACCAGCCGGTCAGCGCCTGGCTCTGGTCGCGGCCGGTGAAGAAGGCCAGCTCATCCGGATTGCGCTCGCGAATCGCCGCCAGCCGCGCGCTGGCCAGCGACAGCGCCTCGTCCCACTCGATTTCGACGAATTCGCCCCGACCCCGCTCGCCGATCCGCTTGAGCGGCTTGCGCAGCCGGGCCGGCGAATGGTGCTGCATCACACCCGCCGCGCCCTTGGCGCAGATCACCCCGCGATTGACCGGATGCGCCGGATTGCCCTGGATATAACGCACCCGGCCATCCTTGAGCCACACCTTGATGCCGCACCGGCAGGCGCACATGTAGCAGGTCGTGGTTTTCGCCTGGTCGCCGGGTAGCGGCGAGAGTTCTGGGTCGTGCCGGTTCATGCGGGGCCGGTGCAGGTCTGGGTCGGTGAACGGCGGTGTCGGCTGTCTGGCGCGGTCATGAGCTGCCATTGTGCAGACTGTGGCTCCGCGAAGCGAGGCATGGGGCATTTGCCCCGCGCCGCGTCATGACGGAAACTGCCCGCCAACGCGTAGGGAACAGACCATGGAAGACAACAATAATCCGATGATGGCGATGATGCGGACCGAAGACGACGATCTGTTGTCGTTTCTGCTCGGCGCCTACCAGCTCAGTGCCGGCGTCATGGCGACGCCGAGCCTGTGCGGTGCGTGGCAGTTCGGTACGGCGGGGATGCGCCGGGCGACCTTTCACTTCATCGGGCAGGGTGAGGCCTGGCTGCACACCCGAAACAGCGAGCCGCGCCAAATCAGCGCCGGCGATCTAGCGGTGATGCCGCACGATGCCTGGCATATGCTTTCCCCCGACCGGTCGCTGCGCGGCGAGACGCCGGTGGTGAGCATGGACGGCGAGGGCCCGTTCACCACCATCCTGTGCGGCTATTTCGAGTTCCTTGCCGGCCGGCACAATCCGATACTCGATGCGCTGCCCGAAGTGATCGTGGTGCCCGCCGAGGACGGCGGCCAGGGGCTGATCCAACTGGGCAATTTGCTGATCACCGAGGCCAACTCCGAGGGCCTGGGCACCGCGAGCGTGATCAACAAGCTGGCCGACACCCTGTTCGTCATGGTGATTCGCCACTATCTGCGCACCAGCGAGAATCCGCGCGGCCTGCTGGCGGGAATGGCCGATCCCGGTCTGCGTCGCGTGCTGGAGGCGATCCACCGGCGCTCCGGCGACGACTGGAGCCTGGAGCGCATGGCCAAGATCGCCGGGATGTCGCGCACCACCTTTGCCCAGCGGTTTTCCGAAATGCTGGGCAGCACCCCCAACGACTACCTGACCCGTTGGCGGATGACTCAGGCCGAACTGATGTTGCGCGATCCAGGCACCTCGGTGGCCCAGGCCGCGGGCCGGGTGGGTTACGAAGACGAATCGGCGTTTCGCAAGGCATTCAAGCGGATACACGGGACTGCGCCGGGCGCACTCAGGCGCTGGTTCCGGGACAAGCTGGGCCGCTGATTTGAACGCAGCACCCAATCTTTCGGCTTGCGCCCGGTAGGCGGATAGCGAAGCACCGGGCACAATTCCTGCCACCGTCCGATTGCCCGACATCATGGCCATCCTGCTCCGCTCGCTCGTTTCCTCTGTTCTGTGCTCGGTTGCGCTGCTCGTCTGTGTTCCGTTAAGTCCGGCGGCGACGGCAGGCGAAATCGAGATCGGCGCGGGCATCGCCAAGGATATCGAAGGTGAGGCGACCGGCGTGGCCACCCTGGCGTGGCTGACCGAGCAGCGGCATCCCTGGGAATTCATGGTCGGATTCATCGACGAGCGGCATCAGAACGGCGTTGTCTCGGTCGACGACACATTCTGGATTGCGGTCAGCAAGCGGCTGACCTGGCGCGGAATGTACGGTAGCTTCGGCGTAGCGCTGGCCCAGGAAGACAACGAAGTGCTGTCCGATCACCTGCAGTTCCAGAGCGCAGTCGGCTACCGCTGGGGCGACGCGTCGGTGTCCTTGCGGCACCTGTCCAACGGCAGCATTTCCGGGCGCAACCGGGGCGAAACCTTCCTGCTGCTGCACTACGCCTTTTGATTCCGGGGACCGGCCGGCATCCGCCGACCGCGCCCCCTTCGTGTCAGTCGCGCATCAGCGTCGATTTTCCGAACAGGCTCTCGACCAGGTCGACCGCCAGCCGTGCAGTCTTGTTGCGCTTGTCGAACGCCGGGTTGAGCTCGACGATGTCCAGCGAGCCCAGCCGGCAGGTGTCGGCGATCAGCTCCATCACAAGCTGCGCCTCGCGGTAGGTCGGCCCGCCCTTGACCGTGGTCCCCACGCCGGGCGCGATGGTCGGGTCGAGGAAATCGACATCGAAACTGACGTGGAGGTGTGTGTTCTCGTCCATGTCGGCCAGCGCCTCGGTCATCGCCCGGCGCATGCCGTGCTCATCGATGTAGCGCATGTCGTAGATATCGATGCCGGCCTCGTGCACCAGCTGCTTTTCGCCAGGATCGACCGAGCGGATGCCGATTTGCCGGAACACGCCGGCATCGACCACCGGCAGCTCGCCGGCGATGCCGGTGAGACTCGCCGGGCCGTGCCCGCACAGGCAGGCGACCGGCATGCCGTGCACGTTACCCGACGGCGTGAGATCGGAGGTGTTGTAGTCGGCGTGGGCATCCAGCCAGATCACTCGGAGCGTTTTGCCGGTTGTGCGGCAGTACTGGGCCACTGCGGCGATGCTGCCGATCGCCAGGCAGTGATCGCCGCCGAGCAGGATCGGCAGACGTCCCTGGTCCAGTTCAGCCGCTACGGCATGCATGACGGCGCGGTTCCATTCGGCCACTTCTTCCAGGTGGCGGTGGCCATCGACGGGCGGCAGCCAGGGGTTGAGCGGGCCGCTGAGATTGCCGCGGTCGATCACGTCCAGACCTCGCCCGGTCAGCGCCCCGACCAGATTGGCGACGCGCAGCGCTTCCGGGCCCATCGACGCGCCCCGATGCCCGGCGCCGATGTCGGTGGGCGCGCCGATCAGCGATACCGGACGGCCTTGCCCGGTCACTTGTCTGCTCCGGCGGTGGGGTACTTCCTGTCCAGACCGGCCGCCTGCCAGCCCAGCCAGTTACCCTCGATCTGACTGACGCCGATGCCGGCGTCGATCAGAATGCCCTCGACCAGGGTAGCCCTGCGTCCGCTGTGGCAGTACAGCACCACCTCGGTCGCGCCGCCCAGCTCCGACAGCCGCTCGGCGAGCTGGTCGTGGGGAATCAGGATGGCGCCCGGCACGTGTCCCCTGGCGAATTCTTCCGGCGTGCGGACATCCAGAATCAACGGCGCCTGGCCGTTTTCGATGGCCAAGGCGAGGCCTTGCGGGCTGATGCCGGGCTCCTGGGCGAGCGCCAGCGGCGCGCCAGCGGCTGCGAACAATGCCAGGACCAACAGCGTCCGTGAGAGTACTCGCTGCATGACTGCCTCCAATGCGGGTGGGCGAAGCGAACAATGGTGCCGACAGTCCGAATCGAACGGACGACCTACCGCTTACAAGGCGGTTGCTCTACCAGCTGAGCTATGCCGGCACGAAACGCTTTGCGGAGTTTGGCCGGCCGACTGCGATAGCGTCTGTGCGAACCATTCCCGACGATTTCTGGTTCGCAGCGCCGCGATAACGCGGCGAACCGTCGAGAATCTGTTCCTGCACAGTCGGCCATCGCCTCGACCACCAAAGTCCGACAGACTTCCAGCGAGATTCTACCGCACCGGACCGGTCGGCTCTTCATCGAGCACGGCGCAATCGATGCTCCGGGAGGGGATCGATTCAGCGTCGCCCAGCGCGCCGTCGAGGCTGAAGTCGGGATTTGCGGCCACTTCCAGCCACCACTGCACCTGGGACTCGGTGCGGCTGTCCAGCTGCGGCGAGAAGCCGAGTGCGGCGAGCTGCGCGATGCGCCGTTCGGCGTTCTCCCGATTGCGAAACAGGCCCAGCGAGATCGAATTCTCCAGCTCGCCACTGGTCACCACGTAGTAGTCGCTCACGCCACGGGCGGCCAGTTCGCGGGCCACCGCGAGCGCCTGCTCGCGGTCCGCTGCCCGGGGAATGAATACCCGGTGATCCTGAGCCGATTCGACCTGGGTTTCCGAGTCGCGAATGCGGCTGACCACGGGCTGCAGCAGGGCCAGCGCCTGGCGCTGTGCGGCGGGGCTTTCGAACGGCCCCAGGCGCAGGCATTGGGAGGCCGCTTCGATCGGCTCCGGCGGCGCGTCGGGTTCGACCCAGGCCGGCGGCTCGGGCAGGTGCTCGACCTCGTTAAGCAGCACCAGACTGGGAGTGTCCTCGATCGCTGGCGCACCGGCCGGCCCTGCAGGAGCCGGAGCCGAGCGCCACCACAGCCAGCCGCCAGCGGCCAGATTCATGCACACCAGCACCAATACCAGACTGCGGATCATCATCGGGTGAGTTTAGCCCGGAAGCCGGCCGACGCGATGACTGCTGCGCGCGCCGGTCGATGGCGCTGACCCAGGGCACTGGCTGGCGGCGCGACCGCTCAGGCCTGCCTGGCATAGACCGCCAGCCCTTGCAGCACCAGATCGTCGACCCGCGTGGCCGGCAGCGGCAGGTGCCCCAGCAACGGGGGCGCGCCGCCGCCGCCGATGAGCAACTGCGGAGCGCTGTGCAGCTCGTCGCAGGCCAGCGCGTAGCTACGCTCGATAAGCCCCAGTGCAGCCGCTTGGGTGCCGCTGGCAATTGCGTCCTCGGTGCTGCGGCCCCAGCGCTGGGCGGTGCCGGGCGTTTCGTGCAGGCGCGCGGCGTGTTCGGCCAGACTGCGGCGCATCAGCGAGGGTGACGGGGCGATCAGCCCGCCCCGGTGCAGGCCGCCGGCATCGAGCAGATCGATGGTCAAGGCGGTCCCCACGCTGACGATCAGCCACGGCCCCGGCCCGCGCTCGTGCGCCGCCAGCAGCGACAGGAAGCGGTCGACGCCGAGCGTGTCCGGTTCGGCGTAGGCGATGCGTACCCCCGCGCACTCGGCCAGTGTGCGAGCCGCCTGACAGGGCACGCCGTGGCGGTGGCAGAGCGCGCCGACGCGGGCCGCCAGATCCGGGGCGGCCACGCTGGCCAGCCAGGCCTGATCGGCGCGCGGCAGTTCGGCCAGGGCCAGATCCAGGGCTTTCTCGAATCCGGCCACGCCGTGGCTCAGCGCGGCGACCGGACCAGAGCCTGCGGACCGACACTGGGTCCATTTCAAACGGGTATTGCCCAGATCGAAAAGCCAGGCGTTCACCCTCGGCCCACCCCGGCCGGTCGCACGCGCGCTTCACCGGCGTAGACCTTGCGCGTGCCGCGGGCATGACGCACCAAGAGCGCGCCGTCATCAGCCACGCCGTCGGCCACGCCGATCAACCTCCGAGTGCCGTCGTTGACCTCCACGGTCCGCGCGCGCAGCGCATCGAATGACCGCCATGCCGGCAGGAACGGCACCAGGCCCTGCTGATCGAAGCGTTCCAGAGTCGGCAGCAGGTGGCCAATCAACGCAGCGGCTATCGGGTTGCGGTCGATCGGCATCGGCAGGCGGTCGGACAGATCGGCCCATGGCTGGTCGATCGCCGGGCTGTCGGCCGGCATCCGTACGTTGAGGCCCACGCCAATCACCAGGGCGGTCGGCCGCGCCGGGCCGCCGGCCGATTCGATCAGAATCCCGCCCACTTTGCCGTTGGGCCGCAGCAGGTCGTTGGGCCACTTCACGGCGATGTCGTCGATGCCCAGCGATACCAGGGTCTGGGCCACGGCGACAGCAACCGCCAGCGGCAGGCCGGCCAGGCCGGGCAGCGAGCGCTCGAAACGGCGATACACCGAAACATAAAGATTGCCGCCGCCGGGCGATTGCCAGTGCCGTCCCTGCCGACCGCGCCCGGCGCTTTGGGTTTCGGCCAGCAGCACCGTGTGCTGGTCCGGCGCCACCCGGCGCAGCAGTTCGGCGTTGGTCGAATCGACGCTGGCCAGCACTTCGATCGGGCCGGCGATCAAGCCACCCGATTCCGACAGCAGTCCGGAGATACGTTCGGCATCCAGTGCCATCAGGGAGTCATTCATGACGGTCTCGGGGTGGTCCAGAGTGGGTGATCGGGTCAGTCCGCATGGCGTGCCGATCATGGCTGTCGCAGGCGTTGAATCTCGCCATCACCCGGTCGGTCCGCGTCGGAACAATCGAAGCACCCGCGCCCGCTCGAAGCACGGCTCGGTTCCGCTGACCATGCGCGACAGGTTGCCCCGGTGGGTGAAGGTGATCAGCGCGGCTGCCGCCAGACCGAAGGCAAGCCCGACCGTGGCGCCCTGCCAGGCCGCGAACGCCGGCAGCGCCCAGGCCGCCGTGATGGTGGCCAGGCCGACGAAGCCACGGATGCCCAGCACCAGAAACCATGTGGCCAGCATGGGTATCAGTGCCAGAGGCCAGAGCGCGAGCAGCGCACCGACCAGCGTCGCTCCACCCTTGCCGCCCCGAAATCCGTGCCAGATTGGCCAACAGTGCCCGATCACCGCCAGCAGGCCGGCCAGATAGCCCAGTGCTTCCGGCGACAGCGGCCCCTCGGCCGGCGCCAGTCTCAGCGCGAGCCCGCTCGCCAGCGCGCCCTTGGCGATATCGATGACCACCACCGCGAGCGCGAGACGCCAGCCCAGGATGCGCAGCGCGTTGGTGCCGCCGGCGTTGCCGCTGCCGTGTTCGCGGATATCCGTTCGAAGCAGTCGACCGACCAGCAGACTGCCGGACAGCGAACCGAGCGAATAGGCGAAAGCGGCCAATAGCAGAGTCGTTAACATGCGGCGATTATGCCCACGATCGCCCCCGACGGCGATGGGTCAAAGGTATGGTCGACGGCGATCTTCTGCTGTGGCTCGTCAGACGCGCCGACCGTCCTCGCACTGCCGCCGGGTTCAGTCCGGGCGAATCGGCTGGAGCGAAACCACCAGGGTGCCGGGGCCGGCATGGGCACCGACCGCCGGGCCGGTGTCGACCAGCCAGCTCTGCGTGCAGTCCAGGCGTGCGCGCAGGCCGTCGAGCAGCGCCTGACCGTCCTCGGGGCTGTCGCCGTGGCCAACGATCAGCCGCCATTGCTGGCCGGCCGGCGTGCGCCTGGCGACATAGGCCGCCATCCTGGCCGGCACATCCTGGCTGCCGAACAGTGCGCCGCTGACCTTCAGGCGACCTTCGGGCGTGACGTGGGCGAGCGGGGTGAGGCCGAACCACTCGGCGATCGGTCCGATCCAGCGCGGTACCCGGCCACCGCGCACGGCGTGCTTGATATCGCGCGCAGCGGCCCAGGTCAGCGTCAGCGGTTTCAGGCGCTGAAGTTCGTCAACGATGCGCTCGCGGGTTTCGCCGGCAGCGGCCAGCTCGGCAGCCGCCATTACCAACAGGCCCTGGCCGCCGGCCGCCTGGGCGGTATCGAAAACCTGGACACGCTCGCTGCCCAACTTGGCGGCGGCCGACTCGGCGGCCTGCAGCGTGCCGGATACCGCCCGCGACAGCCCGACGTACAGCACCTGTGGGTGATGGGCCAGCAGGAACTCGAACTGACGCCGAAAATCGCCGACCGGCGGCTGGCTGGTGCGGGGCAGAAGGCCACCGGCACGCACCATCCTGAAGAACTCGCGCGGCATCAGGCTGACTCGATCGAGGTAGTCGCGCTCGCCGAAATTGATCCGCAGCGGCACCACGTCGACATTGAGATGCTCGGCCATCCCGGGCGGCAGGTCGGCCGAGCTGTCGGTGATGATCGCCACCTCCTGGTGCAGGCCGGTGTGGCGCTGCTGAGCGAACATGTCGTCGGCCTTGCAGCCTTCGAGCCGGCCGAAGCGGGCGCAGGCGTCGAACAACGCCTGGGCGTCGGCGACATGGGCATGCAGTCGCGCGCGGGTGTTGCTGCCGGCCAGCACCACGCAGGATGCGCCAAGCCCCTCGACGGCGCGACGCAGCGCAATCCGGTCGAGCGCGTCGGCGCTGATAAGGCACTCGCTGCACCAGCGGTGGTCCGGGTGCTCATTGTCGATCGCATCGGCGTGCGCGGCGATCGCCAGCGAGGCGGTATCGGCACTCTCGGCCGGCGCGGCGGTGCGGCCATCCTGGATGAACTCGGCGATGCCCTCCAGCAGGTCGACGAAGCCCTTGGCGCCGGCATCGACTACGCCCGCCTTCTGCAATACGGCCAATTGCCCGGTGGTGGCAACCAGCGCCTCGCGGCTGCGCTCGAGTGCGTGTTCGAAGGCGGCTTGCAGGCCCAGTCCGATGCGCTTGGCGTCGAGTGCCTCGGCGAACGCCCGGATGACGCTGAGTACGGTGCCCTCGCGCGGTTCACTGAGCGCCTGCCGGGCCGAATCGGCGCCGGCGCGCACCGCGCGCGCCAGCAGCGCGGCGTCCAGCCGCTCGGCATCGCCGACCGACTCGGACACGCCCTGGAAGAACTGCGCCAGAATCGCGCCCGAGTTTCCGCGCGCGCCATCGACCGCCTCCGCGCCGACCCGGTTGAGCAACTCGCCCACGCTGCGCGCCCGTTGGCTCAGCGCGCCGGCCAGGACCGCCTGCAGGGTAAATGCCAGATTGTTGCCGGTATCGCCATCGGCGACCGGAAACACATTGATCCGGTTGAGCGTATCGCGATCGGCGATCACCCGCCGCGCGCCGGCAATCAGCGCACGGCGCAGGACCAGCGCCGAGATCTGCGGCGAGTCGGCGACGGGAAGCGGGACAGCGGACAGGGTCGACATGGGCGGTGAGTCTGCCGTATCCGGGAGCGTCTGCCATGCTGCACCGCAACGAAACCCGCTCCCGTGTCCATGGGCGCCAATCGGCCAATGACGCTAAACTCGTGCAACCATCCTGCCACCCGGCGCATCTATTGCAGTCCAAGCCGGCGTTCGGCGCAGTCAATTTCACCGGAACCGATCATGCTCCAGTTCAGCGTACTGTCCCGGGTTTTCCTGTTCGTCTCGGTGCTGTCGATCAGCCCGATTCTGGCCGCTGCGCCACCGGGTGCAGGCGACCCGGCGCGTCCGCCCGAATGCTGGGCACACCCGGCCGGCAACGATGAGCCGGCCGAACCGACCCACAGCCCGTCGCGGACCCCAGCGCCGGCCAGCGAAGGCGCGGCGCGACTGAAACGGCCCCAGCCGTCGCCGCCCGGCATGCACCCGCAGTGGCACAAGTTCCTGCCCGGCATGTTTCGCTGACCGGATTGCGATGAGTGGTCTGTGGCAGCGCCTGACCGGCGCCCTGCATCGTGAGCCGCCGCGGGTGCAAGACGGGCACTGGCAGCAGCTTCTGGCCGATGTGCCGTGGATCGCCTGGCTTGCGCCGTCGGCTCAGACCCGGCTGCGCGCTCACAGCGCCCGGTTTCTGGTCGACAAGACCATCACTCCGGCTGCCGGTTTGCAGCTCGATGACCGGCAGCGGCGGATCGTTGCAGCGTTGTGCTGTCTGCCGATCCTGGAGTACGGCTATCGCGGCCTGGCCGGCTGGGCGGAAGTGATTGTCTACCCGGATACCTTTCGCGCGCATCGCAGCCATTACGACGAGCACACCGGCGTGATTACCGAAGGCGAGGAAGATCTGGCCGGCGAAGTGTGGGAGCGCGGCCCGGTCATCCTGTCCTGGGGCGATATCGAGGCCGATCTGGCCGAGCCCGACGCGGGTTTTCTGGTCGCCGTGCACGAGATCGCCCACAAGCTCGATCTGCTCGACGGCGTGTTCGACGGCACTCCGCCACTGCCGCCGGACTGGCATCGTGCCTGGGTGCGCGACTTCCAGGCGGCCTACGACGCGCTGTGCGCCCAGATCGATGCCGGTCTCGAGCCGGCCATCGATGAATACGCAGCCAGCGCGCCGGAAGAATTCTTCGCGGTGTGCAGCGAATACCACTTCACCGCGCCGGCACTACTGGAAGAGGCGATGCCGGCGGTCGCCGCGCACCTCGCACGGCTTTACGGCCCGGCGCCGGTGCCGCCGACGGCTGCGGGCTGAAAGGTCGGAGCGGGTGGTTTCGGTTGCGGCGCGCGGCAGAGGTTATCCACGCCGCTTCGAGTGGCATGGCGAACGCGTGGCCGTCGCGCAGCGAGCCGTCTGCGTGCGCGGCGATCAACCGCGCGGCGGGAAGTGCAGATCGAATTGCGCACCGCCCAGCTCCTCGGATTGGCTGACCCGAAGCCGACCCTCGTAGGCCCGCACGATGTCCTGAACGATGGCCAGGCCGATGCCGTGGCCATGGACCCTTTCGTCGCCGCGCACGCCACGTTGCAGCACGCTTTCGACCTTGTCCGCAGCAATGCCCGGGCCGTCGTCTTCGACGCTGATGTGCAGGCCCGCTCGCCTGGCATCGGAGGGCTTTTCGGGAGACTCGTTGGTTACGGTCAGCAGCACCCGGCTGCGCGCCCACTTGAAGGCGTTCTCCAGCAGATTGCCGAGCAGCTCCTGCAGATCGCCCAGTTCGCCGTGGAATGCCGCGTCGGGCTCGATCTCGAACTCGCACAGCACACCTTTGTCGGCATACACCTTTTCCAGGCTGACCACGATCTCCTCGGCCCGCAGTACGATCGGCTGGGCTGCGGCGAACGGCGAATGGCCGCCGGCGACCGCGCGCGAGAGTTGATAGGACACGATGTCGCTCATGCGCGCCACCTGTGTCGCGACTTCCTCGCGCAGCGCATTGGCATCGTTGACCGACTCCATCCGCGCGCGCAGTACCGCCAGGGGTGTCTTCAGGCTGTGCGCCAGATCGGCCAGGGTATGCCGATAGCGGTCGCGCTGCTGTCGCTCGGTGTCGATCAGCGTGTTGATGCTGCGGGTCAGCGGCTCCAGCTCGCGCGGATGCCGATCGGACAGGCAGTCGTCCTTGCCGCGTCGCACCCGGTCGAGCTCGCGCCCGACGCTTCGCAGCGGTTGCAGGCTCCAGCGCAGCACCAGCACCTGGACGCCGATCAGCAACAGTGCGGCGGCGCCCAGATAGCCCCACAGGGCGCGTCGGAATACCGACACCTGATATTCCAGCGCTGCTGCGTCCTCGAAGACATGAAAGGTAAAGGCGACCTCCGGCTCGTTCGCGCCGATCTCCCAGATCAGCCCGATCCCGTAGTGATAGGCCTCGCCGCTGCCGTCGCCGTGATCCTCGATGACGACCGGTCCGACGAAGTGCTCCTCGGCGGGCGCAAGAGAGACATCGAGGGGCAGCTGGTGGCCGAGCGTGGACGTCGACTCCCACAGCAGACCGGGGCCGCTGGCGGCGGCATACAGTCCGCTGCCGGGCGTGTTGAAGCGCGGGTCGGGCGGAGTCTCAGGCTCGATCAGCCGGCCGCCGCGAGTGAATTCCATGCCGCCGAAGTAGGCATAGGCGTAGCTGCGCAGCCGGTCGCGCAACGAGGCTTCGGCGGTCTCGGTGAACGCCTGATCGAGCGCGTAGCCGGTCAGGCCGAGAAACGCCACCAGCCCGATGCCGGCCGCCAGCAGCTGGCGGGCCTGGAGCGAGAACGGCCGCCAGTCGAACAACGCCATCAGCCGGCCGCCGGGTCTGGGCGCGCCGCCGACAGGGGCTTATTCGCTGCGCGCGATGGCGAAGCGATAGCCACGGCCGCGCACGGTCTCGATCGGCTTGAGCGTGCTCTCCGGGTCGAGCTTCTTGCGCAGGCGGCCGATGAAAACTTCCAGCACGTTCGAGTCGCGGTCGAAATCCTGCTGGTAGATGTGCTCGGTCAGATCGGCCTTGGAGACCAGCTCGCCGGCGTGCAGCATGAGGTACTCGAGTACCTTGTATTCGTAGCTGGTCAGGTCGACCGGCTGGTCTTCGACGCTGACCGTCTGCGCCGCCAGATCCAGCTTGACCGGGCCGCATTCCAGGCTCGGCTTGGACCAGCCGGCGGCACGGCGCAGCAGCGCGTTCAATCGCGCCAGCAGTTCTTCGACATGGAACGGCTTGACCAGGTAATCGTCGGCGCCGGCCTTGAGGCCATCGACCTTGTCCTGCCAGCTGGAGCGTGCGGTCAGAATGAGAATGGGGAACTTGCGGTTCTCCTCGCGCAGGTTGCGCACCAGTTCCATGCCTGAAAGCTTGGGCAGGCCGAGATCGATGATCGCGACATCGAATGGCACCTCACGACCCATGTACAGGCCTTCCTCGCCGTCCTGTGCGGCGTCGACCGCGAAGCCTTCGCGCTTTAGACGCGCAGCAAGCGTTTCGCGAAGCGGTGCCTCGTCCTCAACCAGAAGTATGCGCATACGGTTTCCTCGTCTGGGTCTGAAAGCGGCTGATCGGATGCGACCTGCCGGGAAAGCTCATTCGTCGCGCTGTTTCGTGCGGTCCCTTCCGCGCTCGGCATCCGCGTCATCGCGGGATCGGGTTTCATGGCGGATCACCTTCACCCGGCCTTCGGGGGTGACTACCTTGACGCGGTCGATATCCCGGCTGCTGGCCCTGATGCGTTCGGCGCCGACCACCCGGCCGCCGGTATTGCGTTCGACCTGCCGGACCGAGTCCGAGAGCGAGCGATCGTCGCGCGACCGTTCCTCACGGCCGTCCCCGTCCTTTGCGAGAACCGGCGTGCACAGGGTCAGCGCGATCAATGGTATGCACAGGCGATTCAAACGCGTGGCCTTTGGACTCGGTGAAGGCATGGTAACGGCCGCCTCGATTGCAGGGAAGTCTTGGCGATGGGGGCCAGTCTGGGTGCAACGGGGTGAATCGTGGCTTAAATGCGCGCCCGGTGCTTAGCCGGCCTTCAGCCGGTGCGCCCACAGCGAGTGTCGTTCCCCGGCTAGAAAATCTCGGTGACACAGCAGCGCAGCGATCCACCGGCCCGCTCGATTTCGTCCAGCGCCACACTGACCACGGCGAAGCCGGCCCGCCCCAGGCCGCTGCGCGAAGTCGCGGACAGGACCTTCGCCGCCGTGGCGCTGAGCCAGACCCGCGTCGGCCCCAGCGCGATCGCGTTGCCTGCGAATGCCATGCGCTCGGTGGCGGAAAGCCTGATGGCATGCGGAAACAGGCCGGCGATGGCATCGGCGACGGCGGGGTTGGCGAAGCCGTCGCCGGCCAGCATCACCGCACGATCGGCCAGCGCCGCCAGCACCACATTGGTGTGGTACTCGCCCTCGGCCAGGTCGAACATCAACGTGGCGCGCAGGCCGAAGGCCGAGTGCATCGCGCGCGCGCCGGCTTCGTCGCAGCGTGCCGACAGCCCGCAGAAACCCAGGCCGCGCGCCCGGTCGATGACCAGCGAGCCGGTCAGCTCGCCGACGCCGGTCCCGGCGCGCAGGTCATGCTCGGTGTAGCCGAGCACCGTGCCGAAAAACCTGCGGATGTCGGCGCGTTCGGCCTCGGCGCGCCGACTCGGGTGATGCATGCGGGCGATCAGCAGCCGACCCGCGCCATCGATTCGTGCCGTGGCGAATACGTTGTTGGCGAACACCGCCTCGGGCGTGGCCGGATCGCCGGCGAAGCAGATGACCGGCAGTTCCGCGCTCAGTGCGCGGTGCAGCTCGCGGTGCTGGTCGAGCGCCCGTTGCGGGGTTGCGCCGTCGGCCATGTAGCGGTTGTCGAGCGCCGAATCGGCGCCCGGCGAAAACCCTTCGGGACTGACCAGAAATGCCGCTCGCGGCCAGGCCGGGCCGAAGTCGGGCTGGATACCTCCGGCAATCGACAGGAAGCGATCAAGATCCCGGGTGATCATCGCCCGGCTGGCTCAGGCCGCATCGGCGATTGGATCGCAGGCCCGCACCGTGGCGGCCAGCGCGCGCTCGACCCGGGCCCAACCCTCGGGGCCGCCTTCTTCCGACTCGCTCAGCAGTTGCCGGAAGCGCCGGCCGCCGTACTGCCCGTGAAACAGTCCCAGCACGTGGCGGGTCAGATGTTTCAGCGCGGTGCCTTCGGCCAACCGCGCCAGCGCATAAGGCTGCATCGCGGCAAGCAGCTCCTGACGCGAGCGCAACGCGGCGCCCGGATCGAACAGCGCCCGATCCAGCCGGTGCAGCAGGTAGGGGTCGTGATAGGCGGCGCGGCCGAGCATCACGCCATCGACGTGGTTCAGATGGGCGTGCGCCGCCTCGACCGAATCGATGCCGCCGTTGAGCACGACGGTCAGCTGCGGGCGCTCGCGCTTGAGCCGGTAGGCCCAGTCGTGGCGCAGCGGCGGCACCTCGCGGTTCTCCTTCGGCGACAGCCCTTTCAGCCAGGCGTTGCGGGCATGCACGATGAAGTGCCGGCAGCCGGCCTCGGCGACGGTGTCGATGAACGCCAGGAAATGCGAAAAATCGTCCTGATCGTCGACCCCCAGCCGGCATTTGACGGTCACCGGTACCGACACCGCCGCCGACATCGCCGCCACGCACTCGGCGACCAGCGCCGGTTCGATCATCAGGCAGGCGCCGAAGCGTCCGGCCTGGACCCGGTTCGAGGGACAGCCGCAGTTGAGGTTGATTTCGTCGTAGCCCCGCTGCTCAGCGATCGAAGCCGCCCGGGCCAGATCGCCCGGATCGCTGCCGCCCAGCTGGATGGCGACCGGATGCTCGGCCGGATCGAAACCCAGCAACCGGCCCCGATCGCCGAAGATCACCGCCTGGGCATGCACCATCTCGGTATACAGCCCGGCATGCGGCGCCAACTGCCGATGGAAGTACCGGCAATGCCGATCGGTCCATTCCATCATCGGCGCGACGGACAGGCGGCGGGCGGCGGGCGGCGTGATCATCTCCATAGTTTAGCCGCAGGTTCCAGCGGAATCGGGGGCTTGCCGGGATCACTACCGCAGCTTATGACAAATGCGATACAAACAATTGCATTCGCAATATATATGAAATAAGATTCGGACAGGCTCCAATCCCACACGTTGGTACCGATGGCCAAGCAAACCGTCACCCTGCGGCTCGACGAGGATGATCTGACCTATCTGGCACAGATCGACGTTCCCGGCGCGGCCAATCTGAGCGAGAAAATCCGCGCACTGCTGGCCGATGCCAGGGCCCAGCGCGAGGTCATGGACGACTTCGGGGCCGCCTATGATTTTTCGCGCCGCCTGTTTGCCGCTTCCGAGCGGCAGATTCACGATGCCCAGGCGCGGAACGGCGTGCGATCGGAGCTGATTTCGCGCATGCTTTCCTGGCTGCCGGAGGCGGCGGCGTTCGTGTTGTCCGGCGCCGCCGTCGAAGGTCGGGACGAGGTCGAGCGCCTGCGCCGACTCGAGCATGGCATGGGCGAGCGCGCACTCGGCCTGGTCGATTCGCTGCTCCAACTTGCGTCGGCTGGGTTTCCCGGGTGTCATGATTCAGCGCAACTGCAACAACGGTCCCGGTCGGCCATTGAACTTGCCGAACGGATGGCCGCCAGCCGGAACCAAAGCCCCACCCAGACGAGGAGAAAGTGATGAGCGAGTCCCTGACCAGCCGAGTCGGTCGCCTGATCGCCGGTAGCTTCAATGCCGTCGTCGACGCCGTCGAGGACGCCGCACCGGAAGTGGTGATGGAGCAGGCTGTGCGAGAGATCGATTCGGCGATCGCCGACGTGCGTGCGGATCTCGGCAAGATCGAGGCACAGCGGCACCTGACCGCCAAGCGCCTGGCCGAGGACAGCGCCCGCCAAGAGCAATTGGGCGATCAGGCGCGTCTGGCGATTGCCCAGAACCGCGAAGACCTGGCCAGCGCGGCGGTCGAGCGACAGATCGATATCGAGGCGCAGATGCCGGTCCTGGAATCCCGCTTGGCCGATTTGGCCGAGGAGAAGTCCCGACTGGAGGGTTACATCGCAGCACTTCAGGCCAAGAAGCGCGAAATGCGCGAGGCGCTGGCCGAGTTCCGCAAGGTGCAGGCCGCCCAGAAGCCGGCCGGTGATGGCTCCGGCGCGGCCGCGCGCGCTGGCGCTGATGCGCAAACGCGGGCCGAGCGCGCCGGTGACGCGTTCGATCGCGTGTTCCAGCGGCAAACCGGGCTGTCGGGTACATCCGGGACACCCGCTGGCAGTGCCGCGCAACTCGCCGAACTTGAAGAACTGTCGCGCCGCAACCGTGTCGCCGAGCGCCTGGCCCAGCTCAAGGCCGACAAGGCGTGATCGACTGGTTTGTCGCCGAAGGCAGCGCGCCGTTTACCGTTGCGCTGCTGGTGATGCTGGGCATTGCGGTCACCGAACTGCTGGCGCTGTTGACTGGCTTCAGTCTGGGTGATGCGATTGACGAGTTCGTGGTCTCGCATGCCGAACTGGAACCGATGGGCCACGCTTCGACAACCGGCATGGAGGCCACCGGTGCAGAGGTGCAGGGTGTGCTGGGCCGGCTGCTGGCCTGGCTGCATGTCGGCAAGGTTCCGGTGCTGATGCTGTTGGTGGTGCTTCTGACGGTTTTCGGCATTGCCGGCCTCTCTGTGCAGGGGATCCTTCGCAGCACGCTGGGATTTGCATTGCCGGCCGCTGTTGCCGTGCCGCTGGTGTTCATCGGCAGCCTCCCGGTGCTGCGGAGCTGTGCCCGGGTCCTGGCCCGGCTGATGCCGCGCGATGAGAGTTCAGCCATCGATCCGGTCGAGTTCGTCGGTCGTACCGCGTTGGTGGTTGCCGGCACGGCACGCGTTGGCCTGCCGGCGCAGGCCCGACTCGTCGACCGGCACGGCACCGATCACTACGTGCTGGTTGAACCCGACGAACCCGATCGGGTTTTCAGCCAGGGCGAAACCGTGCTGCTGGTCCGCCAGACAGGCGGCGGTCGTTTTGCAGTCATTGCCAATCCCAACAGTGCATTGATCGACCCCGAGTCATAGCGCGCCTCGCTGGCGTCGCCGCAGTAAACCCAGCCGTTCTGGCGCATCGTACCAATCACGGAGGAGCAACCCGAATGATCCCTGACATGCCCTACATGCCGATTCTCGTCACCGCCGGTGCAGTGCTGGTTGCGCTGTTCACCCTGGGTTTGATTTTTGCCCGGCTCTACAACCGCGCCAGCAAGGAAATCGCCTTCGTTCGCACCGGGTTCGGCGGCGAGCGGGTGGTGCGCGACGGCGGTGCGCTCGTGCTGCCGGTACTGCACGAAATCATCCCGGTCAACATGAACACGCTGAAGCTCGAAGTGCTGCGCGCCCGTGAAGCCGCGCTGATCACCCGGGACCGCATGCGCGTCGATGTGCAGGCCGAATTCTACGTGCGGGTCAAGCCGGATGCCGCAGCGATTTCCACTGCGGCGCAGACCCTGGGTCGACGGACGATGGAGCCGGCCGCGCTCAAGGAACTGGTCGAAGGCAAGTTCGTCGATGCCCTGCGCGCGGTGGCCGCCGGCAT
Source organism: Lysobacteraceae bacterium (assembly GCA_034376725.1). GTDB lineage: Bacteria > Pseudomonadota > Gammaproteobacteria > Xanthomonadales > Xanthomonadaceae > UBA11164. Next base: position 15,760 of record JAXMJH010000092.1, on the reverse strand, counting down.
GAGCATGGAGGAACTGCACGAGAACCGCGTGGAATTCGCCCAGAAGGTGCAGGTCGCCGTTTCCGAGGATCTGCACAAGAACGGACTGGAGCTGGAGTCGGTGTCGCTGACCGGACTCGATCAGACCGCCGCCGATTTCTTCAATCCGCAGAATGCCTTCGATGCCCAGGGTCTGACCAAGCTCACCCAGGAAATCGAGCTCCGGCGCAAGCAGCGCAACGATATCGAGCGCGACACCAAGATCGCCATAGAACTCAAGAATCTCGAGACCGAGCGCAGTTCGCTGGAAATTGCCCGAGACCAGGAATACGCGCGATTGATGCAGGACCAGGAAGTGAAGGTACGCAGCGCTGAAGTCGCTGCCACCATCGCCCAGCAGGAAGCCGAGCGGCACCAGCAGGCCGAGCAGGCCAAGATTCGCTCGGATCAGGCGATCGCCGAGACCGAGATCGCCAAGCGGCTGTCGGTCGAACAGCGCGAGATCGAGAGCCAGCGGGCGATCCGAATCGCCGAGCAGGAGCGCGAGATCGCCGTGCTGCACAAATCCGAAGAAGAGTCGGCGGCCAAGGCGAAGGCCGATGCGGCGCTGGCGACCGCCGTCGCCGCCGAAGAAGAAGTCAACAAAGTGCGCGAGACCGCTGTCGCCGAGCGTTCGAAGGCCGTGCGCCTGGTGCAGGCCCGCGAGGATGCCGAGCGCGATGCCATTGCCATCACCGTCGCGGCCGACGCCGAGAAAAAAGCCTCGGAGGACAAGGCCGAGGCGGTGCGCATGTCGGCCACCGGCGACGCCGACGCCGTGCGCATCCGCGCGCAAGCCGACGAAGAGCGTTACCGGGTCGATGCCGAGGGCAAGCGCGCGCTAAATGAAGCGCGCAATGCGCTGAATCACGAGCAGATTCAGCTTGAGATCCGGATCGAGCTGTTGCGTCGCCTGCCGGAGATCATCGAGCAGTCGGTCAAGCCGATGGAGCGAATCGACGGCATCAAGATCGTCGATATCCGGGGCATGGGCCAGTCCGGCGGTGGCGATGGCGGCTCGGCGAACGGCAATGCCGGAGACGGCAATCTGGCCCGGTCGGTGGTCGATCACGCGCTGCGCTACCGCGCCCAACGACCGCTGGTCGACGCCCTGCTGCGCGAAGTGGGGCTGGGTGATGTCGCCGATCTCAGCGGTGTGCTGGCGACCCCGTCGCCGGATGAGGCGGGCGACAGCGGGATTGTCGAACCCGACCGTGAGCCACCGAAAGCAGCGGACTAGCGCGAGAGCGGGGCGTCCGTCGGCAACGCATCGAGCCCGGCCACATTGTCCTCCCAGTGGCGTCCGTCGAAGGGCGTCACGGTGAGCGGGTGGTCGGGCGCGATGTCCAGGCAGCGGACGTTGACGTCTACGCCATCTGGGTGCGAGCGCGGGATGTAAAACGCCTTGATGCCGCAGCGACCGCAGAACCGGTGCCGGGCGGTGCCGGTGTTGAACCGGTAGTCGACCAGAGCATCCTCACCCTGAAGCAGACGAAATCGGTCGGCCGGAACGATGAGGTGCAAAAAACCAGCCTTGCGGCAGATCGAACAATTGCAATCGACCACGTCGAGCGTCGGCGGGGCGTTCACTTCGAAGCGCACCTGCCCGCAATGGCAGCCGCCGGTGTAAAGCTGCAGGGTCCCGGTCGTGCTCATGGTTCGGCCGTTCGCTGGTTTCCTAGCTTTGTTCGTGACCTCTGCCCTTGCCGTTGTCTTTGCCCTTGTCTTTGCCCTTGCCTTTGTCGCCGGGCTTGCCTGTGTCTGGCCTTCCATGGTCTGGTCCGGAGTGCGGCGCACGATCTCCTCCCTGGTGGTCCGGTCTGGCAGGTCTTCCGTCACCCTGCCACTTGGCGTGAGAGTTGCCCAGGTCGGCCTTCAGTGCGTGAAACTCCGCCGAGCCGGGCGCTATGCCCATTCGCTTGGCGATGACGCCCCATCCCTGGCCGTGATCCTGCGCATACACATCAAGCACTTCCCGACACGGGCGTCCGGTGTAGTGCCCTAGCGCGCAGGCGAAATAAACATCGCCAGGCGGCCAGCGCCGGTCAATCACATATTCCTGCACCAGGTCTCTCGGGGCACCGTAACGCACCGCCACCTCATCGGAAAAGCCATTGATGTCGTCCTGGGCATACCGATTGAAATCGCCGAGGCCTCTGTCTATCCAGACATCGCCGCTGCGCGGATCGAAGCTGATGGCGTACTCCGTTTGTGCGAAAGCATGGCCGGAGGTCGCGGTGACCATCACGGCGAGCAGAGCAAGATTCAGGGAATGAGAAGTGCTGCGCATGGACTTTTTCCTCAATGGACTGCGGGCGTCGAAGTCGGTGGCTTCCAAGGGCCTGCTATCCGGCAACGACTTCCAGCGTATCAGTTAGTGTCGATATCACCGGAAAAAAAGCCCGCGCCGAAGCGCGGGCGGGGGAAATCACGGTTTCAGGCCTTGGCCGTCGAGGGGAGGGGTCTCAGCGGTGGCCGCGACCGTGACTGCGATAGCCGGAGGAGTGGCCGCTTCGGCCATGGCCGTAGCCTTTCTTGTAGCCACTCCGGTAGCCGTGGCCGTAGCCGCCCTGGTAGTGGCCACTCCGGTGGCCATGGCCGTAGTCGGATTTGTAGCCGTGCGATTTGCCGTGTCCGTAGCCGTAACCTCGACGGTAATCGCCGCGATACGAATGGCTGGGACGGTAGTAGCGCGGCTTGCCGTAGTAGTAGGCGACCGAGAGCACTTCACCGGTTGGCCGGTAGTAGGGCTTTTCGTACTCGAAGTAGACATCGCCCAGGTCGACATAGAGGTGCGCCGCGCTGCTTGCGTTTGCCGGGCGGGAGAATCCAAACAGGCCTGCGGTGAGAATCAGGGCGAGTGCGAGAAGGGTGGTGCGCATGGCGTTCTCCTGCGTTGGGTGCAGGGCCAGACTGAGCGACGGCGGGTGAATTCCAATTGAACGAAAGCCGCATTCGCCGATAGCGTTCAGCTGGCATCCGGTCAGGAGGGCCTTTCCGAACGCGGCACCCGGCATTCCGGCGCTTCAACCCGGGTCACGCCGGTATTTGACTGTGCGCCGGATGGCGCGTTGCGGTTGGCGTCAGGGCGTTCGAGCGCGGGCGATCACAGCGATTCGAAGATGAACCCGACCAGTCGCTCGGGCGAGATGAAGCCTTTGCCGAGCCTGTCGTCGAAGTCGGCGGTCGGCCGCGCTGCGATGACATCCTCCAGTGTCCGGCCGGCCGCCTTGAGCTCGGCGATGCGGTCGCGGAATCCGGCCAGCATCTCGCCATAGGCCATCAGCTCCGCCCGTGTGCTGAGTGGGCCATGGCCCGGCACGATCACCGTATCGGCGTTGGTCAGCGCAACGCACTCGGCAACCGCCGCGATCATGCCGTGAATGCCGCCACCCGAGCCCAGATCAATGAACGGATACAGACCGTTGAAGTAGGTGTCGCCCATGTGCAGCACGTTGGCGGTCTGGAAAAACACCACGGCATCGCCATCGGTGTGCGCGTTGGGCACGTGGATCACCTGCATGGTGTCGCCGTTGAGGTGCAACGACAGGCTTTCGCCGAAGGTGATCACCGGCAGCGCTTTGGCGGGTGCCGCCGGCACGGTGCTATTGAAGGCGGCCATGAACTGATCGCTGCTCATCCGCTGACGCACGTTGTCATGCGCGACGATGACCGCACCGGCCTTGCCGAGATTCTCGTTGCCGCCGACATGGTCGCCATGCCAGTGGGTGTTGACCACGAAGCGTACCGGCTGATCGGTGACGGTGGACAGCGCGGCCCGGATCTTGTCGGTCAACGGTGCGTACTGATCGTCGACCAGAAAGGTGCCGTCGGCGCCGGTGCTGGCGACGATATTGCCGCCACGCCCGGTAATCAGATGCAGGCCATCGCGGATCGGCGCGATGGACACTTCCACCGCGCTCAGGTCCTGCTGCGCCAGCGCCGGGCCGTGCCCGGCGAACAGGGCGAGCGCCAAAAGCATGCGGACGGTCATGGCCTTCTCCCGTGGTGTGAGCCGATGGGTATTGTGACCCCGCACGCGATCCGCCGTCGAGCGAGCGAGCATCGCCGTCAGGCACCGCCCGGATACAGGGCGGCTTCCAGCTGGCCGCGCATGGCCTTCAACTTGGCGGCGTAATCGGCCAGGCGCCGGTCTTCGTCGGATTCAGGCACCCAGGGCGGCACCGGCACCGGGCCGCCGGTCTCGTCGAGCGCCTCGAAAATCATGATGCAGCGGGTGGTGTGGGTGCGGGTCTGGCTGCGCGGCTCCACCGCGTCGACGTCAACGGCGATGTGCATGCTCGACGTGCCGGTCAGCACCACGCGGGCGCGCACCTCGACCAGATCGCCGATGTGGATCGGCCGCAGAAAACTCATTCCGCCCACGCTGGCGGTCACCGCGTAACCACGGCACCAGCCGACCGCGCAGGCATAGGCGGCCTGATCCATCCACTTCATCACCATCCCGCCGTGCACCTTGCCGCCCCAGTTGACATCGGTGGGCTGGGAAATCCAGCGAAAAAGACATTCGCGCTGCGCCATGAGGGCTCCTTCAAGGATCGGCCCTATACTCTAAACGTACCCGATCCCGTCGCCGAGCATGTCCGAAAGCCTGCCCGAACGCCTCCTCATTCGCCGTCCAGACGACTGGCACGTGCATCTGCGCGATGGCGAGATGCTCGCGGCCGTGGTCGGCCACACGGCGCGGCAGTTCGCCCGCGCCATCGTCATGCCCAACCTGCGCCCGCCGATCGTCACTGTGGCGGCAGCGCAGGCCTACCGCAGCCGGATTCTCGCGGCGGCCGGCGCCGCGTCGGGTTTCACGCCGCTGATGACGGCATATCTCACCGACGACATCGACGGCGCGCAGATCGAACGCGGCTTTGCCGAGGGTGTGTTCACTGCATGCAAGCTGTATCCGGCCAACGCCACCACGCACTCCGAGCACGGGGTCACCGACGTTCGCCGTATTCGTCCGGTGCTCGAGCGGATGCAGGCAATCGACATGCCGCTGCTGATCCACGGCGAAGTCACCGACCCGGCGATCGACATCTTCGACCGCGAGGCGGTGTTCATCGAACGGGTGCTGATGCCACTGCGCCGCGACTTTCCAGCACTCAGAATCGTGCTCGAACACATCACCACCGAACAGGCCGCCGAGTATGTCGCCCACGCCGATGATCGACTGGCCGCGACCATCACCCCGCACCACCTGCATCTGAACCGCAACGCCCTGTTCGAGGGCGGCCTGCGCCCGCATCACTACTGCCTGCCGGTGGTCAAGCGCGAGCGCCATCGGCTGGCGCTGCGCCGTGCGGCGGTGTCCGGCAATCCCCGGTTCTTTCTCGGCACCGATACCGCCCCGCACGCCATCGGTGCCAAGGAGTCCGATTGCGGCTGCGCCGGCATCTTCAATGCCCCGTTCGCGCTGGAAAGCTATGCCACGGTGTTCGAACAAGAGGGCGCGCTCGACAGGCTCGAAGCCTTTGCCTCCGAATTTGGGCCACGGTTTTACGGTCTGCCATTGAACGAGGGCCATGTGCGGCTGGAGCGGTGCGCACAGACGGTGCCGGAACGGCTGGACGCCTGCGCAAACGCGCTGGTGCCGTTTCATGCCGGGCAGACGCTGGCGTGGCGGTTCGTTGGCGAAACCGACGGCGCGAGGGCGCAGGGCTGAACCCCGTTATCGGGTCAGCGGCTCCACCCGGCGAACCCTCCCGTCGACCAACACCACCAGCCGCGCGAACCGTGAGTCGGAGAAGCGATACACCCATTCCTCGTAGCGCTGCGGGCGGACCCGCTCGCCGAAGCCGTCGCGGATTACACTGTCGCGATAGCGGGCGGTGCGCGATGCCGGTTCGCCGCAGCGCAGCACCAGCTCGCCCGAGGTGGTGCCGCGGGACAGGGCGATGTCGTTGCACTGGCCACCGATCGAGGCGCTGCCATAGCCCAGCGTCTGCACCCGTACCAGCCGGCCGTCGCGAAATCGCAGCCGCTGCACCAGCCGGTTCGGGCCGAAGTTGTAGTACCAGTCCTCGAACACCCGCTCGGTCCGGCGTTCCAGAGGCCCGTCGGCGCCGATCACCAGCAATTCGCTGTAGGTTTCGTACCAGTAGGGTTCGCCGCAGCGTTCGCGGACCTGAAAGTCGTAGTCGCCGGTGTCGACCACGCGCCCGCCGCAACGCAGCGCCGAAGCTTCGCCCGCGAACCCCAGGGCGAGCAACAACAGCAATACGCGATGCATTCGCGGTGGCATGATCCTTCTCCTCCTTGGGCCGGATTGCACCGACCTCGCCCATCCGACCTTAACGCGCTCCGGATTAACCCAGCTTCAGCGAGTCAACTGCCATCCTCGAAACGCACGCCGCGCCGCCGGCTGCGGTCGACCCGCAGCTCCAGCACGTCCGGGCGCGAGTAGTGGCCGAACGGGTCGAAGTTCTGCCGCTCGGCGCGGATTTTCGCCAGCGACAGTTCGGCCAGCCACAGCCCGGCGCTGCCGACCTGCGGCTCGATCAGCCACTCGCCGTCCGGGCCGGCCAGGCAACTGCCGCCATCGGCGCAGGTGTCGGGAAGCGCCTTGCGCAGCGTTTCGGCATGCGGGATGTGTTCGGGCACGTCGGACCGGCCGAAGAGGCCGCTGACCGACAGCGCGTAGCCGCGCGATTCGCGGGCGATGTGCCGGGTGAGTTCGCGGGTATTGCGCAGATTCCCCGGCCATACCGCGACATGCACGTTCATGCCCTGGGCGTAGAGCGCGCTGCGCGCCAGCGGCATCCAGTTTTCTCAGCAGTTCAAGCCGCCGACGGTGAAGCCGTCGATGTCGAACGTGCGCAGGCCGTGGCCGTCGCCCGGCGACCAGACCATGCGTTCCTCGTGGGTCGGCATCAGTTTGCGATGGACGTTGCGCACCGCGCCGCTGTCGTCGATCAGCACCAGCGAGCAATACAGGCTGTGACTGCCGCGATCGGCGGGCCGCTCGATGGTGCCCAGCGCCACCCACGTTTTTCCGCGTCGGGCGGCGTCGGACACGGCGGCCAGATCGCCTCGCTCGATATCCACCGCCTGATCGGCGTAGTGGGCAAACATGGATTTCTGGAATTCCGATTCGAAGCGGGCGCCGTCGGTGTGCTCGACCCAGAACGGATAGCCCGGCACCAGTCCCTCGCCGAACGCGACCAGCCGCGCGTTCTCGGCGGCGGCACCTTTGATGGAATCGACCACGCGGGCGAGAGTGGCTTCACGGTCGAGCCAGACCGGCGCGATCTGCGCCAGTGCGATGGTCAGGGTGCGGTCGGAGTTCATCGCCAAAGCCTGACACGCCGGACTGCGGGCTGCCAGTGCGATTCGCTGCACAGGCTGCCGACCGGGCGGCCGGGCAGGTATGCTTGTCCCGCCCAGGAAACCGAAGATCGCATGCTCGCCTACGTTTACAAAAGCCTGCGCCGCCCCGATACCTATGTCTATCTGCGTGAGCGCGAGGGTTTCGATGTGCTGCCCGAAGCGCTGCGGGCCAGCCTCGGCGAGCTGCACTTCGCGCTGGAGGTCGAGCTGACGCCCGAGCGGCGGCTGGCGCGCGAAGATCCGGCACGGGTCCGGGCCAATCTGGCCGGGCAAGGCTTTCATTTGCAGATACCGCCCTCCGAACAGAGCCTGGCTGTGCTGCTGAGGCCGCGCGAGTGACCGGCCCCATGCGGCGCACCCCGGTCGTGACGGGATGGCTGCTGGTGGGCGGCGGCATGGGCGCCCTGCTGGCCCCGTTGGTTTGGCAGGTCGATGGCCTTGCGCTGCTGGCCTGGCCGGCGACGGCGCTGCTGCTGTCCGGGTTCGGCATCGCCTTCGGCGCGCGGCGCGAGCCGGTGGCGGTGTGGCGGGGCCTCGTTCCGGTGCTGCTGCTGACCGGTCTGGTCTGGTTTCTGGTGACCCCGCTGCTGGTCTGGTCGTTGTCCACGGTGCTGGCGCGCCCGGCATTGCCGCCGCTGTTGCTGTTCGCCGCCGGTGTCGGTCTGGCGCTCAGTCTGTTCTGGTACGGCTGGCCCGCCCTGCCCGGCGCCGCGCGCGGGCCAGCCGCAATCGGCGATCTGCTCGCAGCGGTGGCCGACCAGACCGGGCCGCCCTCGCTGCTTCGGCTGCCGTTCGCGGCAATTGCGCTGGCCGCGCTGCTGCCGCTGCCCATGGTGCTGCTGCTGGATCGTCAGTTGGGCGATTATCGAGCCGAGCTGCTGATCGCCCAGGCTGGCCTCATTGTCCTGCTTGCCCTTGTGGCGGCTGTCTGGGGCCGGCGCGAAGCCGATCGGCCGGGAGAGACCTTTGCGCGCCCAGTGCGGCAGGCGGCTGAGTCCGCCGACCCGCCGGTCGCAGCGGCCAGTCCGGCTGAGGAATTGACTGGCGTGGAAGAACGCCTGTATGCGGCAGCTGCGGCAGGCGAGGTCGGCACGGCCCTGGCCCTGCTCGAAGCCGGCGCCGATCCGCACGCCCTGCCGGCACCCGATGACCGGGATCAGCGGACGCTTGCGATGCTCGCGGCGGTGTTGCCGGATCTTCGCCTGCTGCGCGCGCTGATCGGTGCGGGTGTCGACTTGAACCGCACTCAGGCCGGACTGACGGCCCTGCTGGCCGCCACCCGCGACAGTTGGCACGGCCGGCCGGAAGCGATCATCATGCTGCTGGCCAACGGCGCCGATCCGCGTCTCGCCGGTTCCGACGCAAGCACCGCGCTGCATCTCGCCGCGCGCAGCGGCGATCCCGCTGTGGCGGTGGCCTTGCTCGATGCCGGCGCTCAACCGGATGCGCTCGACGACACACGGATGAGCCCACTGGCGGTTGCCTGTTCGATCGGCAACTGGCGGCTGGCAGAGTTTTTGCTGGAGCGTGGCGCCGCAACGGAACCCAAGGACGGCACACCGGCCATCGTGGTGGCCTCTGGCGGCAACGACGACCCGGCCGGTGTGATCCTGCTGCTGCGCCACAAGGCGCGCGTCGATGCGCCCGACGAGCACGGTCGCACGGCACTGCATGTTGCCGCCGAAGCCGACAATTCCGAGGTTATCGCCGCGCTGCTGTCCGGCGGAGCGCCGCCCGACAGCGTCGATGCACGCGGCGATACCCCGTTGCTGGTCGCCGCGCGTGGGGGGTGTTTGCTGGCGCTGTGCGCTCTGGCCGGAGCCCGCCCGGATGCGGACGCGCAAACCAGGGATGGACGCAACGCGCTCGCCCTGCTGGCAGAGCCTGAGGAGGCGGCGATCGAATGCGTCGAGCTGCTGCTTGGGCTCGGTGTCGATCCCGAGCAGCCCGACGCTGAAGGCCGGCGGCCGATCGATCATCTGATCTCCGCCGGCCGCTGGCGACTGGTGGCCGCGCTGGATCCACAGCGCCCGCTGCCGGCGAGTCTCAGCCATGACTTGGCCAGCGCCGAGCCTGGCCGCACCCCGCTGGAGGTCCTGAGAGACGCGTTGCTCGATGACCGGCTGAATGTCGCCACTGAAATCGCTGGCGTCGCCGCCCTCGAAACCGGCCGCGCGAATGCGCTTTTTTGCGAGCTGGCCGGCCATCTTGGTCGCGCTGCCATCGACTGGCTGCTCGACCATGGCGTCGATGCTGGCGCAGTCGACGGTAACGCCGACAGCATCGCATTTCGCCTGCTCGCGCGTGGTCGGGAAGCGGCCACTGCCGTTGCGGCATTGCTCGACCGTGGCGAGACTTTCGCCGGCGCGGGCGGGCTCGCGCGCTACCTGCATGCCCAGCCGGCCGGCCACAATCTCGAAGCGCAGGCCGCCGAGGCACTGGCCCTGACCTTGCTGGAACGTGGCGCGGACCCGTTTGCCATCGCGCAGAATGCCGACCCGTGTCTGCAGGCGGCGATCGGATTGGGCTGGACCAGACTGGCCCGACGCCTGCTCGATCTGGGCATCGATCCCAATGGCCGCGACCGGCGTGGCCGAAGCGCGCTGCATCTGGCCAGTCAAGCGGGCGACGAGGCGCTGGTGCGGCAGCTGATTGCCTGCGGGGCAGCGCCAGAGCGCCCCACGCCTGACGGTCAGACCGCGCACGGCCTGGCGCTTGCCGGTGGCCATCAGGCGGTGGTGCGCTGGCTGCGTTGGCCGAAGTGGAAATCGCCCGGTCGCCGACTGGTGGCTGGCGACCTGCCGGCCGCAGCGATGATGGGCGACAATCTGGCGGTGGCTTGCCTGCTCGATATCGGACTGGACATCGATGCGCGCGACGCCCAGGGGTGCACCGCACTGCTGCGCGCCTGCGGCGGTGGCCACGCCGAAGCGGTCGAGCTGCTGCTCGGACGCGGCGCCGATTCGGCCATTGCGGCCAACACAGGCGCTACGCCGCTGTCGGCGGCTATCAGCATGCGTCAGGGAGACATCGTAGCCAGTCTGCTGGCCGCCGGCGCCAGTCCGGCGCAGACCTTGCCGGGCGGAATCACGCCGCTGATGCTGTCCTGCGCGTTGGGCTTCCCCGAACTGGCCGAGGCGCTGCTTGCGGCAGGCGCCCCGGTTGCAGCGCACGACGAACAGTCGTTGACCGCGCTGCATTGCGGTGCCATGTATGCCTTCCAGGCGCGCGATGCAGCCCGCGCCGAGCAGTTGATCGATTCGGTGCTGTCCGCTGGCGCGGCGCCGGATGCCGTCGCCGAGACCGGCCACACGCCGCTGCTGCTCGCCTTGGGCGGCCGCGCCGAGCCCGGAGCGCCGAGCCGCGAAGAGGTGGTGCTGGCCGCCGTCGAGCGTCTGCTGGCGGCGGGTGCCTCACTGGAGGCGCGAGACAATCGCGGCTTCGGGCCGCTGCATCTGGCGGCGCTGCACGGTCTGGCCCAGGTGGTTCGTCGGCTGCTCGCGGCCGGCGCCAACCCGGACCAGCGCGATTACTACAACCGCCCGCCGCGCGAAATTGCCCTGTTGCGCGGCTTCGTCGATATTGCCGCAGAATTCGACACGATCAGGCCACCATCGATGGCCGGCCTGCTGCGCAGACCCGAAGACTGAGTCAGGAAATTGGCCGCCTGTCGGGCGGCTCAGTCTGCCTCGGAACGACGGTCCGGCGCTTTGCTTTCCGAGCCTTCGCTGGCCGGCCGAAGATCGGCATCGAACAGGCTTTCCAGTTCGCGCAGCGCCTCGCGCGCCGAGGCCACCAGGGCCGCCTCGTCGTCGTACATCAGGTATTGCTCGTGCAGCAGGGACTCGTCGTGAGCGCCGAATCGCTGCGTGCGCTCCTGGGCCTGTTCGGGCGGAATCCCGAGTGCCTCGAGCACCTGTCGGCCGAGCACCAACGAGGAGTGAAACGTCTCGCGGACCACGCCCCCGACGCCCAGATCCATCAGTTTGAACGTGTGCTGGCGGTTGCGCGCACGGGCATAGATCTTCAGATGCGGAAACATCCGCTTGACCATGCGCGCCGTGCGCAGGTTGGCTTCCGGGTCGTCTGTGGTCAGCACAAACACCTCGGCATTATCGGCGTTCGCCGCGCGCAGCAGGTCCGGTCGAGCCGGGTCGCCGAAGTAGATCTTGCTGCCGAAGCGGCGTGAAAAATCGACCTGTTCGGGGCTGTTTTCCAGCGCCGTGAACGGGATCTTGTGAGCGGTGAGCAGGCGCCCGACGATCTGCCCCATGCGCCCGAACCCGGCGATGATCACGCGTGGGTGGCCACCCTCGATCTGGTCGAACTCGCGCGCGGGCCGCTTCGGCGGGTGGCTGGTCATCCAGCGATTGACCGCCAGCAGCAGCAGCGGCGTGACCGCCATGCTGAGCCCGACGACGACCACCAGCGAGTCGCGCAGCGGGCCTTCGATCAGCCCGAACTTGAACGCCTCGCTGAACACCACGAAGCCGAATTCGCCACCCATGCCCAGCAGGACGCCCAGGCGTACCGCATCCGACGCGCTCAAGCCGGCCAGACGGCCAAGCCCGAACAGCAGCGCCGTCTTGATGCCGAGCAACAGCGCCACGCCCAGCGCGATCCATGCCGGCTCGGCAATGATCACGTTCAGGTCGATGCTCATGCCCACAGCCATGAAGAACAGCCCGAGAAACAGGCCCTTGAACGGGTCGATATGCGATTCCAGCTCGTGTCGGTACTCGCTGTCGGCCAGCAGCATACCGGCCAGGAATGCCCCCAGGCCCATGCTCAACCCGACCGACTCCATCAGCCAGGCGGTACCGACCACCACCGCCAGCGCGGCGGCCGTGAACACCTCCACCATGCGCGTCTTCGCCACCGCCCGGAACAGGTAGCGCAGCACGAAACGACCACCGAGAATCACGGCGGCAATGACCACCACGGCATTGAGCACCGCGCCGGTCGACGGCACCGCCTGCTCGGCCGCCTTGGCCACGCCGAGCAGCGGAATCGCTGCCAGCAGCGGGATCGCGATGATGTCCTGAAACAGCAGGATGCCGAAGGTGACCCGGCCGTGAGCGCTCGACAATTCCTTGCGCTCGGCAAGCAGCTGCAAACCCACGGCCGTCGAAGACAGCGCCAGGCCCATGCCCAGAATCGCCACCGCCTTCCAGCCCAGATCGAGCGGCAACAGAAGCGCGCCGATGGCCAGCGTGCTCAGCAGCACTTGCAGCGCACCGATGCCGAAAACCTGGCGGCGCATCACCCATAGCCGCGAGGGCGACAGCTCCAGTCCGATCACGAACAGCAGCATCACCACCCCGAACTCCGAAAACGCCAGCGTGTCCTCGACTTCGGAAACCAGCCCCAGCACATGCGGCCCGATCATCACACCGGCCGCCAGGTAACCCAGCACCGCGCTCAGCCCCAGGCGGCGAAACAGCGGCACCGCGATTACCGCAGCGATCAGAAATACGACAATGAGTTTCAGCGAGTCACCGTGTTCCATCCGCCTATTATGGCTGCTTGTGGCTACAGGACGGTAAGGCGGTCGCCACGCGGCGCGAAGGTTCGCAATTTCGCACACGCAGATGATCATGCCGGGCGCGCACCGGAGACGGTGCATCCTGGGTCTTCCCGAACGATCACTTCAGCCAAGTCGATGACCGAACCGGCCGCAGAGACGGGCCGCTCAGTCCTCGGGTTCGGGGGGCGGCTCGGGCATCAGTTGGTCGAGCCGGCTGCGCAGAATGCGCCGATCCTTGACGCTCAGCTGCCGATAGCCGCGGAGCAGATATTCCTCTTCCTCATCGCGCGCGTAGTCCTCGTGAATCGGGACCAGCTCGTCGTACTCGCGACCGACGGACGGCGTTGCCGAACCCACGCCATGCAGCAACCACTCCACCCGGACACCGGTGATGTTGGCCAGCGCCAGCAGGTTGGCGCTGGACGGCAGATTGCCGTGCCCGCGCTCCCAGTGACTGACCGCGCTGCGGTCGACGCCGATTCGGGCGGCCAGTGCGGCCTGACTGAGGCGCGCCCGGCGCCGGGCGTTGCGGATGCGATCGGCTAGCGACATCCGTTCAGTGTAGCGAGCCGCTGACGGATTGGTCTGTAACAAGTGTGAGGAATAATCGCAAATTGACGTGAGTAATGCTCACTCGGAACGTGGGCTTTAGGTGCAAGCTTGTTGACAGGCCGGAACGGAAACCGGCCGCCTGAAAACGGAAATTTCAGGGCTATACCCGCCGGCTAGCGGAACGGGGAGTGGCAATCGGGGGTGGAAAGTCGGCGGATCGGGGGGCCGCCCACGGACGATAGACCAGGGACGACTGTCAACCGGGACGACACGGGTCATGGAAAGACCACAGCACAGGGATGAACCTGGCCACGGACGGCGGAGATCAAGGACGATGGGGGTCGGGTAGACAAGGAGTCGGGTCCAGCGAAGGAAAGGGTGCAGGTCGTGCGTGGAAGAGGAAACGACCGACACCCGCCGGGTCCACGGCAGCAGGCTGAGCCGCGCTGTGCAAACCGGAGCTGGACCCGACCCCGCTTTTTCGACGGTCAGCCACCCGGGCTGTCGTCAATGCTGCGGATTCACTTCCTGCGGCAGCCTTGCGGCCACAACTTTCCGACGACCGACGAGGCGCATTCCCAGGTCGAATGGGTGAAGTGCATCGTAGACGACGACTTTAACGAAGATGTTTTCCCGGGCCGATCCATGATCCTTGCGTTTCATTGCCTGCTGAGCCGGCACGGCGAGGCGCTTGCGAACTTGACGGCCGTAAACGACTATCTGGCAGATCACGGCCTGCTGCTGAGAAAGGGCACGGTGGTGGACGCCACCATCATTGCCGCGCCGAGTTCGACCAAGAACCGGGACGCTGCCCGCGACCCGGAGATGCACCAGACCAAGAAGGGCAACCAGTGGCACTTCGGGATGACAAGCCCGAAGGGCGAAGGACGGCACGCAGTGCCGGTCCGCGCAGCGGATGCGGTCACGAGCGCAGCGAGGCCGCACAAGGCGCATATTGGTGTGGACGTGCACACCGGCGTGGTGCACACGGTGACGGCGACGGCCGCGAATGCGGCGGACGTGACCGAGGTGGCGAATCTGCTGCACGGCGAGGAAACCACGGTGTACGGCGATGCCGGCTATACCGGCGCAGCGAAGCGGGTGGATGACGCCGACGCAATGGCTTGGCACATCGCCGAGAAGCGCAGCGTGGTGGCTGCGTTGATCGAAGGCCCTTACAAGGAAGCGGTACAAGCGTACGAGACCTTGAAGGCGCGGGTACGCGCCCGCGTGGAGCACCCGTACCACGTCGCGCCGATCTGCCGGCTTTTCAGCGCGGGTACGCGCCCGCGTGGAGCACCCGTTTCGGGTGATCAAGCGCCAGTTCGGCTATCGGATGGTGCGCTACAAGGCCTGGCGAAGAATGCAGCGCAGGTGACGACGCTGTTCGCGCTGGCGAATCTGTGGATGAAGCGACCAAAGTTATTAGCCAACGCGGGGTAGTCGTACCCGAAAGGAGGAAACAATCGCCAAAACCAGCTCGAAATCGCCCGATATCGGTGCCTTTCTAGCTTCTTGTGGCGAGCAACCGAAAAAAAGCAGCGCGAGAACGCAATGGCGACGTTGTTCGGCGTTTTGATTAGACGTTCACTAGCTGTTGCACGTACGCACAATCAGGAGAAAAAAGAGATGAACAGGAAGAATTGTACTCGCGAGAATCTGAAACTTTACATAAGAATTCTAGCACTTGCGGCGATGGTCACGATCTCCGCAGTTTCTTTGGCGCAGACAGATACCAAAGTTTTTGCGTACTTTGCTAATAATACGTTTGTTTCAGAGAATTACGATCACACAAATGTCACGCATGTATGGGCGGGTCTGTCTGATCCGAATGTGGCGTCTGCGGAAATTATGCGAGAGCTTTCTGATGCAAAGTCACGTGGTGTAAAAGCAATTGTTTCAGTTGAGTCCTTTTTGTTTGATGTGGGATCCGGAAGTGTGAGTGATTGTCCATTCAGGCTGCGCGCTAATGCGGCAAATCTTTGGTCCGCATTCGTAGATGAACTGTTGGCGCGACAATTCCTGGTGCCAGGAGACCCGTCTAATAGCACCGTACTGGCCTTCTACCCGGTCGACGAGCCAGAACTGTGTGGCCTAAAGGATCAAAATGGGCAGGCCCATCCAGCCATTTTAAATGCAGTGAGTACTATCAAAAATAATCCTGCAACGGCCAATGTAATATCCTGATTAGCGCCATACCTCAGCCAGCAAAGACCGGCACATCGCGCAGTTTGCGCTCCGACCACGGCTTGCAGCGCGCGATGGCGACGAGCAGGCGCGGTACCAGCACGTCGAGGCGGAATCGGCGGTTGAAGCGCCACG